>NZ_JACJOO010000095.1 GCF_014695575.1 Leptolyngbya sp. FACHB-8 | reverse complement strand
TCAGATCACGCAGGGGATGTTTTTGGCGACGGGTCATAGCAGGGCACCCAAGGGTTCCCTACTATCTTGACAGCCGCCTATAAAAAATGGCGATATTCGAGTCAAATGACCCACTAGTTTGATGACCCAAGCGATCGCCTTAAAGACCTATGAGTACTGAGAAGGAAAAGATGCTGGCTGGGGAACTCTACCTGGCCTCAGACCCAGAGTTAGTGACAGAGCGCACCCATGCGCGACGGTTGATGTATGAGTACAACTTAAGTTCGCCAGATGATGGAGAGGGGCGATCGAGCCTCCTGCAACAACTTCTGGGTCACTGCGGTAACAACGTGTGGATTGAGCCACCCTTCTATTGTGATTACGGTATCAACATTCATTTTGAGGATGGGGTCTACCTTAATTTCAACTGCGTCCTGCTCGACTGTGCCCCTATTCACATTGGTGCCAATACCCTAATTGCACCCGCCGTACAAATCTACACGGCTTACCACCCCACAGATCCCGCTACCCGAACGACGGGGTTAGAGTTAGCTGCTCCCATCACAATTGGCAAAAATGTTTGGATTGGTGGCGGAGCCATCATTTGCCCAGGGGTGACTATTGGGGACAATACAACCATTGGAGCAGGAAGCGTTGTTGCAAAATCGATCCCATCCGGGGTCATTGCCGTTGGGAATCCCTGCCGGGTGGTTCGGGAAATTGGTTGATGTTGCCTCTACTTCACAGGACAACATCCCTAGCTTCATCCATAGCTTCAAATGTCACAAAACCTAAACCTTCCCTCTTTTAGCCCCTCAATCCTCAGTCTGAAGTATTAGGCTTTGAACAGAACGCGCGACAAAAATTCGATAGATTAAACAGATTTTGTAGAGAGTCCCTACTCTAAAGCGATTCAATTTCAAGAGGTTCTATGGTTTCTACGACGGAAAAGATGGTTCACTACCCCCTGATTATTGGGGGCGAGAAGATTACGAGCGGGAGCGAGGATCTCATCAATCCGGCAACGGGCCAGGTATTTGCCACCGTCGCCCTGGGAACGAAAGCCGATGTAGACCGGGCCGTGCAAGCGGCAAAGGCCGCTCAGGTGGGCTGGGGGGCGCTGTCCTATGGTGAGCGTTGCGCGGCCATGATGAAACTTGCCGACGCCCTGGAAGCGCATTCCGACGAACTGGCTCAGCTGGAGAGCCTGAACGCCGGGAAAGCCACCAAGTTGACGATTAACGGAGATATTCCTTTCTCCATTGATAACATTCGCTACTTTGCCTCAGCAGCGCGGCGACAGGAAGGGACAGCAGCAGGCGAGTATGTGGGTGGCTACACCAGTATGATACGGCGAGAGCCTATCGGCGTAGTGGGTGCGATCACGCCCTGGAACTATCCGCTGATGATGGCGGTGTGGAAGATTGGCCCGGCGATCGCTGCTGGTAATGCTGTCGTTCTCAAACCCGCCCCTAACACCCCCATTACCACCATTCGGCTGGCAGAAATTGCTATCGAATCAGGGCTTCCTGAAGGGTTGATCAATATCGTGACCGGCGGTGTTGAAGTCGGTGAAGCGATCTGCACCCATCCCGACATCGGCATGATCACCTTTACGGGTAGCACGCGCACCGGACAACGGGTTGCTGAACTCGCCAGCCCCATGATCAAGCGCGTCACCCTGGAACTGGGTGGCAAAGCTCCCTTCGTGGTGTTTGATGATGCGGATATTGAAGCCGCAGCTCACGGTGCCGTAGTTGGAGCTTACGTCAACTCAGGTCAGGACTGCACTGCGGCTACCCGGATTTATGTACAGGATGCCGTGTATGACCAATTCCTCGCCCGCTTCACAGAGTTATCAAAGCAGGTAATTGTGGGTGATCCATTTGACGAAAACACCGATATTGGCCCCCTCTCCAGCCAAGCTCAACTGAATAAAGTGAAGGGTTATGTGGAGGATGCCAAGCAGCAGGGCATTCAGGTGATTACTTGCTCAGGCGTGCCCAGCGAGGGTTATTACTTCCCGCCAACGATTTTGGTAGACCCGCCTCACACCGCTAGCTGTGTATGTGAGGAAATCTTTGGTCCCGTGGTTACGGTCAATCGCTTCTCAACCGAAGAAGAGGCGATGCAGTTGGCGAACGATACACCCTACGGCTTGGCCGGCAGTGTGTGGACGCTGAATGTACAACGGGCGATGCGAATGTCCAAGGCAATTCAAGCAGGTACGGTGTGGGTGAATGATCACCTGCCGATCGCCAGCGAAATGCCCCATGGTGGTTTCAAAATGAGCGGTGTGGGTAAGGACATGTCCCACTATGCTCTAGAGGAGTTCACTGTTGTGAAGCATGTGGTATTCGACATTACAGGCGAGCAGCGCAAGGGCTGGCATTTCACCACTTTTGGTAAAGCAGATGCCTAGTGACAGCTAAATAATCAAAGAGAGGGTGAGTGCGGCGCACTCACCCTCTCTTTTTAAGCGCTGTGCGCGTTGACTGCGTACGGTGGCGTGGGGGACAAAGTGCATCACACCACCGTTGCTCTACTTAACACACTTGCACATTGCTATATGTCATTAGTTCGGACAGTTTTTCTGAAACCCTTGATTTTGCGTGCGCTTCGCGCACGCAAAATCAAGGGTTTCAGAAAAACTGTCCAGAGTATTGATATGTGAACTATTTAGCTTTGAGTTTTTGAGCGGGAAGCAACCATCCGCGCAATGCCCAACAGTTCTGTAAACAACTTGGGAGATATCAAATAAATCATGGTGACATAGACAAGACTGCCAATAGCAGTCCCTACAATTAACAATTCCAGAGGCTTCAAAACATCCTGGAGCGCAGCCCTTACGATTAAAATGACGCCTGCCATCACCACAGCACTCGACACGGGAGCAACAAACGTACCGAGATATGTCGACAAACGCTCTTGAATCAGCTTGCTAACGGCCCATTGTCCAACGGGGAAGACGAGGTAGCCGCGAATAACAGATGCAGCAGTGACAGCCATAATGCCGAAGGGGAGGGCGATCGCAAATCCAACCAAATTCAACGTCGCATTCAACACACTGAGCCAGAACCACCAGGCAGGTTTGCCCATCGCCACAAATACAGACCCCTTAAAGAAGGTAATGGCTCGCAGGACTCCCATAAACGCCAGAATTCGCATTAATGGAATCGAGGGAGCCCACTGCTCACCAAACAACAGCACATTCAGCTCTGGAGCCAGCACTGCCATCCCCAAAAATGTAGGAAAGGCAATCGTACTGGTTAGTTGCGTCGCCTTGTAAAAAGCTCGACGGAAGCGCTCTGGGTCAGACTGCAATCGGGAGAAGGTGGGCAGTGCCACGTCTCGAGTGGTGTTAACCAACAACTGCGTCATCACGTTGAGCACTTTATACGCAACGGTGTAATAGCCAAGTGCTGTGGCTCCTAAAAAATAGCCTACGAGGAAATCATTAATGCGGGTGTTGAAGAAAGTGAGGAAGTTGAACCCCATAATGTGTACCCCGATCCCGAACAGATCGTGAAAATGGCGGGCCGACACCTTAAAGCCCGGACGCCAATCGCTACAGACCCATAACGTGATTGAACCGAGGGCTTCATAGACCATCTGCTGCGCTACCAGGCTCCAAACTCCGAAGCCGCGCCACGCCATTAGAATACCAATGGCTCCCCCAGCGAAAGTAGCCACAAGCCAGCGAGCGGCGATCGTCTTGTACTGAAACTTGCGCTCCAGAATGGATTGCTGCACCTTGTTCAGGGCAGACACAATAAATAGAACCGAGAAACATCGGAGAATCGGCGTTAAAGCAGGTTCACCAAAGACATTCGCTGCCAGCCCAGCGCCCGAAAATCCCATGGCGGCTAGCAGCACGCCTACAGCTAAATTGATCCAGAAAGCGGTGTTCAAGTGTTCCGGTTCCAGGTCCTCTCGCTGAATGATGGCTTGACCAAAACCCTGTTCCAGAAAAAGCCGCATGAAGCCCAGGAAAACATTGGCCAGCGCAATTAAGCCAAAATCTTGGGGCTCCACCAGACGGGCCAGGATGAAGAAGATAATTAATGTGCCAGCCTGGCTTCCCCAGTTCCGCACAATTGACCAAACAACACCTTGAATTGCCTTCTGCTTAATGCTCATATCCGTACATACTCGTGATTAGGGGCATAGGGATTGGGTTCTTAACAGCCCCCTGAAAGGTTCATTTCCCAAACTCTTCAAATTTTGGAAGTAATTGTGGGGTGGGATATTCCCACTGGATCAGGAGGGCAAGAGCCCCACCCCACAAGGTATACAGGCTATTTAACTCAGGTTCTTTAACCTCAACAAGGTCAAGCCGTTTTGCTGAAGGTAGGGGTCGCGGGTGAGACTGGCACCTCAGGGGCCGCTTCTTTCGAATGAGTGGCGCGCAGGTTAGCATAACGCTGCTGTAGATGTGAGTGGCGATCGGTCAAATAGGTGTTGAGGTTATGTTCCAGCTTTGACAGAGCACGGGCGAGGAAATTATTGCCTTTGCCCAGGGTTAGACGGTTCACCAGGGGCTTGGTGATGGTGATATGGCGTCGCCATCCCAATTTCTTGTATTTACTCTGGAAGTAGCCGTCTTCTGCTAAATCCCACTTTTCCCGAAGGCGGTTAAGGCTAGCCAGTGTCCAGGCATTGCTCCAGCGCAGCATGTAGTAATGCAAGTCGCTCTTCTCCAGGGGCGGGCCGGGGACGTAGGTGACAATGCAAGCGGGTTCAAAGAACACTTTGCCTCCGGCTTGCCGTACCGTCATGCAGAAATCCAGGTGCTCTTTGGTGTTGAGCATCTTCTCATCCAGGAAGCCGACGCGATCGAAGATTTCAGTCCGCACCAGCACGCAGTGGAATTCTGCGAGTTCTGTCTCCTGGCGTTGAAGGCGATCGCTCATCTCCACCACCTTATGGCCCTGGTCGTACATCTTCTCGCGCAATCGCCGCCGCCCAGTCTTATCAACCCAAACGTGGGACTCACCCCCTGCAAAGTGAATTTCTTCGTGAATGGGTTCGTGCTGGCACATAAGAGGGCCGACCACGGCGGCTCCGGTTTCCTCGGCGCATTGCACCAGGGTATCTAACCAGCCGGGAGAGACAATGACATCATTGTCAATAAACACGACGTACTGAGTGGTCACCTGCTCCAGACCCAAATTTCTGGCCTGGTTGGGGTAAAGATAGAGATCGGTGCGAATTAGCTTGAATTGGTGGGCCTGGGCCTGCTCTTCTAGATAGCGCTTGATATGGCCCGGAGAATTGCCATCTACATATACCAGATTAAAAGGCTGCGGTGTATGTTCAAAAATGCTTTCCAGGGAAGCTTGCGTACAGCTGAAGCGTTCCCGAGGAACCACCACGATGGTGACTGGGGTTGTGGATGAATTCGTCGATGGCATCATTGGAGATGGCGTTGTCATAAGAATTCCTCACGTTGTCGGAGCTTGAGCAGTCGTCGGTTTCGTCGCAAACACGGGTGGGGTTACTCGGGCCGCATCTGTGGCAGAATGCAAGCCCTGATAGAGGTCTACTAATCGCTCATTCAGGGTGTCCAGGTTGTACTGAGTTTCGATAGTGGCTCGTCCGGAACGGCCCAGAGGTTCCCAAGATTCTGGGTGTTGAATCAGGTAGGACAGGCGATCGGCTAGTGCAGCGACATCTCGTTCAGGCACCAGAAAGCCATTGATCCCGTCTTTAACCAGTTCAGGAATACCCCCATGCCAGGTACCAATAACGGGTAGGCCCATTGCCATGGCTTCTTTCAACACATTGGTTGGGGCATCTTGATTGCCATCCTCAGCCGTGACACTGGGCGCCACAAACACATCGGTATCTTTGAGAATTTCAGTGATTTCCTGTTCATTTTTCCATCCCAATAGATGAACTGCATGACCCACTTCCAATTCATCAATCAATTGCTGGAGTTTGGGCTTTAAGATCCCATCCCCAATGATGTTGTATTGCAACGTGGGATAAATGGGTAGGAGCTGGGCGATCGCCCGAATCACGTACTCAATTCCCTTTTTCTCAACCAACCGTCCAGTGGTAGCAATGCTAACACCACGTTCAGGGCGGGGATGCCGCGCAATATACGGGAACTTGCCACAATCTAAGCCTGAACGATGCACCGCGATTTTGTTAGAATCACATCCTAATTTGATAGCCCGTTGTCGGAAAAAATCACAGTTTGCGAGGAAAAAATCCCCCTTTCGGAATACGGCATCGTAAATGTGCTCACCCCGCTCCTGAACATAGCTGCTAATGTCATAGCCTCGAAACATTACGATGAGCTTCGCCTTAGGCCGAAACAACTCACAGAATGTCATCCCGTTTGACCATTGCGTACCAAATTGGCAATGTACGATGTCATAAGCAGGTTTATCAGCCAACACAGCCGCTACATAAACACGTCGAAGAGCCAGAGCACCCAGGCCGTAGCGAAAAATGTTGAGCGATCGCAAAAACAGTGCAGGATTCCGATAGAAGTGCGTAATAAACAAGCTGATTCCAATCAGGACTCGCATCAGGAGAGAGGATGGTATCGGGAGTAGCGTGCGGGTTCGCTCCAACAGCCCATACTTCATCACATCCGGATGCATTTTAGCGTTGTGATGAACGCGATTGGTATAAATATCAACCTCATGGCCTCGATCAATCAAACCCGTTGCCTGATTAATAATGAACGTTTCCGACAGGGAGGGAAAGTCATGAACTAGAAAAGCAACTCGCATATTTGCTCCTAATGCGTGACCAAATTCCTGAAATCAACGTTCTGCACGCTTACTGATGCTGGTAAATACCCCTGGCATTGCTAAGGGCGATCGCGATTAACATCGTGAGCATCGCTAGGGAGATGCAACCGTGCAAAACGGAGAGCATTGTTTGACAATGCCCAATCGCGACACAGGGCAGAAGCCTGCATCTATGCCTTAAAGAACTGGCGAAGCTACGAACTTGAGGATCGATAAAGTTTGAGTGTGTGTTTGCAATAAGCGGTGTTAAGGCAAACGAAAGTATTTTCGAATCTCCATACATAGGCGCTTTTGCGCAGATAGATGCATGGAACGATGCCCCATCAGAACGGTCTCAACGAAGCCGTTATCAACTGACGTTACAGCTCAAAGAGCGCGATAACAAACGACTAAACAGTAAATGCGCCCTGAAATTTCGAAGGCATAGTGTGAATACATCTAAATTTATAGCCCCTAACTTCAAATTAATCCAGCCTTTATATTGTCAAAATAGGTTAAACCAGCTCTCATAATTTAGGCCTCCAATTCTAATCAAAACTTAGTACCGATGAAGCCGATGAACTGCCTTAATTAGCTTGAAATACTAACAGAAACGTATCCGTCGAAAGTTACATATAATCATCTATCCTTATGCATAGAACATGAATTTATACTCAGCTTCATTCTGTTATGGTAGAGGTCGTTTATTCACTACCATTACCGCATTGAAAACCGGTAGCACTCAATCTTAAAAGCTGACGCTTTTAGAACTACGGCTTCTTGCACAAAGACTCTATATTTTGATTGGGTGTTGTGTAAAACACCTCAGCGTAGACTGAGTCCTAAAACCGAGATTTTTTTGTTGTGGCATATTTACTCTCACAGCAAAAAACTCGGTTTTAGAAATAATTTTATTTTTTGTCCTGTGCTCCGGCAAGCACATCAGCAATGTGCAAGTGCGTTAAGTACAGCAACAGTGGTGTAGGGCACTTCGTGCCCTACACCACCGTACTTAATCAACCCGCACAGCGCTATAATACAAACGCTACCCAATCATCGCAGCAATTCTCAGTATGGAATTAGGCCCGAAAACCGCTTGCCGAAGGCAAGCGGTTTTCGGGTTTCAAAGCCAAGATTGCGCGCCCGATGGGCGCGCAATCTTGGCTTTGAAGCTCATAATGAGAACCGCTGCAATCATCGGGGTGTTGCCAGCATTCAGGATTTCGTCACACTTCAATCTGCAATCGATGTAATACCGTCTTTATAGGAAGCTGCACATTGATTGGGTATAACACTTCTACTCTTGTAACTCCCATAACCAATTTCTGATAGAAACGCACTGTCAATTCCGATATTGCATAGACATTCATACTCCAGAGCAAGGTTACGTACTACAAACGTCTTTCTGGAATCCCGCTCAGTTTACTCACTCTAAAACGCATCTCTCCTACGAGGTATTCTTTCACCGAAGCCTTCACGGTAAAACCAGATGAGAGTTCAGCCTTCCTCACATTTGTCCATACATTGCCCTAGTAAGTTGAGTGAGGTGAATATACATTCACTCAACTTCTAAATGACCTAAGGAGTTACTTATGCTGGCTAGCCGCTCGACACCCTTTACATGGTCGATAACGCTTCTATTCGCTGCGTTTGTCGCCTTACTAACTCTGGCAACGGGCTGGGCGATCGCCGCCGAAGCGCTCCCCATTGAGCCACAGTTAAACTTCAGCGAAGCAGGGACAAGATTTATCCGCGTATGGATTCCGTTATCCCTCGTCCTGACCATTATCCTCCCCACTATGGGTTTCATCTTCTGGTTTCGCAATTTAGAACTGCGGAGAATTCTTGGTTTTTATCTCTTAGCGATCGCAACCCAATTAATATCCGAACAGTTATTTGGTGCGTGGTTCTCCAGCCTTGTTGTCCTGATCGGTACCCTCTACACCTGCTTTCGTCTGTGGCAGCTCTGGCATGCACGGGAGCAGATTCGCAATATGCCCGCACGTTATTCGGGCGATCGCCTCCTTCAAGGGTTACTCTGGATTTTGATCACATTTTGGGCCTGCAATCTGATTATGTTATTTACATTGGCGTGGCCTACCATTATCACCCTTGGTGGATAACAGTTTTTTAGTTAGTTTCGTATACACTCCACACACAAAATTAGGGATATTAGAAGAAATATTCAATAATTAAGGATATAAGTAGGAATGAGTTTGATCATGAAAGCTTTCAATTTCCTTCACGCGTATGGTTACAAGAAATTTCATCCATAACTACATCAGATAAAACACTCTGAGAAACAACAGCACTATAGAAGCATGGATTGCTGGAATAAATTCCAGAACATGTCGGATTAATTCTCCAATCACGCAGCAAATATTCTTTTTCCTGAATGCTGAAGTAATAACTTAAAGCTTGTGAGAATTGCAAAACACAAGGCTCTATGGCAGTAGCGCGATCGCCAGGTTTTTAGATCTCATAAACAGTTTCATCCTCTTTGCGCCAAGCCGGGTCTACCATACAAATAAACACTAGCGGCTCTGACCCTGAGTTGTGGATAAACTGTTTCGCATTCGGTGGAATATACACTGCATCTCCTGGCTCCACCCGTTGCGTTTCTCCATCAATCGTCATATCCCCCACACCACTGAGAATGTAATACACTTCTGAAGTGGTTAGGGAATGAGGGGTAGAGGTTTGCCCCACTGGCACCGTAGCATGGGCTAAGCTATAGCGCAAAGCCAGAGGTTGTTTGTCTGGATGCAGCAGCTCTCGCAGCAGCGTGTGGTCGCCTGCGACAAACTCCTCACACTCCATTAACTTGCGTACCAACATCCGCTAACTCTCCCATTTCAGTAGAACCTGGCACCTTTATATCATCAGATTTGATGGGTACGTCAGATTTTACAGGGGCAACAGAAGACTGAGGCTCCGGTTGACGCCCGGAACGAATGCGGTCAAGCGCCACTACCAACCGATCCACGCTGGCATTCGGTTCCAAAAATGAAAACAGATGACGAAATCGAATCCGTCCCTTCGCATCAATCCAAAATTGGGCCGGTAGGGGAGCTCCTAACGCCTGCCCAACCTGATAGAGCCGAAAAATCCGACAGCTTGGATCGCTTAAAACCGGCATCTTTAACCCTAAATCTCGCACCACAGTTTTGCTTTGTGGCAGGTCTATACTCGTAATCAGAAAAACCTCTGCCCCTCGCTGCGCAAATTCTTCATAGCGCTGATTCAGTTCCATAATGTGGGGATAGCAGAGCGGACAGTATACCTTCTCACTAAAAATGCGGGTGAAATAGAGCAACACGGGCCGCTTCTGGACAGGGGGATCTGTAGGGCGTGTTCCGACCCAATCCATCAATCGGATTCTCAGGTCTGTCTGAGCATCGAGCAACTCAAAAGGCGGTGCAAGACTTCCCAGGAAAAAATGGTTGCTAGCCGGAAATGGAAGCAGATTACGGAAAAAACGCCGATTAAATAAACGGCCAACATCCATAACAGTTACCACGTCTGCGTCCTCCTCTGTTCCCTATCAATAAACTATAGCTATTACCAGGCCGTGTTTTAAAAGTCGTGTTTTCGTGTGCTTCACGTACAAAAACACGATCGAATAGTTCATCACCCCAATTTTGACAGTTGGAATGCAGCGGGCGAAGTCCCTCACATTCCAACTGTCAAAATTGGGGTGGTTAGATGGCATGAAAAGTGCACAAAGGGCCTCCTCCATACCCACCTAACCACACATTTTTCTATATCAAGCTGTGAGAGGCGTAGACGGGGTCATTTGCAAAAAGTCCTGCACCCTATGCAAATAGGTCTCCGGATCTTCCAGCATAGGAAAATGCGCCGTATTAGCAATCACCACATGTTCCACTAAAGGGTTCAACGCTGCTGCACGAGAGCCCATATCCGCCGGAATAATCTGGTCATACTCGCCTGATACCAGTAGCGTTGGCACTGGAATTTTGGCAAATTCCTTAGGCATTTCCTCCACTGCTCTCTCTGAAACAGCGGTGAAAATAGTCCCCAAAGCCGCCTCATAATCCGCCATGAGAAAATCTTCTAAAAACGCTTTGCGATCGTGCGCCGGAATTGGCCGCTTCAGAAAACGGGCCATAAAGATGCGATCGACTAGGGGAATAGCCGACAACCACTTGGGCCGAACCGCCACCACGTATCCACCAAACTTATAAAACGCTGCAAACGCTGCCGGGTCGTAGTCAAAAATCCCATTACAGGTAAGAATGCCCCGCTCGACGCGATCGCCATGCCGATTCAAAAACAACACCCCTACCGATGCCCCAGTAGAGTGAGCATTCAAATAAATTTTTTGATGTACACCTAACGCATCAAGCAACAGCACCAGATCGTCGGCATAGGTTTCCAACTCGTAGCCAATGGCGGAGACAGCATCGGGAACAGGTTTGGGTAGGGGCGATCGCCCAAATCCCCGCATGTCGTAGAGGAGACTGTCGAACTGGGGAGCGATCGTCCGCGCTGTAGATTCCCAATAGCGATCAGAACCACCCCACCCATGCACAAACACCATCACTGGCTTACTGGGCTGAAACGGATAGGAAACCGGCGTTTCACTGATCCATTCGTAATAATGTGATACCCCACGAACATCAATAAAAGGCATTGTCAATATTCGTTTTACGAAACATCAAACTTGCCAAATCCATCTGGACTCAGACATACCCCTAAAAATACCAACGACCTGCCGAATTTGCGTCCCCCTCCATGAAGTATTAAGAGTTCTGATAAAGCCCTTTGTTAATTCGATAGGTCTTCTACATAAGCCGGTGAGGGCACGACTCGTTCACGGCAAAGCCGCACAACAATTGGCGCAGGAAGTCGAATACCTTCAGTAGGGGTGGGTTTAGCAGACCATCCCTGCTGGTGCCGTCAACCTGGCAAAACTTACCCTCGCGATCGCATCCCGTAGGCTAGTACGCCGAGGATAAATATATAACCTATTTTTCTGTGGGGGTGCGAAGCACCCCCACAGAAAAATAGGTTACGGACTTGGGCCGTAGCCTACTAGGTTTGAATGATACTCTCGCCTGTGTTGTAGGGATAGCACCAAAACCCGCCTCTACAACTCGTTTCCAATAAACTCGACAGAGAAATCAATTGCCAAAACAAAGAAAGGCGGACAATGTCCGCCTTTCTTTGTTTTAAGTTTATCAGGCCGATTCTGGTTTCGGAATCGATGATGGATGCAACAGTAGTTCTGCTGTCGATCGCTTCTCAACCATCTCTCGCGTAATCGTACAGCGCGTCACATCCTTCCGCGACGGCAACTCGTACATTACATCGAGCATCATTTCCTCGACAATGCTGCGGAGTGCCCGTGCGCCCGTTTTGCGACGGTAGGCTTCTTTAGCGATCGCCCGCACCGCATCTGGCCGAAACTCCAGACTCACATTGTCCATCTTCATGAGCTTCTGATACTGCTTCACCAGCGCATTGCGCGGCTCCGTCAGAATCGCCGCCAAAGCATCCTCATCCAGCGGATCCACACCTGCCATCACAGGTACCCGACCGATGAATTCCGGAATCATACCAAACTTCACCAGGTCATCGGGTTCCATATACCGCAGCACATCAGCGGTGCGCTTCTCCTTCGAGGTATCCCCCGGTTGGATAAAGCCCATGCTCTTCTTCCCGATCCGCTGCTCAATGATCTTGTCCAGACCCACAAACGCTCCACCGCAAATAAACAGAATATTGCTGGTGTCAATTTGAATGCAGTCCTGATAGGGGTGCTTCCGGCCTCCCTGGGGCGGCACGTTAGCAACCGTTCCTTCCAGCATCTTCAGCAGCGCTTGCTGAACGCCTTCACCTGAAACATCGCGAGTAATCGAGGGGTTCTCACTCTTGCGAGCAATCTTGTCGATTTCATCAATGTAGATGATGCCGCGCTGAGCCTCTTCCACATCGAGATCTGCCACCTGCAACAGCCGCAGCAGAATGTTCTCGACGTCCTCGCCCACGTAGCCTGCTTCCGTCAAAGTCGTCGCATCCGCTACAGCAAAGGGCACATCCAGCATTTCCGCTAGGGTTTGAGCCAGCAGTGTCTTACCACAACCCGTCGGCCCAATCAGCAGAATGTTAGACTTTTGCAGCTCAACAGAATCGTCAAGCTTGCCGTTAGCCTTGTTCTGAACAAAGTTCAGCCGCTTGTAGTGGTTGTAGACGGCCACGGAAAGAATTTTCTTTGCTCCTTCCTGACCAATCACATGGTCATCCAGGTGCTTTTTAATCTCCCGAGGCTTCGGAATTTGATTCAGCGACAGCCGGGTTGAGCGCGATGGGCGCTTCTCTGGCTGTGGCTCACGACGAGGAGCTGACTGGGGTACTGTAGCCCCAGAGTCAAACAGCTCCTCATCGAGGATTTCATTGCAAAGATCGACACACTCATCACAAATATAGACCCCAGGCCCTGCAATCAGTTTGCGCACTTGTTCCTGGGATTTACCACAAAAGGAACATTTGAGATGAGAGTCATACTTTGACATGTCCAGTCGCCCCTCAGTTACTTGTGGTGACGGCAGATCGTCCGGCGGAAAGTTCCTGCCGGGTGATCACTTGATCAATCAGACCGTAATTTTTAGCCTCTTCAGCAGACATGAAGAAGTCCCGCTCCGTATCGGTCTCGATTCGCTCCATAGGCTGCCTGGTATGGTGAGCCAGCAATTCATTGAGCTTCCGCTTATGATACAGAATTTCTCGGGCTTGAATTTCAATATCTACCGCTTGCCCTTGAGCACCACCCAATGGCTGGTGAATCATAATGCGTGAACTCGGCAGAGAGAGCCGTTTTCCGGCTGCACCACCGGCCAGCAAAAAGGCACCCATACTTGCTGCCAAACCATAACAAATGGTTACAACATCAGGGCGAACCTGCTGCATGGTGTCGTAGATTGCCATACCCGCAGTTACGGAACCGCCGGGCGAGTTGATGTAGAGCTGAATATCCTTCTCAGGATCTTCAGCATCCAGATAGAGCAGTTGCGCCACGATGGAGTCGGCCACATTGTCGTCCACAGGGGTTCCCAGGAAAACAATGCGCTCCCGGAGTAGCCGTGAGTAGATGTCAAAGGCCCGCTCTCCTCGACCAGACTGCTCAATTACCATGGGAATCATGTTGCGAGGCTGAGCAGCCGTATTCGCGGTGGATTGGAGATCAGACACGTTTAGGCTCCAGGGAGCAAATTGTGGAGATTGGGAGAAAACCATATCAACAAAACCGTAATAACTCCGGCCAAGATGCAAGTAACCACCAGCAACGAGCCTACTGCACATTATGCCTCAACTCATTTGAGACTGGTGGCTTCCTCAAGAATTACTCAATAGTCGTCGGGCCAAATACGAGCCCGAAACGGCCTGAGAGCAGCAATTTGTGGTGTACTACATGCACCACAAATTAGCTTTTAGGCATCTGCATCCTCTGCCTCAGCATCGTCAGCCTTGGCCTTGCGGGTGGTTTTCTTCTTGGCTGTAGCCTTTTTCTTAGCTTCCTCTCCTTCGTCAGAAGCCTCTGCTTCCTCAGCTACCTCCGCCTCGGCATCGGTCTTGCTGGCTTTCTTGGAACGAGAAGACTTGCCCTTCGTTGCTTTAGCCGACTCTTCAGCGACTTCCGCTTCTGCGGGAGCATCCTCTGCTTCGACAGTGGCTACCGCTTCGACATCAATAGTCTGGCTGCTAGCTGGTTCGAGCTCCTCGACCGCTTCTTCAGTCGGGGTTTCTTTGGTCAGCGTACCTTCAGGTACCAGCTCCAGCGTATTGTTCGCTTCCAACCAGTCAAAGATCTTTTCTTTCAGCAAATCTTCGTCGAGAACTTCCCGCAGACGTTTACGGTCGATGTTTGCATCATCACCAATATCTGCCAAAACTTCGGTAATCTTGGCTTCCAGTTCGGATTCCTCGACCTTAATGGATTCTTTCTTGGCAATTTCGCCCAGAGCCATGGTGCGCTGGATGCGGGTAATTGCCTCAGGGCGGGTGCGATCGCGCAAGCTATTAATCACCTCAGCGCTGAACATCTTCTTGATGTCCATCCCTTGCTGCTCCAACTGCATGGCAGTCTGGGTGATCATGTAGTCCACTTCCCGCCGAATCAGAGACTCGGGCAGATCCACTTCCAAGTGCTTCACCAGCTCGTCCAGGAAGGCCTGCTGCTTGTTCTGGCGGGTCTTATCTTCCGCTTCTTTCTTAAAGCGGGTATCAAGAGACTCACGCAGAGCTTCCAGGGTTTCAAATTCGCTCACTTCTTGAGCAAAATCGTCATCCAGTTCGGGCAGCTCTTTCTCTTTGATTTCCTTCAAGGTGACTGTAAAGACGGCAGGCTTACCAGCCAGATCCGCTTGCATGTAGGGGTCGGGGAAGGTAGCATTGACTTCCTTGGTTTCCCCAACGTTCATGCCAATGATGCCATCGATAAAGCCGGGGATAAAGCGACCCTCGGACAATTCCAACTCGAAGTCAGTAGCGCTACCACCTGGGATCTCAGCCACTTCTTCATCGCCTTCACTGACCAAACGGCCGTTGAAGTCAACCACCGCCAGGTCTTTCTCCTGAGCGGGACGGCCTTCGACAGGCACGCGGGTAGCAAGGCGATCGCGATAGCCCTCCAATACTTCATCAACCCGACTGGCATCGTAGGGAATCTCCTCCGCCTGCACCGATAACCCAGTGTATTGGGTCAGGTTGGCATCAGGAGGAACATCCAGGGCCGCAGAGATGGTGACAACCGTTCCAGGCTCAAACTGCTCAAGCAGTTGCTCAAAGGGCGATCGCAACTCAATATTACCGAGCGCGTCAATCTTCTCTTGCTCGATCGCCTGCTTAATGCTGGAGTCGATCAACTCTTCCAGGGCAGCGGCCTTGAGGCTTCGACCATACTGGCTGGTGAGGATCTTAGTAGGCACCTTCCCTTTGCGGAACCCAGGAATGTTGGCACTACGGGCAAACTTTTGCAGCGTCTTGTCATACACCTGCTTCGACATCTCAGGCGTGACTTCAATTTCTAAACCAATCCGACTGGCCGGTAATTTTTCCTGGGTAACTTTCATGAATCTTCTCGTGTCACGTCAATGGGCTGTGCCTGGAGTGCAATGCCGCAATTAGCTATAGTAACTGATTCTGAACAGGTGTGAATCCACCACTCAGGTTCTTCAGCTACGACTAAAGGTTGCGGTTCGCTGGGTTGTGGATACCCGACCATGCGAAAAACTAAATTTTGGGTTCCACAATAAAAATTGTTGATTTAGGCCACAAATGTATGGCTTAGCTCGCCCGTTTCCTCGTAGACTTCTTGGAACAGATCTTTCAAGCCTCTCACCCAATCACGCAATATCGTTTGAACCGTTGATTTTCTTAAGGAGTGCAAAAACGTTTCAAACGCGTTTTCGGCCTCCACTTCCACTTCCGCTATCAAAGCCCCCATCAAATTAAGCTTTGTGATCTCGCAAAACTCCGTTATGATCAGTCAATCTTTATGCGATATACCTGAATTCGCCCCGGCTCGTGGGGCTTACAGAAGCAGTAAGGCTTAAAAGAACTTAACAAATTAAAGAAAACCACCGAGAAGCATTTCAGATCACTCTTAACCGTTCGGTTCTGGCAGCAGTCAGAACACCTTTCCAACACACCATCAACACCATTACCGTCGTGGGAGGACGTTAGACTTTGCCTCAGTCGTATCGAGTTGCTATTTTGGGTGCCACAGGTGCCGTTGGCACTGAATTATTGGAACTTTTGGCCGAGCGTCAATTTCCGCTATCTGAACTGAAGCTATTGGCCTCAGAGCGTTCTGCTGGGAAAACCGTTCAGTTTCAGGGAGAAACCCTGACGATCGAAGCGGTGAGCGATCGCTCCTTCGATGATATCGACATCGTGCTGGCCTCAGCAGGTGGCTCTCAGTCCAAAGCCTGGGCTCCGAAGATCGTGGCCGCTGGAGCTGTGATGATCGACAACTCTAGCGCCTTTCGTATGGACCCGAACGTGCCGCTGGTCGTGCCGGAAGTAAACCCGCAAGCCGCATCCCAGCACCAGGGCATCATTGCCAACCCCAACTGCACTACCATCTTGATGAATGTGGCCGTTTACCCATTGCATCAGGTAACGCCCGTGAAGCGCATCGTCGCTGCCACCTACCAATCAGCCAGCGGCGCTGGTGCACGGGCTATGGAGGAGGTTAAAGTGCAGGCTCAGGCCATTCTCAATGGCACCGAGCCACCCACCGAATCTTTCCCTTATCCTCTGGCGTTTAACCTGTTCCCCCACAATACGCCCATCAACAACCAGGGCTACTGTGAGGAAGAAATGAAAATGGTGAACGAAACCCGCAAGATTTTCGGGGTTCCTGACCTACGCGTGTCAGCCACCTGCGTACGGGTTCCCGTCTTACGGGCACATTCGGAAGCCATCAATCTTGAATTTGTAGAGCCCTTCAGTCCGGATCAGGCACGGGAGATCCTGAAGTCTGCTCCAGGGGTACAGTTGGTCGAGGACTGGCAAGCCAACTATTTCCCCATGCCCATTGATGCCACAGGCAAAGACCCCGTTTTGGTCGGTCGGATCCGCGAAGACCTCTCCAATCCTGGTGGTTTAGAGCTCTGGCTGTGTGGTGATCAGGTTCGCAAAGGGGCAGCTCTCAACGCTGTGCAGATTGCGGAATTACTGGTCGAGCGAGATTGGGTTAAACCCACCGGGGCAGGTTCTGCCTCCTCAGCAGCGGCTTCTGTCAGCGTCTAAAGCAGAATTCGCCAGGCTTCTGCCTGACTTAACCCGGTGATACCTACGGCAAAATTAGTCCTTCTCTGATACAAAGCGCGAAGGAGGCGAGTGAGTATTTTTGGACGTGTCTTGACTGCCATGATTACGCCGTTTAATGAAGACGGCAGTATGAATTATGTTGTGGCAGAGAAATTAGCAGCGCATCTGGTCGACCAGGGTACAGATACCTTAGTCGTCTGTGGTACCACCGGGGAGTCCCCCACCTTAAGTTGGGATGAGGAGTACGAATTATTTGGGGTGGTTCAGAAGGCTGTTGCCGGGAAAGCAAAAGTCATTGCCGGAACGGGCTCAAATTCTACCGAAGAGGCCATCGATGCGACCCAAAAAGCCGCTAAACTAGGGTTAGATGGTTCGCTACAGGTTGTTCCTTACTACAACAAGCCCCCACAGGAAGGGTTGTATCGCCATTTCCGGGCGATCGCAGAAGCCAGCCCTGACTTCCCTATCATGCTCTATAACATCCCTGGGCGTACGGGTCAGAACATGACTCCGGATACAGTGGTTCGGTTAGCCGAAGTTCCGAATATAGTGGCAATTAAAGAAGCGAGTGGTAACCTGGATCAAGTAGGGTTCATTCGACACTCCACGTCTCCCGACTTCAAAATCTACTCTGGTGATGATTCTTTAACATTACCCATGTTGGCAGTAGGAGCGACAGGAGTGGTCAGTGTAGCCAGCCACCTGGTAGGAAACGACATCCAGTCGATGGTGCAAAGTTTCGAAAAAGGTGACGTACAGGCCGCAGAACAAACGCATCGGAAGCTTCTACCTTTGTTCAAAGCCTTGTTCGTTACGGCAAATCCAATTCCTGTGAAACTGGCTCTTGTTCTACAGGGTTGGCAGGTTGGGCAAACGCGCCTGCCCCTGTATGATGCCCTTGGCCCTGTTGAGGCAACCTTACGGCCCGTGATGGAAGAGTTGGGCCTCCTTTAACCTTGACCTGCAAGGGTAAAGCAAGCGGTATTTACACCGCAAGTTTTCTGAAAACTGAATATTGATCTTTTGGCTTTGGCGATCGCACTCTCCCTCGTCCATAAACATCTGTCTACCATCCTTTGCTATGACGTAATCCCATACTCCCTATTTCAATGCCCGTTTTGATTACCTTCCATGCCTGAGAGGATGTTTGCAAAGCTCCGCAACGAGTTGGCTTTTGACACGCACAATTCACCTTTCAAGCACCTTCCTAGTCGAGCTGAGGAATGAGTCTGTTGCTGCGCTTCAGAAGCTTCGCAGACCCATCCTTGCCTCACATCTAAAAGCTTTTCATCTTGACCTTGCTGACCGAATGTTTAGTTTAGGAGTTACATGACTACAAAAAACGGATCAAATTCTCCGCTGAAAATCATCCCCCTCGGGGGCCTGCATGAAATTGGTAAGAACACCTGTGTGTTTGAGTACGATGACGAGATCATCTTGCTTGATGCAGGTTTAGCGTTTCCCACAGATGGTATGCACGGCGTCAATATCGTGCTGCCTGACACGACCTATCTGCGGGACAATCGCGAGAAAGTCAAAGGCATGATCGTCACCCACGGTCATGAAGACCATATCGGCGGGATTCCTTTTCACCTGCGGCAGTTTGATATTCCGGTGATGTATGGCCCCCGGTTGGCCATGGCCCTGTTACATGACAAGCTAGAAGAAGCGGGTGTTGTTGACCGCACCGAATTGCGTACCGTTCGCCCCCGTGAAGTTGTTCGCATCGGCAAATACTTCCTGGTGGAGTACATCCGCAACACCCACTCGATTGCCGATAGCTTCTCTGTAGCGATCCATACCCCTGTGGGTCTGGTGATTCACACCGGAGACTTTAAGTTTGACTTCACCCCTGTGGATGGCGAGTTCTTCGACATCCAGCGCATGGCCGACCACGGCGAACGGGGTGTGCTGTGTCTCATTAGCGACTCGACCAACTCAGAAGTTCCAGGGCATACACCTTCCGAGCGCTCGGTTTTCCCCAACCTGGATCGCACCTTTGCAGAGGCAGATGGCCGTCTGCTGGTGACGACCTTTGCGTCCTCCGTGCATCGCGTCAACATGATTCTGGAGTTGGCGAGGAAGCACAAACGGAAGGTCGCCGTGGTGGGTCGTTCCATGCTGAACGTGATTGCCCATGCCCGGACTTTAGGTTACATCAAGTGCGAAGACGACCTGTTTGTGCCACTGAATGCTGTGAATCGCCTCCCTGACCCGGAGGTGCTGATTCTCACGACAGGTTCGCAAGGTGAGCCGATGGCAGCGTTGACTCGTATCGCCAACGAATCTCACAAGCAGATCCAGATTAAGAAGGGCGACACTGTTGTCTTTTCAGCTAACCCTATTCCCGGCAACACGATCGCAGTCGTTAATACCATCGACAAGCTAATGATGCTGGGCGCTAAGGTGATCTACGGTCGTGAGCGGGGTATTCACGTTTCCGGTCACGGCGCGCAAGAAGACCAGAAGTTAATGCTGGCTCTGACCAAGCCTAAGTTCTTCCTCCCCGTCCACGGGGAGCACCGGATGCTCGTGAAGCACGCGCAGACAGCTCAGAGCATGGGTGTTCCTGCCGAGAACATGGTGATCATCGACAACGGTGATGTGGTTGAACTTACCCCCGATAGCCTTCAGAAAGCGGGTAAGGTGCCTTCGGGTATTGAGCTAGTCGATTCTTCCCGTTCTGGTGTGGTGCATGAGCGCATTCTGAAGGAGCGGCAACACCTGGCTGGTGATGGTGTGATTACCATTGCGGCAACCGTTGGGACTGAAGGCAAGCTGATTGCGCGTCCGGAGCTACACCTGCGGGGTGTGGTGACGACACTGGATCGGGCACACCTGCAACAGTCCGTCGAGCGGACATTGGAGACTTCGTTGCGCGATCGCTGGCCCGAATTTGCTCCCAACTTTGGCAACGGTAGCAGCGACATAGATTGGGCTCGATTACAAGCGCATCTCGAAACCGAGTTGCGTCGGTTAATGCGTCGAGAGTTGCAGGGGAATCCTTTGCTGGTGTTCCTGCTACAAACCCCGACGGAAATGCCTGCAGCGACGACAAACGGTAAGGGCGGGCGGCGATCGCTCGAACCGGCTCAAGTTGCATCTTAACGTTGATTTTTCTCGCACTATGGGCGAGAAAAATCGACAAGAAAAAGGGTTTGGCATTGCCAAACCCTTTTTTGTTGTGGGTGGGCGATCGCCCCTTAAAACGGTTCTTCGGCCGCTTCGTCTCTCGTGTTGGTGTACCGGTAGGGAGTTTCGCGGTTGAATTTCATATGCATAGCGCGGGTCTGTTCGCCATCAGCCGCAACCGCCAGGATGGGGAAGTCAATGAGACCGTCCTGGAAGGACATGTGGAAGCGGAAGGTGCCATCAGGGTTAAGTTGAATCGGTTCGCCGTTGATGTAGACCGTGGCATCGGGCTCGGTTGCACCGTAAACAATCAGTTCAGCATCGGCGATGAGCCAAAATTTGCGAGCCCGGATAGGCGGCATTGAGGCAAAGAAACCAACACCTGACCCCATGCCAACACCTGAGAAGGTGGGAACGGCTCCCATACCCATGCCAACACCCGATTGGGTAATGTAAGAACTCACCCCAGACTGGAGTGCATAGGAGCTGAGGCCAGCTTGAAGTGCATAGGAGCTAATCGCGGATTGACTAATGTAGGAGCCGACCACCGACGGAACAGAGAAGGAGCTAACAGAGGATTGGAGTTCGAACGAGCTTATAGGGAAGGATTCGATCGCCTGCCCAGACGCCATTTGGGCCGAGCCGTACAGGGAGCTGGGCACCTGGTGCATGGAGCCAAATAGGGAGCCTGCTACGCGATCGGCTTCAGCGGATTGTGCCTTGTCAAAGATCTGAGTGTAGAGGGGATTAGTTTCGCTGGTACGTCCCGGACTCTTCAAGGGATACAGCGTCTTGCCCGATAATTCCTCGTCCCAGTCGACTGAGAGAAAGTGCTCTTCATACCAGTCGGAGGGGTAGATAGGGGCAACACGAATTCGGTTGGAGCGGGCCAGCATCAGCCAGTAGCCTTCTGCAGTGAGGTAACCAATTTCGACTAAATAGTCGCGATCGCTCACCGGAATCCCCAGATACCAATCCTGTGCTAATTCGTCGCAGTCGTACTCCAGCAAGCTGTGAGGACGCTCTTGCTCCAGGTCGCCAATATCTGTGACATCGTAAAGACGCAGGGCTAGGCGTTCACCACCCTGACGGCGCAATTCTTCTTTATGGCTATTGGGAGTGTCCCAGTATGCGTAGGCCCATTGGGGGTCACGAGGTAATAGCACGATACGGCTCTCCTCATAACCATCGGGTAAGCCCGCTAACCCAGCGTCTACATCTGCTAAAGCTTCGGCCGACAAATCTGTCTGGCCGACATCGTATTTAGCGGCTTCTACAGTCGATTGAGGGTCAGTATCGGGCTCCTCAGACGCGCGATCGGATGCACGGGCAACAGCCCCACCCACAAGGGCCGTTCCAGCCACAGCACCCATGCCAGCGACAGCGGCTCCCAGGCCACTTCCGGCATCAACAGGGATGTTAACGGGTTCACCTGCTAGCCCAGCCGCTCCATTTAAGCGAATGGAGTTAGAACGAGCCAGGGCCAGCCAGCTTCCATCGTCCGTTGTGTAACCAATCTCTGCCAGATAATCGCGATCGCGCTGAAGTGGTAGATGGCGATCCTGATCTGCTTCTGCAACGGCGTACTCCTGCAACTGCCCATCGGCGAGGTCATGGAGGTCACTGGCCTCGGGATTCGCCAATCCGGTCACATCATAGACACGCAATTTAAGGTCTCGGCCACCCTGTTTCCGCACGTCCTGGCGATGGCTCTCAGGCGTTTCCCAGTAAACATAGCCCGTATCATTGTCTCGGGGGACAAGAATAATGCGGCTCTTGGGGCGAGCAGCAGATCCGGCCAAACCGGCAACAGCGGCGATTCCTCCCAAAACGGCAGCTCCTGCCACGATCGCCCCTAGAGGCAACGACGGACTATTCTTCTCATCGTCCGTTGCAGGAGCTGCTGCCACCAAGTCGGCATCTGCTACAGGAGCAGGGGGTGAGACAGGAACAGCGGCAGGCGGGGAAGGTGGGGCGGAAGCAGCGGGAGGTGGGACAGGAGCAGCAGCGGGTGGTGGAGGTAGGGGTGGGGCAGAAGCAGCGGGCGGTGGGACAGGAGTAGCGGCAGGCGGGGGGGGTGGGACAGGAGCAGCAGCGGGTGGAGGAGGTGGGGGTGGAGTTACCACTCCTCCAACGGGTTCAACCGGAGGAGTAACAGGGGCAGCTCCACTGCCAGCACCACTACCTGCGGCCCGCTGCGCCCAGTTGGGAGGAGCAGCAGGCGGTGGGGCAGCGGTGGGACGCCGGAAGGCTTTCAATATAAAGGGCAGAGCACCTATTAACAGTAAGGCCAGCCAGGGTAACCAGTCTCGTTTAGAG
Organism: Leptolyngbya sp. FACHB-8; assembly: GCF_014695575.1. GTDB lineage: Bacteria > Cyanobacteriota > Cyanobacteriia > Elainellales > Elainellaceae > Vacuolonema. The sequence continues at coordinate 151,496 of NZ_JACJOO010000095.1, read as the reverse complement.
GTCGCAGCGACATCTCCCTCGGGTTCGCCTTTAGCCGGAGGGGCCTCTGCCCCTGCTTCCGTGGGGGGAGAGGCCTCAGGGGAGGCCGTAGTAGCAGTCTCGCCAGCAGGAGCCGGGGGTGGAGCGGCCACAACCGCTGCCCCCGTTGCCATAGCCAGAAAGGCTTGAGAAGCAGGGCTTAAAGTACCTTTATGCGCAAGAACCCGAGGCTGGGAATAGGGATAGGCAGGGTTATCCGGAAGAGCCCTATGCATGGGTAGGATGGTGACATCGGAGCGATCGCGCACCTGGCTATACACGGCATAACCAATGCCGTCATTTCCAAGAGCCTTAATCACAGTATCGGTACTATCCTCATTGGCAGGTTTCACAGGAGAACCAGCCGTAAACCCACCCAGCTCTTTCCAGATACTGTACTGACTGAGGGCCAGGCGGGTATCGCTGGACTCTGGGCGATCCACAAACCGAATGGGTACATTGGGGCCGCCCACTTGAGACCAATTCGTGATGTCACCCCGAAAAATCCGCGCAAACTGCTGAAAGGTCAGGCTGCCTTTAAAGGGATTATTGGGGCCGACCACGATGGCAATTTTCTCCCGGGCCAGACGTGTTTCTTTCAACCCTTCGGCTTTCTCTGCATCTGTCAATAGCCGTCCGAGCGATGCAATGTCTAGCTTTCCATCCCGGAGAACTTGCAAGGCTTCGTTAGAACTGGAGCTTGATAATTCAACCGTTGCGCCAGGAAAGCTGGATTCGTACTTCTGCTTCAGGGTATTATTTACAACGCTCAGACTCTCATCGCCGTCTACCAACACTCGAGCTCCACTGGGAACTGAAAATGGGGTAGGGACTGGGGAAGACGACGGGGTTTGCGCTAGCACCGATCGGCTCTCCGTTGTTAAGACTAGGGCAATAGCCTGAGAAGTGGCGATCGCCACAAATAAAGCCAGAGAAAAGAACGGAATACCCTTTCGTTGCAGCATATTAACGATCCAGCTAACTTGTAACAATCTCTGACAAAAAAACAACATTTCCAAAAGACGTGCTAATTATAAACACCTTCAGAAAAATAACAAAGTTCCTGATGCAGCAAATCTAAGAAACTTTGGCTCTTCTGGCGCGATCGCCCCAGTCTTCCAACCGCCACCTGATCATGCTTCAAACCTTGTGAATGGGGTGTGGTGAAAGGGGAACAAAGTGCCTCTTTCACCACACCCCACTCGTGGATCTAGAACACTACCCGACACTTTATAGCAACGTGCGAGTGCGTTAAGTACAGCAACGGTGGTGTGGGGCACTTCGTGCCCCACACCACCGTACTTAATCAACCCGCACATTGCTGTAATCTAAGCTCACGACCTGGTTTTCACCCAAATTTAGACAAAAAAACAGCCCCGGAGGGCTGTTTTCATTCGGTCACTTAAGCTTTTCTAATTGTTGCGTCAATGACACCTCTCAAAGACTGGTGAAGCCAAGTAGTTTTGAAACGTAGGCTGTACATGAGTTTTTAAAGCACACGTTTCTTCCAGTCTGAGAATTTTTTGTAGAAGCTTCAGCTCTACCCAAAACTTCTGACAAACCTTTAGTACAAGCCTCGCACAGGACCACGAGCCGGAGGTGGAGGTGATGAGGCTGGACCCTGAATCGGGGGAATGTAAGCCGGACGAGGGGAAGGTACTGGGGCTTCATAGGGAGGTAGTAACAGCAGTGAAGTCCCGAAGGGGTTGTCCAGATCTACTGTGCGAATGGTCGGATCGCTGGTGGACTGGATCTCCTGTAACTCTTGCACCAACTCGATAGTCGCGTCGGCATCACGAGCGATATTATTTTCGGGGAACGGCCCCAGGAAGGTTGTTACTGTACCCAAGAAGCCAGTGTTACGGTAGAAGTCACCCGAATTCGTAAAGAAGGTATCCAGAATTTCGTCCTGGACCGTTGGGTACTCATCCTGATACCGCTGTGAGCGCAGTTCACTTTGTACTTCTTGAGCATGAACGGCTTGGGCTCCCGCCAACAACGTGGCGATCGCCAAAGAAGCGCCCAACCATTGAGTCTTCCTCACCACCATATAATTTCTCTCCACCAGGTTGCCCGTAAGGTTGCCACCCATGCTAACTCAACTTTTTCTGAATGGATCGTTTTTTATACTTACTGACAATGCTGATTAAGGCCGTAGCATCGCTCTCACGAACATGGCTGTACTTGGAAAAGTGAATCTATCCTTAGAAGGGTTCATATCACCGACCCAAAACAGACCTGCCAAAGGCTGAATGACAGACTCTGCAAAAATTGAGCATAATTCTAGGCATTAGAACTAAGCAGGTTTTAAGGATATTTACGGGGTTCTTGATTCATGTCCGAATTCAGCAAAGTTGTTCACTATTTTGGGGAGTCAGTATCCCGTTTCTCTCGCCCACTTTTATGTGGCGCTGCGCTACTCGTTATGTTCGCTGGGGAAGTTTTACCGGCCAAAGCCCAGGAGGTTACTACCTCGGATAGATTTACGACGCTGCTTCATGAGTCTTACCCCGACTTGGTGCCTCCGGAGATGGTTCTCCCGGAGGAAAGGGCATTGCACATCACGATTGATTTAAGCGATCGCCGCCTGACCCTGTCTCAGGGCGACACAGTGCTGCGCACGATTCCTGTAGCCGTGGGTCGTTCTAGTTTCCCCACCCCGACGGGGGAGTTTGAAGTGCGGCAGATGATTCGCGACCCGTCGTGGATGAATCCTTTTACCCATGAAGTGATCGAAGGTGGCAACCCCCGTAACCCTCTGGGTCGCTTCTGGATTGGGTTCTGGACGGATGGGAACAATTGGGTAGGCATGCACGGCACTCCCAACCCGGAGAGTGTGGGCACTCCCGCCTCCCACGGCTGCATCCGGCTATATAACGACGATATCCAGGCATTGTTCGCCCAGGTTAGCATGGGGACGCCCGTAACCGTCGTTCCCTAAGCCGTGCCCGACTCCTTGAATCACCTCGCCATTTTCACGCGTTACCCTCAGCCGGGTTCTACCAAGACCCGGCTGATTCCAGCTTTAGGGCCAGAGGGAGCCGCTGGAGTTCAACGCCAGATGACGGAGCATACGCTGCGTCAAGTGCGTTGCTTACAGCAGCGCCGCGACGTGACCGTAACCCTTCATATAGCGGGAGGCGACGAAGCTGCCATTACAGCATGGCTCGGCTTGCAATGGAATCACCAACCCCAGAAGCAAGGGGATCTGGGCGATCGCCTCATTGCTGCGATGCAATCAGCCTTTCAATCCGGGGCGTCCCGGCTGGTGATCATCGGCATTGATTGCCCCGACATCAACGCCGATGTGCTGGAACAGGCGTTGAACGGACTTGAGCAGGCCGATGTCGTGTTAGGGCCGGCTACCGATGGTGGCTATTATTTGATTGGGTTGCGATCGCCCATCTCCGAATTATTCCAGGGCGTTGCCTGGAGCACTGACCAGGTTTTTCAGCAGACCCAAACCATCGCCCAAAATCTTGGTCTTTCCGTGCATACCCTGGCTCCGCTTTCGGATGTGGATTACCCGGAAGATTTACCCGTATGGCAAGCGGTTCAGCAACAGACCCTTTCAGTTATTGTCCCAGTCTTGAATGAAGCTGGGAACATTCGCCCACTCATCGAGCACTTGCAGGAAACCCCAGAGGTTGAAGTGATTCTAGTAGATGGGGGGAGCACAGATGGGACGGTGGCGATCGCCCAATCTCTGGATGTACAACTTCTTTCGGCATCTGCTGGACGGGCCCACCAGATGAACGTGGGAGCCAACGCAGCTAGCGGCGGCATTCTCCTATTTCTGCACGCCGATACCCGCTTACCGACGGGCTTTGTTCATGCCGTGCGCACGACCCTGACACAACCCAATGTCGTTGTTGGCGCCTTTGAGTTAGCCATTCAAGGCAACCATTGGGGATTGCGCTGGATAGAATGGGGCGTGCGCTGGCGATCGCGCCTATTTCAACGTCCTTACGGCGATCAAGCCCTCTTCATGCGGCGAGAAACATTTGAACGTCTGGGGCAATTTCCTGAGGTCGCACTCCTGGAGGAGTTTATTCTCATGCAGCGAGCCCGGCGGTTGGGACGGGTCGCGATCGCCCCTCTAGCTGTCCTCACCTCTGGCCGTCGCTGGGAAAAGTTGGGAGTTTGGAAGACTACTCTCATCAACCAACTGATTATTTTGGGGTACTATTTGGGTCTTTCCCCGCAACAGTTGGTGCGTTGGTACCGCGATCGCCATCTATAGCTTAATTTTCTGTGTGGTGAGCGAAACTCACCCCACAGAAAATTGAGTCAGGACTTACGCATTTGTGTTGTGGGTGGTGTGCGAAGCACACCACCCACAACACAAATGCTCTATAAACAGCAATTCTCAGTATGGGCATCAAAGCCAAGAGTCCACGCCCGACGGGCGTGAACTCTTGGCTTTGATGCCCGAAAACCGCGCGCCAAAGGCGCGCGGTTTTCGGGCCTGATTTCAAAATGAGAATTGCTGCTCTATACATGGTGGACTTGCGTAAGTCCTGTGAGTATGAATCCAAAAAAATAGGGGGCAATTCGCCCCCATGATGATATCCCACTATCGATAGTCAGCTTTTGTTAGAGGGAGGAGTTTGCCGTGACACTCAACCTCCAACAAACGCTAGGCTATACCAGTCTGAGGTCAGGATACTCTGCAACCACGTCCTCTGCCGAGAGGGTCTCACCCTCCACCTGGGGTGTCCAGAGAACTTCCAGGGCCAGGAGGCGATCGCTCGACACAGAACCGACCTGGCTCAGGGCTTGCCGCAGATCTTGGCTGCTCTGAATCTTAGGCAGGGACAAGTTTCCTTGAGCGGCTACCAACAACGTCACCACAATGTATTCACCCGGAGCCTCCATAAGAGCCTGCCCACCGTCACCCGCAGGCAAAGACTGGGGAATCGTAGCCTGACGCAATTGGTTGTTCACGTTCGACAGAGTTTCAGCCGAGAACTTACCGCGCTCGCTCAGAGCCAGACGATTGAACTGAGCTTCTGCCAATTCCAAACGGGTTTGAGCATTGTCAGTACCGCCATAGACCCAATACTCAGGATGACGGGACAGGGACAGCGTGGTCTCTTGCAATACTCGAGCTAGACCCGCCGAAGAACCGGTATCAGCGGTTTCTGCTAGACGGTTTAGATCCGCTTGCAGCTCGCGGCCTTGAGCCAGCAGCCCAACCTGCAGGCGGGCGATGGAGACGGACGGTGAGCTATAGCCCAATTCGTCATTATTCTGAGTGGCCCCCCGGAAGGCACGAACCAGGAACCCAGCAATGGAAACAAACAGCAGCAGGGTAAACAGACTACCAAAGCCACCTATCCCGAAAATGGGCACCAAGAAGGGGAACCCAAAACCACCACCTGGGTAGTAACCGCCACCCGGATAGTAACCACCACCACCGGGGGCTACATAAGGACGGCTGGGTTGGCTGTAGGTGCGACTCGGTGCGGGTGCCCGGAAGCTCCCACCCCCAATACGCCCACCGCCTGCGCGGGAAGCCGCCATCGCATCACTCGCATGCCCAAACACCAGAGCAAAGACCAGTGCGAAGACGACCAGGGGTTTCAGCAGGGGCCGAATCCGACTTAACAAGTTTTTAGGCATAGAATCGCCCATCTCCCTTTGATCTTTTATCGCTTTCAAGCTTTTATCTCACTATGTCTCTTAATGTACCGTTTTCAAACTATCGCGGGAACGGCAACGGCCTCACTCTAAAGGGGTGATGACCGTACTCAAGTCATCACCTTAAGTTCCCCTCTGTTAGGGACTAGTAGGCTGCGGCCTAAGTTTGCAACCTTATGTTCTGTGTGGGGTGCTCCGAACCTCACACAAAACATAAGGTGATGGATTGCCGCCTCAGCGTACTAGCCACCACCCACAATGGTGACAACTTCGAGGCGATCGCCCGACTGCATCTGCGTTATATCCCAAAACTGTCGATGCAAAATCTCGCCATTGTATTCAACAGCCACCAGGCGAGGGTTAAGCCCCAACTGCGTTAGCAACTGGGGCAGCGAAGTGCCTGGGATGCATTGCTGCGCTTCGCCGTTAACTTGCAGGGTAATAAGGGTTTGAGAATCCATAAAAAATGAATGAAAAGCAGAGGGCAGAGGGGAAGAGAGGAATGGGTTAGGAGGAAAGGTATAAATGCAAGGGGAAAAAGATCTGTAGGGGTGGGTTTAGCAAACCCTTCTTGCCTGTGCTGTTAACCCCTGACAAAACTCGCCCTTACTGTTGATTGCCTCTCACAGTAAGGGCGGGTTTGAACAATCTCAGTTTTGGGTTTGAGATAACGACAAAACCTGCCCTTACACCGTTTACCCGTAGCTGTTGCTCATCTGATGTTGCTCATCTAAAGGCTTCGTGGAAAAGGCACAATCTCTACAACAGAAGGGTCATTAGGCGCTCTGCTTCGACTGTTCCCAAGATTCTGGGGTGAACGTTTTAAGCGAAAGTGCATGAATTGCTTCAGAACTCATAGCCTGATTTAACGCACTGTAGACCAACTGATGCTGTTTAATCAGCGACTTGCCTTCAAAAGCCGAGGAAACCACGATCGCCTGATAATGGTCACCGCCACCGGTCAAATCTTGAATTTGCACATCCGCGTCGGGAAGTGCCAGCTTGATCATGGATTCCACCTGACTGGGGCTAATCATTGTGATAAATCTCCTGGGTATTTCTGAGTATGGGATAACCCCACTCTTAAATATATAGCGACAGCTATCCAGGATAAGAGAAGAGAGGGCAAGTACGTGGTACCTGCCCTCTCTTCTCTTATCCTGGATAGCCAATTGATAAGTTTAAGAAGCTGTGAGGGACTTGCGATCGCTCACAACTTCCGGATGTATCTCCTTAAGGGTTAGCAGGCAGGGTTGAGGTTGCACCACCTGTGGGAGGATAGGGAGAATCAACAAAACCCAATTCATATAATTGGCGGTAGGCCCGCTGCCCCAGATCCCGTGTGGGCTGCTGGCTACGCACAATTTGAATCAACAGCGGAACCGACAAATCCGGTTGGTTTTGAGCTCGGTGTACCAGGGCTAGTTGGTAGCTCGCCTCATCCCGTAGTTGGGTTGTGTCATACGCTTGACGGCGCAGAGTGTCGGCAACGCGAGCATCAACCCCGGTGAAGCTGCCAAGCAAATCTTGATAGAGGTTAGACAACTGGTTGAAGACCTGACGGGCTTCCTGAAGCTTGCGGGCCGCTACTTCATAATTTTCGTTACTCACAGCGGTTTGAGCCTCTTCCATCAGGCGCTGCCCATTGGCAATGCTTAGAATCCGATCATCCTGAATCAATGGACGGCCATCATCCGTTTGTTCGGGAAAAGCAGACGAATCGGGAACGGCGGGGGCAATGTTATCAGTGGTTTGAGCCAGTGCGCCATGGGCAACCAGAAAGCTCCCCGGAATCGTGGTCAAACCAATGAGTGCGAGAAGACGAAATGCTTTAGAAATCAGCATGGGAAGGTACGTGAAAGAGAGGATTCTGGAGATGAACCCGCTGATACAAGGTTCAATAGTAGCACCTTGTGGAAGGTCTTCCGGTTGACAATGGCAACCTAAATATTGTGGATCGACTGATCCGTGCAACAGCCCCAGGACAATGGACAATATGGAGTTTTGGTTAAAAGGAATCTGCTTCAATCCGGCTGGGAGCCAGTACACTGGAACCCGTGGAAGACCTAGGCTGTCAGGAGCGAAGCTTTATGACTGGGGCATTTGAGTCACCATTACCAAACTCTAATTCGCCGGGAGTGCGTGCCGGTCGGGAAGGATTGATTTTACAGCGGGGGGGCGAAGAACTGCGACTGGTGAAAGTGGACGATCGCTTCACCATTAGCATGCGCGAAGGGGTCGCCCCCCAGGCCATCACCCCAACCCTGATGCCGGAGTCAGTGATGGCTATCCCTTCAGTGGACTTATTACAGGTAGAGGTGGAGCCAGAACGGCTGGATGCTGTTATGGAGCAGGCCCGTCGCTCAGAAGCAGTGGCCTTTGCCAGCCACGTTTATCAAATTGAAAACAGCCCTGAAACCCTGGTCTACCTGACAGATGAGATAACGGTGCAGTTTGCCCCCCAGGTCTCGATGGATCAGATTCGGGCGATCGCCGCCGCCGTTGGCTTAGAAGGAATTAAACCGATTGAAGGCATCCCCCAGGCCTTTGTCTTTCAAGTGACCCTCCAGGCCCAGGAGAACCCGATCAAAATTGCCAATCATTTGATGCGTTACTCCGAAGTGTTGCTGACAGAGCCCAACATCGTGCTCCACAGTGAAAGGCTCTATCGCCCGCAGGATGAGGCTTATCGACGCCAGTGGTACCTGAGCGCGCAGGCCGGCAACCAGGTGGTCCGCGGGGCGGATATTTCCGTTGAAGCAGCCTGGGACATGACACGGGGGGAACGGTCGGTGGTCGTCGCCGTCACCGATGATGGGTTTGACCTGGCCCATCCAGATTTTCAGGGGTCAGGCAAAATTGTCGCCCCCCGAGATTTAAAGGAAAAGGATAACTTGCCCCTACCCCAGGGCAGCGAAAACCATGGCACCGCCTGTGCTGGGGTCGCCGTGGCGGAGGAAAACCGTACAGGTATTGTGGGAGTGGCTCCTGGGTGTAGCCTTCTGCCTCTTCGCACAACTGGTTTTTTGGATGATCGGGCGATCGAGGAGCTGTTTGATTGGGCTGTTCAGAAGGGAGCCTGGGTCATTTCCTGTAGCTGGGGAGCCAGTGCTGTATACTTTTCGCTTTCTCTGCGGCAACGGGCGGCAATTACACGAGCAGCCCGTCAAGGGCGCGGTGGCCGGGGCTGCGTCGTGGTTTTTGCTGCAGGTAATGCTAACCGTCCGGTAAATGGCAATGTCAACGAGCGCGGTTGGGCAGGCAATGTGGTGCGAGGTGAAACCAACTGGCTTAATGGGTTTGCGGTACATCCTGACGTGATTACAGTATCCGCCACTACGAGCCTGGGCAAAAAAGCAGCTTACAGCAATTGGGGCAATGCGATTTCTGTAGCAGCTCCGAGCAATAATGCACCGCCGGGGCTTTGGTTGGCCGAAACGGGGTATGTCTTTACGGGACCAGAAATTCGTACGGCCTTACCGGGATTAGGGGTAGTGACGAGCGATCGCCTTGGCCCCAGTGGCTACGAAGGCGGCGACCTGACCAGCACCTTTGGCGGCACCTCCAGCGCTTGCCCGGTGGTGGCGGGTGTTGCCGCTCTCGTACTCTCTATCAATCCTTTCCTGACCAGCCAGGAAGTGCGCCAAATTTTGCAGGATACCGCGGATAAGTTGGTAGATCCCGACCCCGATCCGCAACTGGGAAACCGCTTCGGCTCCTACGATGCCAATGGCTACTCCCAGTGGTTTGGCTATGGCAAGGTGAATGCAGCACGGGCAGTGAAATTGGCACGCGATCGCCTTCCCACCCCGCTCATCCCCAACCAATGGGTCAATCTGCAAAATACCACGGCTGTTGCTATCCCCGACTTCAATCTGCGGGGCATTACCAGCCTGATTCAGGCTCGTGAAACCCAACCACTTCGCGATCTGCGGATTACCGTCGAAGTCACCCACGAGTATCTGGGCGATCTCAGCATTCAACTTCAGCCGCCACAAGGTAATGCCATCCTGCTCCAGAGCCGCACGTTAGGCCAGGCCACACAGTTGCAATATACCTATTCCTTACAGACAACCCCATTGCTGCGATCGCTCCTTAACCAATCTCCCCGGGGCACCTGGCAATTGAAGATTACCGACAATGCCCCCGGTCATACTGGTACTTTGAGACGATGGCAGCTGAGTCTGGGTTTATAAAATGGAGTAGAGATTAGAGCATAAAAAACTATGGCCCGTGGTGACCAAATTTTCGTGATGCGTCCACTGCTAAACCTGGAAGGGGTTTATGAGCATCACGGTATTGACTGTGGCGATGGTACCGTCATTCACTACAGCAAGGCAGAGGCTGAGCCGACAATCCGCCGAACCCCCTGGAAAGATTTCTCTTGGGGGAATCCGGTATCGGTAAAGATGTACGCGGCAAGTTTTATTGATGATGTCGTGATTGAGCGGGCCGAGAGCCGCCTGGGGGAGCAGCAGTACAATCTGTTGACCAATAACTGTGAGCATTTCGCGACCTGGTGCAAGGTTGGCAAGAGCGAAAGCTTCCAAATCAGCAATTTTGGCCTCCCAGCCGAAACCCTGGAGCGCATGATTTCGGGGCGCACTGTGGATGCCGCAGCGCACGATGCCGATCCAATCCATGCACTGCATCTCTTCGATAACGCGCTGCAAAATACGGCGATCGCTCAAATGCAACTGGAAGCCCAACACCACCAGGCCGAGTCTGAGGCAGACACCTGGCACCGTGTTGCGATGCTCGCCCTTAAACAAGGGAAAGAAGATGCTGCCCGCGCTGCTTTGGAACGCAAAGTACAACAGAAAAAACGCATTCAGGAGTTGGAAGGCAACATGGCAGAGATGGGAACAATTACCCAAGATCTGCAAAACAATGTGGAATGGTTACAGAAACGCGCCGCTATCCAAAAAAGTTAATTCTTCAGTTGCAACAGCGTACAAGCGAGATTAAAACCATAGTAGACGCGAAACAATAATGCATCCCCTGCAAAATTCTTGAGCCGAGGAACTATACAAGTTGCAATGCCGAGTGCATTTAGATTGAGTGAGGTGTGGGAGACACATCCAGCAATTCTCATGATGAGCTCAAAGCCGAGAGTGCGCGCCCAACGGACGCGAACTCTCGGCTTTGAAGCCTGAAAACAGGACTTACGCAAGCCCGCTATCCATAGTGTATTTGTATTGTGGGTGGGGTGCGAAGCACCCCACCCACAATACAAATGCGTAACTGAAACTCAGATTTGTAGGTGCAACGGGCTTCATCTGCCACACTCACAAATCTGAAATAGACCCTATGCAACTTCTGGATAGACATTGCCTTCAAATTTGATTGTTTCTAGCCCCAAAACTTGCTAGTTTTTAGTCTTACTTCATTTCAGACGGGGCATCCTGCATGAGCATGGCAACGCTGCGTGGGCGCGATTTTTTGAGAATGACCGACTTCAGCGCTGAAGAAATTCGGCGGGTTTTGGCCCTGGCCGCAGACATGAAATCGGGGCGAACCGTTGTGCGGTGTGAAAAAGTTTTAGGGCTGTTGTTTAAAAAAGCATCCACCCGTACCCGAGTTAGTTTTTCGGTGGCCATGTTCCAGATGGGCGGTCAGGTTATTGACCTGAACACCAGCTTGACCCAGGTCAGCCGAGGCGAACCGACTCAAGACACTGCCCGTGTGCTCGATCGCTATGTGGATGTACTCGCCATCCGTACGTTTGAGCAGGCAGAGGTGGAGATGTTCGCCCACTATGCAAAAATTCCAGTCATCAACGCGCTGACGGATCTAGAGCACCCCTGTCAGGTCCTCGCAGATTTGCTGACCATCCAGGAGGAGTTCGGCCCCTCCCTGGAAGGACTAACTCTAACTTACGTAGGCGATGGCAATAACATGGCCCACTCTCTCATGTTAGGAGGGGCAATGATGGGGATGAATGTGCGGATTGCTTCCCCTGCCCAGTATCAGCCCCTTCCTGATGTTGTGGCGCAAGCACAGGCGATCGCCGGCGATCGCTCTCAGGTGATCGTGACGCAAGACCCAGTGCTGGCGGCGAAGGAAGCGCAGGTGCTCTACACCGATGTGTGGGCCAGCATGGGCCAGGAAGGGGAAGCCGAGGATCGCGTGCCGCTCTTCCAGCCTTATCAAATTAATGATGAGTTGCTAGCCGTAGCAGATCCAAAAGCGATCGTCCTGCACTGCCTCCCGGCTCACCGTGAAGAGGAAATCACTGAATCGGTACTGGAAGGGCCACAATCTCGCGTATGGGATGAAGCGGAAAACCGGCTCCATGCACAGAAGGCCTTGTTGGCCAGCTTGCTGGGTGTGAGCTAAACGTCTGGAGGCTGTGATGTGAAAGGCTGAAACGTTTGCGGGAGGGATGTTGTATACAATGCCCCTCCCACAAACGTTTCAGTCTTTTTGATCATCGTTAGCTGCGATCGAGGCGCTGTTGCAGAATGAAGTCGGCGATCGCTAAGTCCACTGGAGTTGTCACCTTCAAGTTTGTTTCCTCACCCGGCACGATGGTTACAGGCAGACCGCATTGCTCGAACAAAGCCGCATCATCGGTAACTTCCCAACCCTTGCGGATCCCTTCTTCGTGGCATTGCAGCAGTTTTTCCACCTCAAAGCCCTGAGGGGTTTGAGCGGCCCAAAGGTTCTGGCGATCGGGGGTACTTTCAATCACATGGGTACCCGCTTTCACGACTTTGATCGTGTCCTTGACGGGAACAGCCGCAATTAATCCCTGACAGGTCTGAATTGCTTCAGCACAGCGGTTAATTAAAGTAGGCGTGACCAGGCAACGAGCACCATCATGAATCAGCACATGCTCGGCAACTCCTGGCAACTCGCGCAGGCCGTTGTAAACCGACTCCTGCCGCGTCTTTCCACCCGGAATAAACCGGACTACTCGATTCAAAGACAGTTCTGAGACAATTTCCTTAAACTCAGGCCATTCCTCAGGCTGGGCCACAATACCAATCCAGTGAATGGATTCAGCGGCTTTAGCAGCCTTTAGGGTCCAGGCCATGATGGGTTTATTTTGCAGAGACATGAGCAGCTTGTTACGATCTCCGCCCATCCGTTTCCCTGAACCTGCTGCCGGAATTAAAAAATACAAGGTGTGGCCCTCCCATCACAGCCAATGCGTGCTCTATTGTCGGCCGTGGGATAAAAATTTACCGCCTCAGCCATTGCATTTCACGTTCAAATTTTATAGCCTTACGTCATCTGATTAAGACGGTTTAGTTTTTGAAAAACCACGCTCCACATGCTTTTTCAAAAACTAGATGGACGGATTCTGAGTGCGTAGCACTATACGCGGTTCATTAGCTTTCTAAGCAATGGCTTCAAGCCGCTCAAAATGAATGTTTGATTGAAGATGAGATCGCCAATACCCCCTAGCGACGAAAAAAAGTGCGGAGCTTCGCTCCGCACTTTTTCATAAAGACTTAAAGTTTGAATTTAGCTGGCGTTTTCCCAGGGTTTCAGCACGACTTTGATGCAGCTCTCCTGCTTGTCGCGGAAGATCTTGTACCCTCGGGGTGCTTCATCCAGAGGCATCGTGTGAGTAATGATGAATGACGGATCAATTTCACCATTCTGAATTCGTTCTAGCAAGGGGCCCATGTACTTCTGCATATGAGTTTGTCCCGATCGCATGGTCAGGGCTTTATTCACAAATGCTCCCATCGGCATCTTGTCGATGAAGCCGCCATACACGCCGGGAACGGACACCTTACCCCCCTTCCGACAGGCTACGATCACCTCCCGCAAAACGAGGGCGCGATCGGTTTCCATCCGGAAGGTCTGCTTCACCGCGTCATAGGCGGCCATGAATCCGGTACCGTGAGCTTCCATCCCTACCGCGTCAATGCAGCAGTCGGGGCCACGGCCTCCAGTCATTTCCTTCAGAGCAACGCCAGTTTCCACCTCTTCGTAGTTAAGGATTTCGGCACCACCGGCTTTTGCCAGTTCTAAGCGTTCAGGAATGCGATCGATCGCAATGACCCGCTCAGCTCCAAACATGAAGGCACTGCGAATGGCAAACTGACCGACTGGACCACAACCCCAAACGGCGACGGTATCCCCCGGCTCAATATCGCAATAGTCTGCTGCCATATAACCTGTGGGAAACACGTCCGTCAGGAAAAGTACCTGCTCATCGGTCATGCCATCGGGAACTTTCATGGGCCCGATGTCAGCATAGGGTACGCGGGCATATTGGGCCTGCCCTCCCGCATAGCCCCCCAGCAAGTGGGAGTAGCCAAACAAACCGGAAGGAGAATGGCCGTAAAGTTTCTCAGCCATCCACGCATTCGGGTTGGAATTGTCGCAGAGTGACCACAAGTCTTTCTGACAGAAGAAGCAGTTGCCGCAGGAAATGGTGAAGGGGACGACAACGCGATCGCCAATCTTCAAATTCTTCACAGCCGAACCCAACTCGACCACTTCCCCCATAAACTCGTGACCCAAAATGTCACCAGATTTCATGGTGGGAATGTAGCCATCATAAATATGCAAATCTGACCCACAGATGGCCGTCGAAGTAATTTTGATGATGGCATCCCGGGGGTTGAGAATTTTGGGATCTGGAACGTTATCGACGCGCACGTCTCCCGCTCCATGCCAGCACAATGCTTTCATAGAATGACTCCTGGAGTGTTTTGTGAAAATAATCAGTTTTGATCCCCCCAGTCCCCTCGTTAAGGGGGGTCGGATCTGACTCCCCCTTGGTAAGGAGTGAGGATCTTATGCACCTCGGGGCTGACCTTCATTCGTGGCAATTTCGCCCGCTTCCATCAGCATCTTGAAGCGAGCCAACTCATCGCCAATCTGCAGTTCGGGTTCTTCCCCAAAAAGGCGGGCCAACACTGCGGTTACCGCACCACCCGGAGGGCTGTATTCCATTACCACTTTCACCTCGGTGCCGCGATTCCCGGTAGCCGGCTGAAACCGCACAAATCCCGAGTTCTCGATATCGGCTCCAGGCAACGATGTCCAGGCAATTAGATGATTAGGCTCATCCGTAATAATTTCCGCGTCCCATTCCACTTCGGCATTGAGAGGCGCACTCGCCACCCAGTGAGAACGGTGCTCATCCGTTACGGTCACCGACTTCAGGTGCCGCATAAAGTGGGGCAAATTCTCAAAATTCCGCCAGAAGGAATAGAGCTCGTTGGCAGGGCGGTTGATGGTTACAGTCTTCTCGACACGAATAGCCTTATCTAAGCCAATGGCTTCTTGAATCTGGCCCAAAGCACTATCCCCTTTCGCACCCTGGTAGAGTAGTCCACCTCCAGCAACAGCGGTCAGCACGCCGCGCAGTGAGCGATCGCGCAATCCCATCAAGACCAGGGCTCCACCACCCAGTAGGGAAGCCCACCGTTCTACCTCACCCGCCTGCGGGTTTGTTGTCTGATTCTGCTTAACAGTCTCTTCCACGCGTTGTCTCCCATGTGGATGTTCGGGCGATCGCCCTGCTCACGAACACAGCAACGATCGTCTCTGCGATCACTATAGAAAGCCACTTATGGAGATACTTCGGTCAGAAGATAGAGAAAAGGTCATGCAGCGATCGCCACAGCTGTTCAGACAAAAACAGGACTTACACAAGCCAACTATACGTGGTGTATTTGTGTTGTGGGTGGGGTGCTTCGCACCCCACCCACAACACAAACGCGTAAGTCCTGAACTTTTTGTTCTAAGACAAAGCCCGAGTTGCTATTAAGTGATACAGCTCAGATCTCCAGCACGCTTGCTAAAACGAAGGTTCTCACTGTAATCAACGGGGCAGTCGATGATAGCAGGGCACTCATCCGCCAGAGCTTGCTTCAGTATGGGCACAAAGTCTGTGGCTGATTCCACCCGGTATCCTTTCACACCCATACTTTCCGCATATTTGACAAAATCGGGATTGCCAAACTTGATGAAAGACGACGAGCCAAAGTGGTTGTGCTGCTTCCATTCAATCAGGCCATAGCCGCCATCATTGAAGATGATGGTGACAAAGGGAGTTCCAACTCGCAAGGCCGTTTCAAGTTCCTGGGAATTCATCATAAAACCGCCGTCGCCCGTCACCGCAACAACCTTGCGATTAGGAGCCACCAGCTTCGCAGCGATCGCCCCGGGTATCGCAATTCCCATGGCAGCAAAGCCATTCGAAATGATGCAAGTGTTGGGGCGATCGCAATGGTAGTGTCGCGCCATCCACATTTTGTGGGCACCTACATCGGAAATCACAATATCCTCTGGCCCCATTACCTGACGCAGATCGTAAAGAAGCTTCTGCGGTTTTATAGGAAAGCCAGCGTCTTGGGCATGTTCCTCATAATCTGCCAGAATTTCGGGGCGCAGGCCAATAGCATAAGGTTCGGGACGACCGGAGCGATCGGCTCGCTTCAGGATTTCATTCAGAGAGTCGGTAATATCACCAATCACTTCTGCTAGCGGAATATAACTGCTATCAATTTCTGCCGGACACATATTGATGTGAACGATAGGAATATCGTGATTGGGATTCCAACGTTTTGGAGAATATTCGATCAGGTCATAACCAACGCAGATGACTAGATCTGTGCGATCAAAGCCGCAATTAATAAAATCTCGCTGTTGCAGACCCACCGTCCACAATGCCAACGGATGCGTATAAGGAATGACCCCTTTCCCCATAAAGGTATTCGCAACAGGAATATTGAGCTCAGTTGCAAAGGCCGTTAGCGCCTCGCTGGCGTTGCCCCGAATGGCTCCATTCCCGACCAGAATGAGGGGATTTTCGGCATTAGAAATAGCGTGGGCTGCCCGTTCAATGCTCTTGAAAGAGGCGTAAACCTTCTCAATTTCCTCTTTCCGCAAAGGCTGCCCCGTAGCCGGCATGGCCGCAATATTTTCGGGCAGATCAATATGGACGGCTCCCGGTTTCTCGCTCTGGGCGATTTTGAATGCCTTACGAACAATTTCAGGGGTGTTCGTGGGGCGCACAATTTGACTGTTCCACTTCGTCACCGGGGCAAACATCGACACCAGATCGAGGTACTGGTGTGACTCAATGTGCATACGATCGGTGCCGACCTGGCCCGTAATAGCCACCAGGGGCGCTCGATCCAAATTGGCATCCGCTACACCGGTCATTAAATTTGTGGCCCCCGGCCCCAGGGTAGAAAGACAAACCCCAGCTTTACCCGTTAGCCGCCCGTATACATCCGCCATAAATGCAGCCCCCTGCTCATGGCGAGTCGTGATGAACTGGACGGAGGATGTTTTCAGTGCTTCTAGCACATGCAGGTTTTCTTCGCCGGGGAGACCAAATACATACTCAACCTGCTCATTCTCCAGACATCGAATCATCAGCTCGGCGGCATTTTGATCAGTCATAGAAATTCCTTGCTATTCCCTAAAGTGAAGTGAAGCGAGGAGATAGGCTGAGGCCGCTTAGCACACATAGCAGCCTTAAGCCCATCTCCTAACAGATGGGGCTTATTGAATCCAAACGGTTTTGATGTTGACGAACTCGTGGATGCCCTCCCGACCCAGCTCTCGTCCATAGCCCGAGCGCTTGATGCCACCAAAGGGGAGGCGCGGATCGGACTTCACCATACTGTTGAGAAACACACAGCCTGACTCAATGTCGTTGACCAGGCGATCGCCCTCCTCGGGCACTTGAGTCCAGGCACTCGCACCCAACCCGAAGGGGCAATGGTTGGCCACTCGAATCGCCTCATCGACATCAGCCACTCGGAATACCATGGCGACGGGGCCAAAGAATTCCTCCTGGGCAATGGGAGCATCGATCGGCACCTCACTGAGGATGGTGGGAGGATAAAAGGTGCCAACCTTGAGGCGGGGATCAGCCTGAGTAGGGAGCTGGGAGCGATCGCCCCCTACTATTAACTGTGCCCCCTGTTCCACCCCAAGTTTCACTTGATGATCCAAATCTTCTAAAATGGCCGGGGTCGCCAACGGTCCAATCTCCACTTCAGGCAGCAACGGATCGCCCACCTTTAACGCCCGATAGCGTTCCGTCAGTTTTTCCAGGAATGTATCGTAGATAGAATCCTGCACAATAAAGCGCTTGGCCGCAATGCAAGATTGACCACTGTTAATCATGCGCGCCGTCACCGCGGTTGCTACAGCGGTTTCTAGATCCGCGCTTTCCATCACCACAAAGGGGTCACTACCACCCAATTCCAGTACGGTCTTCTTGATCCGCTGGCCACATTGGGAGGCAAGACTGGCCCCGGCCGGTTCACTGCCCGTTAGCGTGGCCGCTTTCACCCGCTCATCGGCCACCACTTGCTCGACCTGATTGGCACTAATCAATAACGTTTGAAAGACGTTGTCTGGGAACCCTGCCTGACGAATCACCTCTTCAATCGCCAGAGCCGACTGCGGCACGTTTGACGCATGCTTCAAAATCCCGACGTTCCCTGCCATTAAAGCCGGAGCGGCAAAGCGAAACACTTGCCAGAAGGGGAAGTTCCATGGCATCACCGCGAGGATAATTCCCAACGGTTGATACCGCACAAAGCTACGGCTGGCATCGGTGGCAATGGGAACGTCCGCCAAAAACTCAGCGGCATTGTCCGCATAAAAGCGGCAAACCCAGGCGGATTTTTCCACCTCTGCGATCGCCGCTTTAATCGGTTTCCCCATCTCCAGGGTCATCAGTTTTCCAAATTCCTCTTTGCGATCGCTCAAGACCTGAGCAGCGGCATTCAGCCAGCGAGCGCGATCAGCCATGGGCGTGTGGCGATACTGCTGAAAGGCCCGCTCTGCCTGGTCTAATTTGAGGGCGATCGCGTCGGAGGTCAGCGCATCAAATTCCTTCAGGGTTTCTCCGGTAGCCGGATTAATACTGGCGATCCCCATCGGCGCAAACTCCTTTAATTCTGCTGTTCGTCCCTATTTCTCAACTGTAACGCTCGGAATTGTGGGCCATGGGGAATGGGTGACAAGCAGCAACAAAAGTTCCAAAAACGTCTAGAAATGACTATATTCCGCAACTTCTTCAATATTTGTTAATAGGGCGATCGCTATCATTACCCGCAGGAGCGGGTTTAGCAAATCACCTCAGCCTGTGGCATTAACTTGCCAGCAAAACCCGCCCTTGGCAACGATTGGGTCCATGGAGAGGGCGGGTTCGAATGATGCGCCTGGTTGCGTGGTTTAGATATCGGCAAAACCCGCCCCTACAAGCGTTGCAAAACATTCAATATGCAAAATTGGGGAGGGCGATCGCACCCTCCCCAATCTCTGTAATCAATCTCAAAAAACCTTACATGCCAGGCATGTTCAGACCTAGACCGCCGGTCAATTCTTCCATCCGTTCGCGCATCGTGGTGGTGGACTTGTTGTAAGCATCTTTAGCAGCTGCCAGCACCAGATCCGAAAGAACTTCAGCTCCCTCACCCAGTACATCTGGAGAAATTTCAACGCGACGAGGTTCCTGGTTTCCAGTGAGGATAACCTTCACCATGCCACCACCTGCTTCGCCGGTGATCTCCATGACTTCCAGCTCTTCTTGCAGCCTCTTCGCGCCCTCTTGAACCTGTTGGGCTTTTTTGAAGGCTTCTGTCAGTTCCTTCATCTTGCCGAGGCCGAAGCCACCGAATCCTTGTCCTTTCGTCATAATGTCCTGTTCGCTCGTGATTGCGTTTGTTGGAATGCTAAAACCTTAGCACTTCTCCCAATGTAATTCCCATTTACCCGGATAGGGTCTGTATTTAAAGTTGCCTTTTCATGCACTGAACGCATAAAAGTCAACTCCCATTGGGAGGTTTGGGTTAAAAGCTGAGGACGCGATCGGAGCGATCGCTTAGCGTTTTTAGCTTGCCCTCTAATTCCTAAATAAATTCAAATTCCCCGATAACTTTGACCTCAGGCTCCAGCAACAAATTCCAACGGTGATCCACCTCTGTCTGAACGTGGCGAATCAGCCGCAAAATATCACTGGCGGTTGCCCGCCCACAGTTCAAGATGAAATTGGCATGGCGATGGGCCACCTGAGCATCTCCAATGCTGTAACCTTTTAGGCCCGTTTGCTCAATAAGCCAGCCCGCCGCCTGAGTGCCCGGATTGCGGAAGACGCTGCCACAACTGGGCATGTGATAGGGTTGAGTACGATGACGGTGCTCCTGGTGGGTGCGCGTGCGCGCCATTACCGTCTCCGGATCATGACCTGGCTGTAGCTGGAACGTCGCTTGCGTTACCAGGCGATCGCGGGTCTTTTGCAAACTCGATGTCCGGTAGGCATACCCCAACTCCTCAGGCCGCAGAATGCTCTGCTCTCCATCCAACGCCAAAACGTGAGTTTGCAAAAGCACATCGGCTGTACTGGAGCGATGCGCTCCCGCGTTCATCACCACAGCCCCGCCTACATTACCGGGAATTCCAACGGCCCATTCCATCCCACTCCAGCCCCGTTCTGCCACTTTCCAGGCCAGGGAAGGTAAGGGTTCTCCGGCCGCAACCGTGACCTGAGCCAATTTATCATCAAACTCAATATGACGCAGATGGCGGGTACAAATTACCAGCCCCGGCAAACCGCGATCGCTCACCAATAAATTAGACCCGGCTCCCAAAAGGGTTACAGGAATGCTGTGATCTTTTGCCCAGGCCACACTCATTTGCAACTCTTGCAAATTGCGCGGCATCGAGAACCACTCAGCAGGGCCACCCACGCGGTAGGAGGTGTAGCGTGCCAACGGTACATTCGGCTGAATGGTGAAATCAGAATGCGGTATTTTAACGGGCGATCGCTCAGCCCCCAGCACCCCTGCTGAAGATTGAGAGAGGGGCCGCAGAGCAGGCTCCGTCAAAACCGAAAGGGAAGCAGGAGCGGTAGGGAGTTCAAGGTCGGTAGTTTTGGGGGGAGTCATGGGTACGCCTGCAAGAAGTCTGGTGAGAACCGTAGGAGGAGGCTTCAGGGGTCAATGACAACGGTTAAGGGAGGAAGTTGAGCTTCAGTGTAATACCATCCTCCGGAAACGATTCAGTTCCGAAGTATTGATTTTTACGATAGAGATGCCATTCCCAAGGGACTATTACGGGGAGAATGCCCCGGTTTAAGTCAAACTCATCATTAAAGTTCCCGAATCCAGGTTTTGGTAATAGGTCAACAGGTCGGGAATGATGCGATTGAGATTACCAGCACCGAGAAATAGAACCAGATCACCGGGTTTTAACACCTGCTTTAGATGCTCAAAAACATCCTCAAGGGTTGGGCAGAAGTGGGCATCGGGTTGGTGTTGAGCGATCGCCTCTAACAACTGCTGACCGCTGATAGTGCCGGGGTTGGCTTCCCCTGCACTGTAAATATCGGTGGTGATAACAAGGTCAGCATCCTTGAAGGAATGCGCAAAGTCATTCAAGAAAACTTGAGTTCGACTAAACCGATGGGGTTGAAACACCGCCACCAGTCGTTGATGGGTTGTATCTGGGGAGTCTACACGCAACCGTGCTGCCGCCAAAGTTACCTGAATTTCGCTGGGGTGATGAGCGTAATCATCTACGAATAGAATGCCGTGGTATTCTCCCCGTCGTTCAAATCGCCGTCGTGCACCTTCAAACTCTGGCAAGATAGCAGCGATGGTAGCGAAATCAAGGCCTACTTTTCGGCCTACCGCGATCGCTGCTAAAGCATTGCTTAAATTGTGACGCCCCAACAACCGCAGGTTCAATACGCCCAGAACTTCACCCCGCTCCCAAATGCGAGCAGTAATACCATCAGCATGGTAGTCAACTTGGTCGGCGGTGTAGTCAGCTCCAGAGGCAGGATCGAGACTATAGGTAATGGCGGGACGAATGCGATCGCGAATGGTTTGACAATCCCAACTACCAATGACTACATCACATTGGTGGCTGAATTGTTCAAAAATTTGTATGACTTGATCAAGACTGGTGTAATGGTCAGGGTGATCAAGTTCGATATTGGTAATGACGCCAATGCTGGGGAACAACTTGATGAGCGAGCCGTCTGATTCATCAGCTTCTGCAACGAGATGAGAGCCTTGACCAACATGGGCATTCCCCTCCCAGGCTGCAACCTCACCTCCCACAATAATGGTTGGGTCAAGGCCTGCCTTTAAAAGCAAAAATCCAACCATGCTGCTGGTTGTGGTTTTGCCATGGGTACCTGCGATCGCAATTCCTTCAGCCTCTCGCACCAGAGCAGCCAATACATCTGAGCGATGATAGATCGGATAACCCAGACGTTGAGCCGCTAAAAATTCGGCATTATTCGGATTAATTGCTGTTGAACAAATAACTTGCGGAAGAGAGCCCGAAGACAGCATCTCATCTGTGGAGAAATTCGTTGCATCCTGGCTTGAAAAAATACGAACGCCTTGAGTTTCAAGCCGCTTCATGATGTCATTCAGACAAATATCTGAGCCAGAGACCGGCAGATTTCGCTTCGCCAGAACATGGGCGAGAGCGGACATCCCAATTCCACCAATACCAATAAAGTGGAACGGTCTCCCGCTGAGATCAACAGGATTCAACATCCGTGCTCCTTGCTTATCACACACCACACACCACACCAATATCACGCGTAATCATACCGTGAATCTATTAATTCTCAATGTTTCCCTATGGAGTTATCCTTCTTTAGAAGGAAATCTCTATCTTTAAGGGAATGCATCAAGATACCCTTTAATCGCATAAGAAATCCGGCATTTTTCACCTACTTTTCTAAAAAATTAAGTGAAATATATCAGCTTCCGGCAAAATACTGAGATTTACAGAGCCTGTCATAATGATGGCGACCTAAGTTAACGCTCTCTTCGAGCATGGCTGTTGATCATTTGCCTCACCCGTTAGAGCCGAATAACGTATCACCGCAACACCGAGGCATTTTTGGAGGCACGTTTAATCCACCCCATGCCGGGCATCTTCAAGTCGCTCAGGCTGCCC
This sequence comes from Leptolyngbya sp. FACHB-8, assembly GCF_014695575.1. GTDB lineage: Bacteria > Cyanobacteriota > Cyanobacteriia > Elainellales > Elainellaceae > Vacuolonema. The sequence goes on along the minus strand of NZ_JACJOO010000095.1, from coordinate 128,915 downwards.
TGACTCAGGCCGGCCTAACTCAAGTTTTGTGGGTACCCACCTATCGACCTCCGCATCGTCGGGTAACGTCTCTCGTTTCTTTTGAACATCGCCTTGAGATGGTTCAACAGGCGATCGCACCCTTTGCTCCCTTCCATGCCTCTGCTGTCGAAGAGCAGCTGGCGTATTCCGCAGGAGGACCGTCCTTCGCTATCCACACCCTGACGCATCTCCAGCACCAATATTCCAAAAGCCATTGGTATTGGATATTAGGCTTGGACGCCTTCTGCACCCTACCCCGATGGCGACATCATCGAGAGTTAGTACCTCAATGTACCTGGCTGATTGCACCCCGCTCTGCTTCTTCGACAACAGTGCAGAATAAACCAGACGATTTTCAGCAAATTGAGGCGATCGCACACCTGTTCAAATCAGAAGGAATTTCTCTACGCTGGCATTTATTATCGATGCCCTCGATCGAAATATCGTCCAGTCTGATTCGACGGTATTGCGGCGATCGCCTTTCAATTTCTGGGTTGGTACCCATAGCCGTTGAGGACTACATCCATCGCTACAATCTCTATGGGGCAGATTCCTGAAAAATCAGATCAACTTAATCGTTTTATTACTGAGTTGGTATCCTCAGGTCGAAATGCTCTGAAATGCCCATTTTTGCACGCGCTTTGCGTATGCAACATGAGCGTTGTCGAGTGCCGTGCAACACGCGGCACTCGACAACGCCCTAAACCCGAATTTAAATTTGGTAATGGTTCTAAACCTGGAAATGGCGTGTGAACCCAAGGGGTTTGACTGACCTTTACTTCATACCCTATTTCCAAGTTTGAACTGCTTGCCAAGTTTTGGGCTTTCGTTGACAAGTGCAAGGACTCAGTCAAGCCGTTACAACAAGACAGAAGATGGGCATGGAAGCTAGAATTTTCCAGCATTACGGAGCATTGATAACACAAAGTTATCAATTAAACGGAGACTCTTTAGAAATTTGCTGAGTAAATTTACTCATTTATCTACGGGGATCACCATACCCATTTTTCGTCATTTTCCTACGATTTACTCCGGTTTTCTCGCTTTTAAGCTAGATTTCAACCTATTTTGATTACTCTTGAGAGCGTAAACCTTAAGAGTGTATGATCTGTTCCATTACAGGCGAATCATGAGAGATTTGAGGGCAAGACGCAGTGATTAGAGTAGCTATTAACGGTTTTGGGCGCATTGGCCGTAACTTTCTGCGGTGCTGGCTGACCCGGGAAAACAGTGGAATCGACCTTGTGGGGATCAATGACACCTCCGATCCTCGTACGAATGCCCACCTGCTGACCTATGACTCCATGTTGGGCAAACTGGATGCAGATGTTCAGGCTACCGATGACACCCTGATCGTCAACGGCAAAGTGATCAAGTGCGTCTCTGACCGCAACCCCCTCAACTTGCCCTGGGCTGCTTGGGACGTTGACCTGATCATCGAAGCAACTGGGGTATTTGTCAGCCATGAAGGTGCTTCAAAGCACATCCAGGCTGGGGCTAAGAAGGTTCTGATCACCGCTCCTGGTAAGGGTGCTGATGTTGGCACCTTTGTAGTAGGTGTTAACGAAGGCCAATACAAACACGAAGAATACGACGTCATCAGCAACGCCAGCTGTACCACCAACTGCTTGGCTCCTGTGGTGAAAGTGCTGCACGAAAACTTTGGCATCGTCAAAGGCACCATGACCACCACCCACAGCTACACCGGTGACCAGCGGTTGCTGGATGCCAGCCACCGTGACCTGCGCCGGGCTCGTGCGGCTGCACTCAACATTGTTCCAACCACCACTGGAGCTGCCAAAGCGGTTGCGTTGGTTATTCCCGAAATGGCTGGAAAGCTGAACGGTATTGCGTTGCGGGTACCCACTCCTAACGTTTCTGTTGTAGACCTGGTGGCTCAAGTTGAAAAGCCTGTGATTGCCGAGCAGGTTAACGAGGCTCTGAAGGGCGCTTCCCAGAATGGGCTGAAAGGCATTCTGGAGTACAGCGAGCTGCCTTTGGTGTCCTGCGACTACCGTGGAACCGACGCTTCCTCCATCATCGATGCTAGCCTGACCATGGTCATGGGTGGCGACATGGTGAAGGTTGTTGCTTGGTATGACAACGAGTGGGGCTATAGCCAGCGTGTTGTGGATTTGGCCGAAGTTGTTGCCAAGAACTGGAAAGCGTAAACAACGCATCATTACCATCTAAAACTTAAGCCTTCGACGCTCTCACAGGGTTTTTGTGGGAGCGTTTTTTGGCTATTGAGAGAACTTCCTCCACCCAGGAGAATTCGACCATGGCAAAAGAGCGTCAGGGATTGTCTTGTGCTTCCTTCGGCAAGGTAAATATGGGATGGTTCTGCTTCGTTAGCCTCTTTGTTGGCATGATGAAACGTTTTCTCCTTAGACTACTCTGTGTTGCCTTTGCAATCCTTTCAATGCTCTTGCTGGTAGATGGGCGATCGGCCTCCGCCTTGGGTAACAGCTTTGAGCTACTCACTCGCTACAACATTAGGGGTTCAGTCGCGGAAATTCTAGCAGCCAGCCCTGATGGCAATATTCTGGTGTTTACCAATGCAGGGGATTCTCAGATTGGTTTTATCGATATTTCCAATCCTGAAAGTCCAATACCTTTGAGAACTATTGAGGTACGTGGAGAACCAACCTCAGTCACGATTACACCGAATGGGCAGTATGCGATCGCCGCTGTCCTCGACAAGATTGACGTGAATGTTGGAGAAACAATTGCCGATCAAGCTCCTGGCACCCTAGTTTTTATCCGCTTGAGCAATCAAGAACTTGTAGCCCAAGTGCCGCTGCTTGGCATTGGCCCTGACAGTGTGGATATTTCACCGGATGGTTACAAACTTGTGGTTGCCATTGAGGATGAAGAAGATGTCGATCATCTGCCAGGTAACCGTCCTGGCGCCATTAACTTTGTCACTATTGACTACGACAACCCGGCTCATTCCCACGTAACGCCAGTTTCGATCAACCTGGCGGGGGTTGCTGGTTTAAATTATGTGGAGGATCCGCAACCTGAGTTTGTGAAATTTAGCCCTACTGGGGAAATGGTGGCGGTAACACTCCAAGAAAATAATGCGATCGCCCTCATTGACGTTAATACTGAACAAGTCGTGCGCATTTTTTCCGCAGGTATCAGCAATCATTTGGCCGACCTAACTGAGAATAGGAAGATTCGTTTGACGGAAGCTTTTGCAGGTCGTCGAGAGCCGGATGCGATCGCTTTCACTGCCGATGGAAATTATTTAATTACAGCAAATGAGGGGGACACTAAATACGCCACGTTTGGAGACGATCTCTGGTCTGGAGGGCGGGGATGGAGCATTTTTGACTTACAAGGAAATGTAATTTACGACAGCGAAGATGTTGAACTGCTGGCTGCACAGAAGGGCCGCTATCCCGACAAGCGTTCTAAAAACCGGGGGGTTGAAATGGAAGGTGTGGCTGTTGGTAACCACAGCGATTGCCCTGTAGCGTTTATAGGAGCTGAGCGAGGGAGCTTTTTGGTAGCTTACGACCTGAGCAATATTCGGACTCCCCAGCTGATTGGTTTTATGCCTACGGGTCAGTCGCCAGAGGGGGTGCTGTTTATTCCGTCTCGCGGTCTGGTGTTAACGGCCAATGAAGGGGATGGGACTGTAGATATTTTTCAGTTCAATGGGTGTTAGGGGCGATCGCTACGGAAATATTACGAAGTCTCTATCGCTTTTTGGGAAGGGTGGTTTGGTTGCAAGAGTGTGGCTTGGAGGCGCGTCGCCCTCCAAACCTCCCGACTGGGGGACGGGTTGTCCCTCCCCCAGACCCCCCAGACAAGGAGGCTTTGCAGGGGAGGTGTTAGGCCGCTTCGCATCGGTGGGGTTTGGATCAGGTCTGGGTGATGTAGTTGCACTCGGTTAGATCTAGCTTCTAGACAAAGAGAGCATGCGGTATCTTCACCGCACGCTCTCTTTATTTTTGATTACAGGAGTATTTTGGTGTCCCCTTGGGAAGGGGTGCTTTATCTGAACAGGAACAAAATAACGAAATTAGGCAGTTGCCTTCCAGGTCATGTAGGGTAGGTGTGCTGCGGTGGCCTTAATTTGTTCGCCCTGGGCTATCAGTTGGCCGGTAGCATCCCAGCTTCCAGATAGGAACATTTGCCGGGGGCCAGCACCCATTTCTACTGCGACGGTGAGGTCGCCACAGGTGGCTTGCATAGTGTCCAGGTTTAAAGTGACGGGTGCTTGGGGATTGGCAGCGATCGCCCCCTGTAATGCTTTCACCCCTTCAGCATTGGCAGTAACGCAGGGAATTCCCATCGCTACGCAGTTGCCAAAGAAAATTTCAGCGAAACTTTCGCCGATTAGGGCTTTGATGCCCCATTTGGCGATCGCTTGAGGAGCGTGCTCCCGGGACGAACCACAGCCGAAGTTACGATTCACAACCAGAAGTTCGGCTCCCTGATATTGGGGTTGATCGAAGGGGTGTTCGCCCTGAAGCTGGGCGCGATCGTCTTCAAAAGCATGCTCACCCAGGCCGTCAAACGTCACGCATTTGAGAAAGCGAGCAGGAATGATGCGATCGGTGTCGATATCGTCTCCAACTAAAGGAATGGCACGACCAGATACGGTAACAACTTGGCTCATCGTTCAATTCTCCAATTCAACAAAATAAGATGAAATCTCTGAATATCCAGCCCGAATTTGGCATTATTCCAAACTGGATTTTAGGCTCCGTGATCGATGTAAAGGCCAGAAAATTTTGCTGGCTCGACCTATAATGTTCTCGCGCGGAACATATCCCCAAAAGTGACTATCGTAGCTGTTATTGCGATTGTCACCTAAAACAAAATAAGAATTTTCTGGAACAACTTCTGGCCCCCATTCATAGGTTGGTGCATAGTCAGCAGGAATATAATTCTCTTCAAGGGGCTGGCCATTGATATAGACTTTTTGGTCTTTCACTTGAACCTGCTCACGGGGCAAGCCAACAATCCGTTTAATGAGGTCATCCGTTACAGCAGGATTGGCTTGCTTGAGCCCTTCTGGCGGTGAGAAAACGACAACATCACCGCGTTGTGGAGATTGAGTTTGATAGGTAACTTTTTCAACAACTAGGCGATCGTTAACAGCCAACGTTGGAAGCATCGCTTCCGATGGGATATAACGTGCTTCTGCAATATTTCTTTGAAGTTTAGAGGCCGAGGCAAAAGGTAATAGACCTGTCAAAACTACAAACAAACAAATCAACGCAATTGTTTTTTTAGAACGTTCTCGACGAGCAGGAGCAGCCGTATAAGTAATGTATGCAATGACCGCAAACCATAAAGGAGTCAGGACTGGATTGACCAATTCAGAGATAGCAATAATGATGATCGACAGAATAAATAATCCCAACCCAATTAGAATCTTGCGGAAATAAAGGTGTCCTAAGCCAGGAATCAGGTTCGATAGAAAGACTCCTAGCCAGGGATCTTTAACACCTTTTCGTTGTTGTTCGAATGCAGTTGCATTGGCCCGTTTTGCGCTGGCGTGGGCGTCAAACAGGTTAACGAACCATAGAAGAAGGGCGGCCCCTATCCCAACTAAAATCGTCAAACCATTGCCAGCATCACTGATTAAAGCCCAGAGGAAAATTCCTATCGAAAGTATATAGGCCAGTAAAAACACAAGACCCCGTACCCTGGCTCCAGCATAGAACTGTCCAATCCCTGGTAGAGCATGGGACAAAAGAACCGCAAGCCAAGGTTCTTTACCTTTGACCGTCGGTACAGATGCTTCACTAGACGCACTCATGGTCTTACTTGTAAGGAGGAAAAGTTTAGTTTTTTTGATGAAGTCGGGATTTTTACGGAGTGCTTTGAGATAGTCGAGTCGAGACAGCAGCAAGCAGGGCAATACACCCAGCAAGCTGACCAGGAAGGGGAATCAGCAGATAAAGAGCGCAGGAAGCGCAATCGCGATCGCCCCTCACCCGATCAAATCCTGCCCCTACCTCGTCATAATTTGACGCACAAGCCACCGACGTAAACTATCCGGCAACAAGCGTGTCAGTAGGAGAGCCCCCGCATTACCCCCAGCAGGATAGCGGAGGCGATCGCTCCCATCCGTTGCAGCCCGATAAATTACCCGAGCCGTAACCTCTGGCAGTGATCCCTGCTCCCCTGAACGACGCAGGTTGGGCATGACCCGTTCGACAAATTGGTCATAGGCGGATAGCCCCGGCTGATGAGCGATGTCTGCTGAGCGATCGTAAAAATCCGTTTTGATTGGTCCAGGCTCAATTAGCTTGACGCGTATGTTGAACGGTGCCAACTCGTACTGCAACGCTTCCGAGAAGCCTTCTACAGCCCACTTGGTGCCGTGGTAAAGGCTATAGAGCGGAAAGGCAAGACGACCACCAATAGACGAGACATTGATCAGTAGACCTGACTGGCGATCGCGCCAGTGGGGTAATACCGCCCGTGTCACATTCATCAACCCAAATACATTCGTGTCGAATTGCCGTTGAATTTGTTCTGGAGATGTGGCCTCAAATGGCCCCAATAGACCGTATCCAGCATTATTGATGAGCACATCAATGTGCTGAAATTTCTCCAGGGCAGTGGCGATCGCCCCTTCCACAGACTCCGGTTGGGTGACGTCCAGGGGCAGGCAGACCACCCGCTCCAGGACAGCTAAGTTGGTGGCTTTGTCAGGCGATCGCATGGTCGCCGCCACATTCCAGCCGTTTTGCTGAAACAACTTAGCTGTCGCTAATCCAATTCCCGAGGAAGCTCCTGTAATCAGAACCGTTTTAGGCATGGAGCGGGCTCAGGCTACAGCAGTTCACGGACATCTGTGACTTGACCTGCGATCGCCGCTGCTGCCACCATCGCCGGGCTCATCAACAATGTCCGCCCCGAGGAAGAACCCTGCCGCCCCTTAAAGTTGCGGTTTGAGGACGACGCACTGATTTGCCGCCCAACCAGCTTGTCAGGATTCATAGCCAGACACATCGAACAACCAGCTTCTCGCCATTCAAAACCGGCCGCTTCAAAAATTTTGTCTAAACCTTCCGCTTCGGCTTCCTTCTTCACACGCTCAGAGCCAGGTACGACAAAGGCTTTGATCCCTTCAGCTACGGTTCGGCCTTTGGCAACCTTAGCGGCTTCCCTCAGATCGCTGATGCGGCCATTGGTGCAACTGCCAATGAAGCAGACATCCACTTTCGTACCTTTAATCGCGACACCCGGTGCCAGATCCATGTACTGATAGGCTTCCTCGGCAACAAACCGATCCTCTTCGGGCAACGAAGCAGCAGCGGGAATGGTTTCGCTCACGCCAATACCCTGGCCGGGGGTGATGCCCCAGGTGACAGTCGGTTCAATCTCAGCGGCATCAAAGACGACAACATCGTCATATTCAGCATTGGCATCGCTAGCGATACTGCGCCACCATTCGACAGCCTGATCCCAATCAGCGCCCTTAGGTGCAAAGTCACGGCCTTTCAGGTATTCAAAAGTCGTGTCGTCGGGGTTGACGTAGCCGCAACGAGCGCCGCCTTCGATCGCCATGTTGCACACGGTCATCCGCTCTTCCATGGTCATCGACTCAAAGGTGGTGCCAGCAAACTCGTAGGCATAACCCACGCCACCTTTTACACCCAGCGTACGGATGATATGCAGCACAACATCCTTCGCATAAACACCAGGACGCAGCGTCCCGTTCACTTCTACCTTACGAACTTTCAGCTTCGCCAGAGCTAGAGTTTGGGACGCCAATACGTCGCGGACCTGACTGGTACCGATACCGAAGGCGATCGCCCCAAACGCGCCATGAGTAGACGTATGGCTATCTCCACAGGCAATGGTCATGCCTGGCTGGGTCAACCCCTGCTCCGGTGCAATGACGTGAACAATACCCTGATTTCCCGAGCCAATGTTGTAGAAGCGGATGCCATTATCTTTTGCATTACGCTCCAGTTCCAGCATCATTTCTTCTGCCAGACTGTCTACAAAAGGGCGGGCCTGATTTTCAGTTGGAACAATGTGGTCAACGGTGGCAACGGTACGCTCCGGAAACATCACCTTCAGCCCCCGCTCCCGCAGCATGGCAAACGCTTGCGGGCTGGTGACTTCGTGGATCAGGTGCAGACCAATGAAGAGTTGCGTCTGCCCGGAGGAAAGGGTGCCAACGGTATGCAAATCCCAAACTTTATCGAATAATGTACCTTTGCTCATAACCGTGGTGCCAGTGTCTCAAGGATTCGGATGGGGTCTCAGCCAATCGATAGGTGCGATCGGGTATAACCCATGCTAATCACAGTAGACGAGCTTCTGAAGGATGTCCAATATATGGTTTTTAGTGTATTAAGATCTTATAGATATTAATGTGTTTTTCTTGGGGTTGTTTTTGCGATCGCTTCATTGCTCCTGCACAGCTCTAGGTTCTGTCTTAAAAGTGCCTTGAAGCCCTGTCTACTCCTACAAGCAGAGCTTAAAGGCACTTCTAAAAGACAGCCTAATAAGAGAAAACGCGGCGCTTTGCACCGCGTTTTCTCTTATTAAAGTGATGAAATCAATGCCGATCAGTCGCTACCGATGCTGATACCACTACCACCAACCTCGGCTCCGGCCAGATTGACGTTAGTCAGGATAGTACCTTCGGTCTGAGCGTTATAAGCGACCGCATCGGTCATATCGACATTAGCCAAGTTTGCTCGATTGAAGACCGCATTGCTGGCGAATGTCCCTGTCATCGTAGCCCCTTGCAGGTTTGCCCCCGTAAGATCGGCTCCTTCTAAATTCGCATCCGACAGATCTGCACCCCGTAGGTTGGCATTCCGCAAATCGGCCCCAATCAAATGAGTACCACTTAAATTAGCACCACTGAGGTCGCAAGATGCACAGGCCCCTGTCTCCAATAACTGTTGCAAGTCCGCGGGGTCTTCGGCGCGAGCAGATTGAGCAGTCATTAACAGCCCTGTAGAGAGAAGGGCAACCGCCAAGATTTGAGTTCTCATAGGAACCTCCGAAGAATTCAGCAGGAGGTGGAGGTGTCAACTCCACTATTAATGTGGCACACCCTCAAGGGGACCGCCGTCCTGCCAACGGATGAACCAGTCGAGCCCAACCGATAGAGCTACGGTCCCCCTAAAGCACTACCGCTTGGCACTTCCCGATTACAGACTTTCATAAAAAACATCACTAATTGCTGATGCCCTTTAGCAGCTCGTGCTTCATCACACCAATTTTGCCAAGGGAAATGTAGCGAACGAAGCCCGCCACATTTCCCTTGGCAAAATTGGTGACCCGTCAAAATTCTTATGGTGGGCTATTAGTACTCGGCGGATTTAAGTTTGCCCCTGTCTAATGGTGTGGAGTGCGAAGTACCCATATCACCATACAGAGGTTGACTTCTAGTGGTGGCATAAAGAACTATTACAATCAATAAAAGTTGTTTACCAAGCGATCGCATCCCTATGTTCCGCGAGTTTCTCCCCTTTGACCTATCGGTTGACAAGGTAACGCTGGCTGGACTTGGGTTATGGTCATTAGCTCTGTACCTGGCGTTCTCCCCCGTGAGTGATTGGGTCATGGAACAGCTGCAGCGCTGGTTCAACTTTGCGGAGCGATCGCTCTACACCTCCGAGGAGGAGTTCGAGCGTACTCGGCTCGCACGAGAATCTCAGAATGCCTTCTACGCCTCTATCTTCAGTATTGTTCCTTTTCTTATTGTGGGCGGGGTCGTGAATTATGGCGTTGAGTTGGGTTTAGGCCGCAGTTGGGCCGTGAGTATGGGCATTCTCTCCTGTATCGGAGCAGGCGTTTACGAGTTGGGTCGCCGTGATGGGCAGTCATTAGACTAATGTGCCTCATGGAGCCTCATCTTCTAGAAGCTGCTTAAAAGTTGTTCTTCGTGCACTTCATGCACGAAGAACAACTTTTAAGTAATCCATAGAGCCGGTTGAAGGGGAACTACAATGTCGTTCTCCCCCAACCGCACCCTAAAAAAGATCAGCAATTCTCATTTTGAAATCAGGCCCGAAAACCGCGCTAAAGGCGCGCGGTTTTCGGGATCAAAGCCAAGAGTTCACGCCCGTAGGGCGTGAACTCTTGGCTTTGATGCCCATACTGAGAATTGCTGAAAAAAGATAGATGAAGTATGAGCGGGAGACGCGCCAGTGATATGGTGTTTGGGAGGTTTTAGTTAATTTCACGCTTGCTCTCCCTTCATTCGCTGGGATGCGAATCAAACAGATTAGGGATATCCGCCCCTTCCTCAGGGGAAATCCCTCAGGTTTTAATGCGCTACAGGGGGTCAGCGATTGCTAGAATCTTTTACGAAACTTTATGATTTCTAAACCTGGTTCTAGCCAGGATGTCGTTTCTACCCCCGGGTCTATGAGCACCGCCGAACGTCGCACCTTACTGCTGGATTTTGAGAAGCCCCTCGCTGAACTGGAGGCTCGCATTTTCCAAATCCGCGAGCTGGCAGAGGATAACGATGTCGATGTGTCCGACCAGATTCGGCAGCTTGAAGACCGCGCCGTTCAACTACGGCAGGAAATTTTTCATAGTTTGACTCCGGCCCAGCGGCTCCAGGTCGCTCGTCATCCCCGCCGCCCCAGCACCCTTGACTACATCCAAACCATGACGGATGAGTGGATTGAGCTGCACGGCGATCGCTCTACGGGTACCGATGATAAAGCCCTCGTAGGGGGCATTGCCCGCCTGGATGGTCGCCCAGTGGTGATGCTGGGTCACCAGAAAGGCCGGGACACGAAGGATAACGTGGCCCGCAACTTTGGCATGGCTTCTCCCGGGGGCTACCGTAAGGCAATGCGCGTGATGGAGCATGCCAACCGCTTCAACATGCCAATTATTACCTTTATTGACACACCAGGGGCCAATCCTGGGGCTGAAGCGGAGCGTTTAGGACAGGGGGAAGCGATCGCCTACAACCTGCGAGAAATGTTCCGGTTGGAGGTGCCGATTATCTGCACGGTCATTGGGGAAGGGGGTTCTGGCGGAGCACTGGCCATTGGGGTGGGCGATCGCCTGAATATGTTCGAGCACTCAGTTTATTACGTGGCCAGCCCCGAAGCTTGTAGCGCCATCCTTTGGAGAGATGCAGCCAAGGCACCTCAAGCGGCTGAAGCACTGCGTATCACTGCGACGGATTTACGAAGCTTAGGAGTGATTGACCAGATCCTGCCTGAACCCGTGGGGGGTGCTCATTCTGATCCTCTCGCTGCCACCGCGACCCTTAAGCAAAGTATCTTAAGCAGTCTGGCTGAGCTGGACGCCTTGACCCCCAACGAACGGCGGGAACTACGCTACCAAAAATTCCGTAAGATTGGTGTCTTCCTGGAAAGTACAGTGTGATTTGAATGGCATCAAAATGTGCCGAAGTGAACTATCCTGGCTGGGGCATTGGCAAATAGTGATATAATTTGGTTAACAATTCTTAAAACAGCTCTCAGGATATTTTTTTGGAGTTTATCTTTTCGAGATTTAAGTATTTCCGTTTGTCTATTGAGCTCGGTCACATGAGAACGGTTTTGTTTGCCCTCGTCTCCCCGCCACATTGACCGTGAAGTGATTGATTCACCGTTCTTGAATATTGTTTTTCAATGATGACGGCACTATCCGCAGCAATATCTGTTGATGATAGTGATTTGAATATGGGCATGTTACAAAGTACATCGCCAAAATATTCATACCTGTTGAATTGAATAGTTCTTCTAGCTCTTCATCAATGTAGAGCTATCCCAGAACTATGTGATGGAACTTGCATCCACAATCTCTTCCGTGTTCGTAATGTCTGCTGTCCGTGTGCATTCTGAGGTTTAAAGAGCATTCATGACTGCTTTCTCCCACGGTTATGCCTTAATTACTGGAGCTAGTAGCGGCATTGGTCAAGCAACGGCGATCGCCTTTGGTCAAGCCGGAGTTCCCGTAGTCCTGGTAGGTCGTTCTAAAGATCGCTTAGAACAAACCGCTGGGGCTGTTCGTGCCACTGGAGTAGAGGCTTCTATTGCAGCCATTGATCTGGCTCAATTGGAGCAAGTAAAACCCCAGATGGCGGCGATCGCCGATCAATTTCCCATCGATATCCTGGTCAACAACGCAGGGCTCGGTTATACCGGAAATTTGCTAGATACTCCTCTGGAAGACTGGCAAGCGGTGATGAACCTGAATGTCACGAGTGTGTTGCAGTGCATTCAGGCCATTGTGCCTGGGATGCGCGATCGCAAACGGGGCACCATCATCAATGTGTCCTCGGTTGCAGGATATCAAGCGTTCCCTGGTTGGGGAGCGTACAACGTTAGCAAGGCTGGGTTAATTTCTCTCTCCAAAACCCTGGCTGCTGAAGAGCGCTCCAACGGCATTCGTGTGGTAACAGTTTGCCCCGGTGCGGTGAACACTCCCATCTGGGATACCGACACCGTCCACGCTGATTTTGACCGCTCGAAAATGTTGACTCCCGAGATTGTGGCTAGCTCGATTGTGCATACCGCTCTGCTGCCGCCCCAAGCGGTGATTGAAGAGTTAACGGTGATGCCCAGCGCGGGTGCCCTTTAAGGGGTTGTGTCTATCTCCTTTGCAATTTATCGAAGGCTTACTATGACTATTGCTTCTAGTGGTTCGAATGGCAAACTCTCCCCCTCATCGGCTGAAGGGAAAACCAAATCCTCACCCACCGTTAACTTAGATGTGCGTCCTGACCGGGAGCATACCGAGCACGACACTACCGCGCCTAAGCCAGAAGTGGGTATGGAAGAAATGATGGATGCGGTTCGGACAATGCTGCTGGCTGTGGGTGAAGACCCTGAGCGGGAAGGCTTGCTAAAAACTCCCAAACGGGTCGCGGAAGCAATGCGTTTCCTCACCAGTGGCTATAACCAATCTCTAGAAGAATTGGTGAATGGTGCCATCTTCGACGAAGGGCACAACGAGATGGTGTTGGTGCGCGATATTAACTTCTTCAGCCAGTGCGAGCACCACATGCTGCCGTTTATGGGGCGTGCCCACGTGGCTTACATCCCCAATCAGAAGGTTGTGGGTCTGAGCAAGCTTGCTCGCATCGTTGAGATGTATTCCCGTCGTCTTCAAGTGCAAGAGCGCCTAACCCGCCAGATTGCGGAAGCCATTCAAACCATTCTGGAACCCCAGGGTGTTGCTGTCGTGCTAGAAGCTACTCACATGTGCATGGTCATGCGTGGAGTTCAAAAGCCAGGTTCCTGGACCGTTACCAGTGCCATGATCGGAGCCTTCCAGGAAGATCAGCGCACTCGCGAAGAGTTCCTCAGCCTGATCCGCCATCAGCCTGCTTTCTTCTAAACAGCTTGTTTCAATCTTCATAAAAAATGTGCACAGTGCAAAGCACTGTGCACATTTTTTATGAAATCAACCCCTCACACCGCAAGCGGGTAAACAGTTGATTCACTTTTTCGAGATCCTTCTGGCCTGGGGAGTATTCGACACCACTGGAGAGATCAACGCCATCAGGACGCGCCACGGCGATCGCCTCCACCACGTTATCGGGAGTAAGCCCACCGGCGAGATACCAGGGCACTAGCGGACGAAACCCCTGGAGGGTGGACCAGTCGATCGATCGCCCTGTTCCGCCATGCTGGGTTGGGTGATAGGCATCCAGCAGCACACTATCCACAACGCAGGTATAAGTTTCAACCTGGTTAAGAACCTCCGGTTGCCGGACTCGAAAGGCTTTCATGACCTTTAGCGAGGGTATTTGTTTTCGAAGCTGCTCACAAAACTCGGGAGATTCTTCACCATGCAGTTGTACCGCCGTGAGAGCAGCTACTTCAACCACCGAAAGAATTTCCGGAATACTGGCATTTACGAAGACTCCAACCCGTTCTAACGATTCGGGGAGAGTAACCGCGACGGCTTTAATTTGCGCAGGAGCCACATAACGGGGGGACTGACGTGCGCAAATAAAGCCAAGCGCTGTTGCGCCCTGCTGGGCGATCGCCTGCCCTTGTTCGGGTTGTGTAATACCACAAATCTTAATTTGAATCATTACACAACATTACTCTATAGGGTCGGGGCTGATGCAAGGGCCAGTTATGGTGCCTTGATGTTGGGTGAGCGAGTGAACCCAGCACATTCAGCGTTAAGACATTCATTCTGTACGCATTCAGTTTTGTTGCACGAAGAATAACCTTTCATCAAAATCTACGCATAAAACCAACACTCTTAGGGAAGAAATATTCAAAGTCTTGTTAATCGAATATTACGTTTTATTTCAATCTGGGTGTTTCGTGTTAACTCTTCAAACAAACCCTTGATTACAAGCATCCCCTCTTGCATCCTGAAAAATCAGGATTCCTGGCTCATTTACAGGGCGCAACAACAGGTTTCTGCTGTGTCTGGTTCGGAATTTAGGAGGATAAAGTTGTTTAACATGACCGCATTATTAGGCGCAATGGCCACCACTAGCCCCTGGTCGTTCAATACGGCTCTTGTGATGATCGGAGCAAACCTGTTCGCGATCGCCATTGGCTACTACGCCATTCAAAAGCGTGGAGTTGGGCCTAAGCTGCCCGCTGACATGCCCGCGATGTTTACGGGGTTTGGCGTTCCTGAATTGCTGGCAACCATGAGCTTTGGGCATATCATTGGCACCGGCTTGATTCTGGGCCTGTCGAACGCTGGCGTACTTTAATCGTTCTCTGGGATAAAATCCCACGACGAACTTGGCAATAGATTACTCGGGGGGGAGGAATATTGTATTCCTCCCCTTCGTTTGAGGCAGGCGGTTTCCGTGAAAACACAGTAGAATCGTTGAATATCCCGCTGTGTAGGCGTCGCAGAGCTTGTCTATATCCCTGCTGCTGACTGCGAGGAATTCTCCCTTAGCCATACAAAGTTTGAGCACTCTCTATGAAACCAGGCTGGCAGGTTGGCTCTATCTTTGGCATCCCGTTGCTGATTGATTCTTCCTGGTTTATCATTCTGGCTCTGTTTACCTTTTCAAACGCGACCCGTTTCTCCGCTGAAAACTTATCCACAACGACCGCCTGGGTTGCTGGTTTAGCCTTGTCTCTGTCCTTGTTCGGCTCGGTATTACTACATGAATTAGGGCATAGCTTGGCAGCGCTTTCCCAGGGCATTAAAGTCAATTCCATCACCCTGTTTCTATTTGGTGGTGTTGCCGCAATCGATCGGGAATCGAAAACACCAGGACAGGCGTTTCAGGTAGCGATCGCTGGGCCAGCCGTCAGCCTGGGTTTATTTATTCTCCTGGCCACCCTTGATCGACTCATTCCTCTGGGCATACCAACCGGCACCATCGTTCGAGAATTAGCCCAGATCAACATCGTACTGGCCATTTTCAACATGATTCCTGGCCTGCCCCTGGATGGTGGGCAGGTGCTCAAAGCCTTGGTCTGGAAAGTAACCGGCAGCCGCTTAAAGGGATTGCGCTGGGCCGCGAATACGGGCAAAGCGTTGGGTTGGGCTGCGATCGCCTTTGGCCTGCTGCTCTACTTCCAGGGATCTTTTGGCGGGCTGTGGATTGGTTTGATTGGTTGGTTTGTGGTGAGTAATGCCACCAACTACACCCGAGTTGCAGATTTGCAAGAAGCAGTTGCGGGTCTGAATGCCAGTAATGCGATGACCCGTGACTTTCGTGTGGTCGATGCGGATTTATCGCTACAACGTTTCACAGATGACTATCTGCTCAAGGAAGAAGGTCAATATCCTGCCTTCTTCGCCGCTTCTGACGGACGTTACCGGGGTCAGGTATATCCGGATGACCTGCAGCAGATTGAGCGGAGCGAGTGGCGTACTAAAATCCTCCACCAAATCGCCCATCCCCTGCCTGAAGTGCCTTCCGTATCAGAAATGACGCCTCTGACCGAAGCCATCGATAAGTTGGAGCGCTTGCAGCTTTCCCGTATCACGGTGTTAACTCCCGCCGGAGCGGTTGCTGGAGTTATTGATCGGGGGGATGTCGTACGAGCCTTGGCTGAGCAACTCAAGCTTCCTGTACCCGATGCCATGATTCAGCGCATCAAGGAGGAGGGCAAGTTTCCGCCAGGGTTACCGTTACAGGCGATCGCTCAATCCCTTTTAGAAGAAGCATCCTAATCCGAAACAAGCATTAGCGACGAATGCCTATACCATTCGTCGCTAATGCTTTGAAGCCCGAAAATAGCCCGCCTTCGGCGGGCTATTTTCGGATTGGATTCCAAAATGAGAATTGCTGTGAATGTGTGGTTGAGCTATCGGAAGCCGCCGTCAACCTGTTATCCTGAGAGACTGGAAACCCCTGAATTTGAACGATGTCTGCGATCGCCTCCGTAACACCCCTCAGCTTTCCATTAACCGCCGTCATCGGCCAGGATGCCATTAAGCTGGCTCTTTTGCTGGCGGCTATCGATCCAGCCTTAGGTGGCGTCGTCATTGCAGGGCGGCGGGGAACCGCCAAATCCGTCATGGCCCGTGCGCTTCATGCTCTGCTGCCGCCCATTGAGGTGGTCCAGGGGTCATGCTGCAACTGCGACCCGCAGCGTCCCGGAGATTGGGACGACGAGACAACAGCCCGTTTTGCTGAGGTTGATCTAGATTCACCCGATGGTTTACCGGTGCCAACGGAGGTCATCCCAGCTCCCTTCATTCAGATTCCTCTCGGGGTAACAGAAGATCGTCTGTTGGGTTCGGTGGATGTGGCGCAATCCATCAAAAAAGGAGAGACCGTCTTCCAACCGGGTCTGCTGGCGGAAGCTCACCGGGGAGTGCTGTATGTAGACGAAATCAATCTTTTAGACGATCAGATTGCCAACTTACTGTTGACGAATCTGACCGATGGCCGCAACCGTATTGAACGGGAAGGCATTAGCTTTCAGCACCCCTGCCGGCCTCTGCTGATCGCCACCTTCAACCCCGAAGAAGGAGATTTGCGATCGCACCTGCTCGATCGAATTGCGATCGCCCTCTCTGCCGACGCCGTCTTAGGACTTGACCAGCGGGTTACTGCCGTAGAACGGGCAACGGGATACGCTGAGTCGCCCAAGGCATTTCTGGAGCTTTACGCGGAAGAACTAGACAACCTCAAAACTCAAATCATCCTGGCACGAGAATGGCTGAAAGACGTTACCATTTCTCCCGCACAGATCGAGTATTTGGTGCAGGAAGCCGTGCGCGGCGAAGTTCAGGGACATCGGGCGGAAATTTTTGCGGTACGCGTTGCTAAGGCTCACGCGGCACTGGAAGGTCGTACTGAAGTCAATGCAGATGACCTGCGTTGTGCAGTAGAACTTGTGATTGTGCCTCGCGCCACCGTCATCCAACCGCCGCCCGACGAACAAAATCAGCAACAACCGCCACCACCGCCGCCGCCGCCTCAAGATCAACAACCTGAAGACTCCGACGAGGATGAGCAGGAAGAGGAGGACGAGAACGAAGAAGACGATACCCCGCAAGAGCCACCTAACCTGCCGGAAGAGTTTGTTTTTGACCCAGAAGGGGTAATCCTTGACCCATCGGTGCTGTACTTTGCTCAGATGGCGCAAAAACGAGGTAAGACGGGTTCTCAAGGGCTCATCTTCTCAGAAGACCGGGGCCGCTACATCAAACCAATTTTGCCGCGTGGTCAAGTACGCCGAATTGCAGTGGACGCGACAATGCGATCGGCAGCGCCCTACCAGCGATCGCGCCGTCTCCGTTATGAGCAGAGCAATGCTGCCAACAACGCCCCTGCCAAGCGCGTTTTCATCGAAGAACCCGATATTCGCGCTAAGCGACTGGCTCGTAAAGCAGGTTCCCTGATTGTCTTCGTGGTGGATGCTTCTGGCTCTATGGCGTTGAACCGGATGCAATCTGCAAAAGGGGCAGTGTTGCGCCTTCTCACAGAGGCGTACCAGAATCGTGACCAGGTCGCCCTCATTCCCTTCCGGGGTGAGCAGGCTGAGGTCCTCTTGCCGCCCACTCGCTCCATTGCCGCCGCTCGACGGCGATTAGAACGGATGCCCTGCGGAGGCGGTTCGCCTCTAGCTCACGGTTTGACCCAGGCCGTACGAGTGGGAGTGAATGCTCGCCAATCTGGAGACGTGGGACAAGTCGTCGTCGTCGCAATCACCGATGGTCGAGGGAATGTGCCATTGTCGCGATCGCTGGGTGAACCCGTCCTCGACGACAAAAAGCCCGACATCAAAGCCGAACTGCTAGACATCGCTGCCAAAATCCGCGCCCAGGATATTCAACTGCTGGTAATCGATACCGAAAGCAAATTTGTGTCCACAGGCTTCGCGAAAGAATTGGCAAAGAACGCAGGTGGCAAATACTACCATTTGCCAAAAGCAACCGATCAGGCGATCGCCGCCATGACCATGGGTGCACTACAAGATGCGAAAGGACGCTGATTGGGTTACCCCTTTCAAACAGCGCCCTGTTAGGTAAGCAAAGCACTCGGTAGAAGGCGTAGATTCATAGAACAACCTGCCCTATGAAACCTCAGTTCGGGATAAGCTGAAGTGCCCATTTTGGTGTGCGCAAAGCGCACGCCAAAATGAGCGTTTTCGAGTGCTGCGCGTTGCGCGGCACTCGAAAACGCCCTTAACCCGAACTCAGGTTACCTAACAAAATACGTTAGTCTTAACACTCCTAAACTGGCTGAAAAGATTGTTTTTTGTACACAAAATACCCAAAACAATCAATACTCAAGACTTAAAAATAAGGTGATCTAGCTCAGCATAATCCGGCAAAGTTGTATCGATGGAAATACCATTGCGCAGAACTATGCGATCGCTCTGCGGCCTCGACAACAACTCACTAAAATACCGAGCCTTAAACACAACCAAATCTGCCGGCAACCCTACACCAATTCGCCCCACCTCTGGCAGCCCCATTAAATCAGCAGGCGTCATCGTCACCGTCCGGCACCAATCCCCATAGGGCATGTCAAAGTGAGCAATACGGCTCGACTCTCGAAACACTTCCACCATGTCGTGATCGCCATAGGCATGGAACGCATCACGGCAATTATCATTTGCCACCGCCACCGGTACCCCTGCCTGCTTCAGCTCATGCAGTAGCGTCACCCCGCGCCAACGAGGCGTACGTGACGGCATATCGCGAAAATAAGCCAGGAAATTGCCTGATAGATTCTGAAGTAATTGCTTTGAGGCTTCCTGATTGCGATCCTGCAGAAATATATTGCACATCGGCAAACTCACTACCCCAATGTTTGCCCCTTTAACATCCGCAATTACCGCCTCTGCTTTTTCTGAAGTTTGGAGAGACAAACTACAGCAATGCCCACATACAATCTGCCCCGAAAAAGCATGACGCTGAGCCACTTTAGCCACTTCATGGAGGGCATCTGAAGCCGGATCGGGACTTTCATCCACATGAAAATCCAGGTCCAAGCCACGCTCATGAGCCAAATCAAAGACCCGCTCAACTTGAGCTTCTAAATCTGGATTGGGAAAAGCAACCCCGGCCAAAACCCCACCGGATTCGGCCACTAAATCCGCTAGTGCTTCGCCATCCGGTGTGAGGAAGTAATCCAGAGTCACCAAAGATGCTGCTTGGAGATGAATACGATCGCTCCACTCCTTCTGCAATTGCCGAAACACCGCAAAGCTAACCTCACCTTGGGGGGCAATCGCATCCAAATGGGTACGCAGAGCGCGAGTACCGTGCGCATAGGCACACCGTAGCCCAAACTCCATACGCTGATAGAGATCCTCAAAATTCCAGTGGGCTAAGCGATCGCTCTGGATCGTCGTTAATGCATCATCGAAGTGCCCCGTGGGATTGGGCGATCGCTCCCAGGTATGGCCCTTGTCTAGATGAGTATGTAAATCTGCAAAACAAGGAAACACCAGACGGTGCTGCAAATCGATAATAGTACCCTCTGTCGGAAGCTCTACACTGGATGGTTGAATTTGCTGAATGCACCCATTTCGAATTTCCAAATCCACCAGGGCCAACCCCTCCTGGGTTTGGGAACTCAGAGACTGCACTAGTAGTGCTACAGGCACATGGGCACGGTGCAGCCAGTAGTGGCCAGTCTCAGGAATTTCGATCATCTCGCATCCTCACTTCGGTCAACGAACAGCTTTATAAACGGGTTAATTTTGCAGGAAAACGACACCTCAGCAAAATTAACCCGTTTACAGAAAAATCAACAAGTCCTTAGTTTTCGCGTTTAATAGCGCTCTCATGCCAGTGCTGCAACCAGTAATCCGATAGCAGAGTTAGTACTACAAAGATCAAAACACCCAGGACAGTTGTGAGAAGCAAAGCCGCGAACATTTTAGGAATTTGCAAGTTAAAGCTGGCCATCAAAATCTGGTAAGCGATGCCGGAGCGTGTTCCCCCTGTTCCAGCCACAAACTCAGCGACAACCGCCCCAATAAGAGCCAATCCACCACTAATACGCAAACCACCCAGGAAGTAAGGTAACGCATTCGGCAATCGCAGATAAAGCAGGGTCTGCCAGCGATTGGCATTGTATAACTGAAACAAGTTCAACAAGTTGTGATCGGCACTGTTGAGCCCCAAAGTCGTATTTGAAAGGATGGGGAAAAACGCAACAATCCAGGCACAAATGACTAAAGACACAAAGGTGGCCTGCTCGCCCTGCACAATCTGCCGGACCCAGAGAATGATCAGAGGAGCGATCGCCGCGATCGGCGTCGTCTGCAGAATCACCGCATAGGGAAAAAAGCTGCGCTCAATCCACTTACTCTGAGTAAATAGGATAGCGATCGCCAACCCCGATACGACTGCCAGAAGAAATGCTACAACAGTGACCTGAAGCGTAATCAACAGGGCCGGGAACAACGTGCCCCAATCTTGCACCAGGGATTTCAGTACCAGGGAAGGGCCTGGCAAAATATAAGGCGGTGTTTTGGTCACCTGTACCCCAATTTCCCAAAGCAGGAGAATTGCAACTCCAACAATCAAGGGTGGCACGACATCGGATGAAACCAGCGCTCGCAACGAGAACTTACCTGAGGGTTGAGAACCCTCAGAGGAATCAGGTTCAGGCCAGAGCTTGCTGAAGTAGTTCGTCATAGGGGCGGCCAAACAACAAAAATACAGGCAACAAACAGGTATCCAACGCCAAAAAGCTGCAATTTTAAGTATTGGATATCAAGCTCTTAAAGATCGCTTTTTGAAACGTCGAAGACGCCTCAAAAAATTCTTTGCCAATCTGTTAAGGTCTTAAATCTATCAAATTCGCATAGTGAGAGCCTGGGAGGGACGCCCCTCCAGTAGACTGAGCCGCCTGGGAGAGATAGCCCGAGATTTGGCGACAGTAGTCGTTGAACATTGGTGACATGCGAAACGCCTCAGTACGGGGATGCGGTGCATCAATGGGTACTTCCGCAACCACCCGCCCCGGACGAGATGCCATCACAACAACTCGATTTGAGAGGTAAACCGCTTCGTAGATGTTGTGAGTCACAAACACCACCGTCCACCGCTTCTGATGCCAAAGGTTAAGCAGGTCTGTATTAAGGCGGCTGCGCGTCATCTCGTCCAGAGCCCCGAAGGGCTCGTCCATCAACAACAGATCGGGGTGGGTTACAAGGGCACGGGCGATGGAGACTCGCATTCTCATACCCCCCGAGAGCTCTCGGGGATAGGCATGTTCGAAGCCTTGAAGGTCAACGAGGGCGATCGCCTCTGCCACTGCTGCCTGCGCGACAGCTTTAGGAACCTTGGCCAACTTCAAAGGCAACCGCACATTATCCTGCACAGTAGCCCAGGGCATCAATGCGGCTTCTTGAAAGACATAAGCGAGTTTGCGTTTGGAGGACTCTCCCCAATCCAGACGCCCCGTATTCATCTGACCTAGCCCCGCAATCAGACGGAGTACTGTGCTTTTACCACACCCCGACGGCCCCAATAAACTGACAAATTCACCATTCCGAACTGCCAAGTTCAAGTTCTGAAGGGCAACTGTCCCATTGGAATACACCTTACTGACATCCGCCAGGGTAAATGCAGATTCGGAACTCATAACGTCAATACTCCGATGGCTGAGCCAGGCACAGACAATCCTAACGTTCCCTAACTTTTATAGTAGTCAGCACCTTTATTCACAAATTCCAGCGTGTAAGCCTTGGTGTAATCGGTATCTGCCTTAAAGAGCCCTTCTGACGACATGGTATCGAAAAAGTCTTTCCATCGGGCATCTGTCATGGCACCAATACCCATAGATTGCGCATCGCCAGAATCTACAATGCCATACTCCTTTATCTTCTCAATGCCGTAGGCAAGCTGCTCGTCAGTCATCTCGGGGTTATCCCGTTTAATCAGAGCATTTGCCGGGGCCGGATCACCATACAAGTAGCTGTACCACCCTTTAATCGACGCATCCACAAACCGCTGCACCAGATCAGGGTTTTGCTCCGTCAATTCCCGCTTACACTCAATGGTCGTGGAGTAGGGACTATATCCAGCATCAGCCAGCAAAAAGACAACGGGCTCAAACCCACCTTCCTTCGAAATCTTGAGAGGTTCAGAACTGAGATAGCCCTGCTGAGCCGAGTTCTTATCAGCCAGAAAAGGTCCAGAATTGAAGTTGTAGGGCCGTTTCATGTCATCTGTAAAGCCAAATTTAGCTCTCAGGAAGGGCCAGTAGGTTGCATTGGCTGCAGCAGAAATAAAGATGGGTCGCCCTTTCAAATCCTCCAGGGTACTGGCGCTACCAGGATGCACCATCAGGACTTGAGGATCCTTCTGGAATAGAGCGGCTACGGTGACGGTAGGAATATTTTCTTCCACAGATTTGATCGCCTGGGATGCGTATCCCATGAAAAAATCAATAGCTCCTCCCGTCAACAATTGCACACCATTCACCTGAGGGCCGCCCATTTGAATTGTCACATCCAAACCGGAATCTTTATAAATGCCCGTTGCCACGGCTTGATAGAAGCCACCGTGTTCAGCTTGAGCGTACCAGTTGGTGCCATAAACGACCTTGGTTAATCCGGAGGAAGCAGCCGGTGAAGCACTACCCGACGGTGACGCTGCTGGATCTGTAGGAGTACGTGATGAGGTACAGGCCGTCACCAGACCCGTTCCTAGAGTCATGGCACCATACTGTAAGAAGCGACGGCGTTTGATGCTTCCTAATCCCTGCTGAAAATGGCGTTGATCGCCCATGGTTGATTCTCCTGAATCCCTCTATAGCTAAACAATTGATAATGAGCCGCTCAAAAAATGGGTCACACTTGCCGCCGTAATTTTATTAGACCCTGTTCAAGAAGTCTTTGAAAAGACTAACGATTTCGTGCCTTGAAGAACGAAATCTAGAGTTCAAACAAGGTTTGAAGACGACTATCCCGTATTGTGATATGCAGTTCAAAAAATATTGTCGGAGAGGATACGGAACTTGAGGGGAATTAGAACAGGCGGCCGAGGCAGGTACACTGAATGACTTCGTATTTTCCGTGATTCTTCTGATTTTCGCGGTCCTTCACTTAGCCTTTGATCCGTCTTTCTCCTACCTCTGCTTCACTTCATCTCAGGTTTGTTGCAGCGGCCCACAACCCACTCCATGACTTGATGACCTAGCCGTAACCCGCTGAGGCGATCAATCTCGCGAATCCCTGTGGGGCTTGTGACATTGACTTCAGTGAGGTAGCCACCAATGATGTCGATACCCACAAAAAAGAGGCCGTCTCGCTTGAGAGTAGGAGCGAGCTGGTTACAGATGTCGCGATCGCGCTCTGTCACGTCCACTCCTGCCACGCGGCCCCCCACGGCCATGTTGCCCCGAAAGTCACCCCCCGAAGGAATACGGTTCACTGCACCCAGGGGTTCCCCGTCTAATAAAATCACTCGCTTGTCGCCATCTTTAGCGGCAGGTAAATAGGTTTGCACCATGATGGGATATTGACCCTGCTGGGTGCTAATTTCGACCAGGGAGTTGAAGTTGCGATCGCTCGCCTCTACAAACAAAATCCCTTCGCCGCCTTTACCTCCTAAAGGTTTCAGCACAGCGGCCCCATGTTTCTCTATAAACTCACGAATTACGGCTTTTTCTGTCGCGACGATAGTGGTGGGAATCGCCTCGGTAAATTGCAACGCGTACATCTTCTCGTTGGCCAGCCGCAAACCATTAGGGCTATTGACCACCAAAGTTTTTGTGGGATCAACGTAGTCAAGAATGTAGGTGGCATAGAGGTAGGGCACATTCACGGGCGGATCGGTGCGCATGAAGATGGCATCCATCTCGTCGAGGTAGCGAAAATGGCGATCGCCCACTTCAAACCAGGGGTTCGCCGCCACCCAACGTCCCTCTACCAAATCCACCGGCACCAACTGGACGGGCTGCATCGAAGCTGCTGCCCGTCCATCCAGTACACTCAACCGCCCAATCTCGGTAATCCAAATTTCATGGCCCAATTGTTGAGCCGCTTCCATCAGAGCGACGCTCGTATCATGCCCCGGGTCCAATTTCTGGATGGGGTCAATGATGAATAGGAACTTCATGGCATCGTCTCCGATACGTCTGCTAAGCCTTTTCCAAAATACCGCGCATCACCTAGCATATGTTGATCTTGCAGAAGGATGCCCACGCAAGATCAACGTCAGAGCTTGATGCATTTTTGCCGGTTGCCGCGAGTAAAATTTCTCACAACTAACAAAAATGCATATCCCCCTTCGAGATCGAATGAGGTACGAGAGGAGGGTGGGACAAAGTCCCACCCTCCTCTCGTACCTCATTCGATCCGAAAAGGCTGTAAGTTCTATGAGTATTAAGATGGGTATCTGCGAAATATCAACGTTCATCAATCGATCATGGAAACTGTCCCGGATTTTACTTCATCCGCTATTCTCCGTATTTTGGATGCCAATCTCGACCGCGCCCGCGAGGGTGTTCGCATCATCGAGGAATGGTGCCGCTTTGGGCTGAATGACGCCCAGTTGACGGAGGAGTGCAAGCAAATCCGGCAGGAGCTGGGTCGCTGGCATACCCCCGAAATTCGTGCTGCCCGGGATACACCTGGTGATCCTGGAACAGAGCTGAGCCATCCTCAAGAAGAACATCGCAGCGGTCTCACCCAGGTGCTGGTGGTCAACTTCAGCCGAGTTCAGGAAGCACTGCGGGTGTTGGAGGAGTACGGGAAAGTAGGGCATGGAGAATTAGCAAGTTCCGCTAAGCAGTTGCGCTACCGCACCTATACGTTGGAATCGCAGTTGGTGGGGCAACAGCGGTTGCAGAAATTGCGGCGATCGCCCCTCTACCTCGTCACCTCCCCCGTCGAAAATATTTTCGCTACCGTAGAGGCCGCACTTCGGGGCGGCCTGACATTGGTGCAGTATCGTGACAAAGAACGGGACGACGAGAGCCGCTACCATGTTGCCAGCAAGCTCTGCCAGATCTGCCATCAATACAACGCCCTGTTCATTGTGAACGACCGGGTAGATCTCGCTCTGGCTGTGGATGCCGATGGTGTACATTTGGGCCAACAGGATATGCCCGTTGCCTTTGCCCGCAGACTCCTGGGGCCAGAACGGATTTTGGGCCGTTCGACCACGAACCCTGACGAAATGCACCGTGCCCTTGACGAAGGGGCCGACTATATCGGCGTTGGCCCCGTCTATGAAACTCCAACTAAAGCGGGGAAAGCTGCCGCAGGGTTAGACTATATCCGCTACGCTGCCGAGAATTCTCCAGTACCATGGTTTGCGATCGGCGGCATTAACACTGAGAACGTAACCGCCGTAATTGGAGCCGGAGCCCAACGAGTATCAGTCGTGCGGGCTATCATGGAAGCACCGGATCCAACCCTGGCAACGCAGTTTTTCATAGCGCAGTTAGCCCGGCATGGACGGTAAGGCACAAGACAACCAGTAAAAGTAAATGGCTTGGGTCATCCACTCAGAGATTACAGAAGAATTAAACTTGTGCAGAGGGCTTGATTAAAGACGCTATTCTATTACAGTGAGAGCGATCGGAAAGACTATGACTCCAGAAATAAAGCAAAAGATTGACGAGATCGTTAGTAGCAACAAGATCGTTGTGTTTATGAAGGGAACTCGCCTGATGCCTATGTGCGGGTTCTCCAATAATGTGGTGCAGATCCTAAACGTTTTGGGTGTGCCCTATGAGACCGTAAACGTGTTGGATGACGAGAGCATCCGTCAGAGCATTAAAGAGTACTCCAGTTGGCCTACCATTCCTCAGGTATACGTTAATGGAGAATTTATTGGAGGTTCTGACATTCTGATCGAGTTGTATCAGAAGGGCGAACTTCAACAAATGGTAGAAGTGGCATTAGCCTCCTGATACCCATAAAGGGGGGCGTGGCACAATGTGCTACGCCCCCCTTTAGTTTGTCAATTTTCAGGATGTAAGGGTTTTTGCCCCTACCTCTAATAGCAAGTCAAGTTAAATACTTATGATGAAAAGTATTTAACCCGACATGATAAAAACTGAATACAACAAAAGGGGTCACTTCTTTGGAAACGGGAAGTGCCCCTTTAACATGCCACAGCAATATTCATCGAAATATTTCGGAAACAATCACTCTGATCTGGGTTGGAGGCCGACCCCCAACAAGTAACGTCCCTCGGGGGAATATGTTAGTAGTAATCAGGCTCAGACTGGGTTTGAACCATCTCGAAGTTCGAGGGGTCGTAAAGGTATCGGAGCGTTTCTTCTTCTAGACGATGGATCAGGTAAGGCTCGATCGTGTTGGCATGGCGGAGGGCCGCTAGATACCCTTCTAGATAAAGCCTCAGGTCATCAAACCGGTATCCCCGGTTCCACTGCTCATGGAGAGCATCGGTAATCCGCTGGTAGTAACGGATTGTCTGGGCGTCTTGCAGCATAGACTTAGTTAAACGTGGACCTTAGCTACGAAACGTGCAGTTATCTTTCATTAGCAAGCATCTCACGCAATTCTTTGAACAGAGAACCTGTAACAAAATATTGGGCTACGATGATTTGCTATTCCTATTCTACCCTTAACCCACCGGTACAGCTTGTCTCTCCGGGGGAGGTGTTCAAAATTAAATAAATCCCTCAGAATTACGGATCGGGGAGTCTGAGCCGTATTCGTTTTTACAAGTGCAGAATATTGCAGCTATTTCGAGGGTTGTGGCCCTGTAGCTTCTCCAGCAGTGCCTATTCAAAGGCATTCATGCTGTGTGTGGGGTACTTCATACACTACACACAGCATGAATGCGTAAGCCTTAAACCAATATTTTGGGGGAAGGATGAGGGAGGCGCTAAGAATCTTCCCCCATCTTTCGCCCTAATAAAATATTTATCGGTCTACAGTTAAAGCGTGGATCTCTACAGGATTTTGAACTGGGATTCCCACATTTTCTTGAGGTATACCCTTCAGCGAATCCAGGGTGGGTAACGCTAGTTACAAAACCTTGACAAGTGCTCTGTTAAGTTAACCATACTGATTCGAACAGGAATCGGGTACTGTGACTTCATTTGCAATTCAAATTGTTGAAGGAAATCCGCATTTGCGATCGCTCCTAGGCTGGCATTTGCAGCAGGTCGGTTGCACAGTGCATCAGGCGGCCAATTTACAGCAGGCGCGGGACATTTTTCAGGTACGCCAACCCCGATTGGTTGTGCTTGACCTGGATTTGCCCGATGGGGATGGGCTGGAGTTTTGCCGCTGGCTGCACCAGCACTATCAACCCCTGGTGCTGATTTTGTCGGCTCGGGTGTCAGAGGCAGATGTTGTAGCCGGGTTACGAGCTGGGGCAGACGATTACTTAACGAAACCGTTTGGAATGCAGGAGTTTCTTGCCCGCATCGAAGCTCTGACTCGCCGGAGCCGTGCTGCGGCTATTCCGGTCTGTTTAGATTATGGGGATCTCAAGATCGATCTGATCCAGCGGCGGGTATTGCTGAAGGAGAACACAGTCGATCTGACTCCTCAAGAATTTAGCCTGCTCTATGTATTGGCACAGGCATCTGGGTCACCGCTCAGCCGCTCGGAGCTACTGCGGAAAGCTTGGCCAGACGAAATTGATAACCACCGCACGGTGGATACCCATATCCTCTCGCTTCGCAAAAAAATTGAGGTCGATCCCCGGCAGCCGAATCTGATTCAGACGGTGCGTAATGTTGGGTATCGCTTCAATATGGATCTTACGAGTGCTTCATCGAGCTCAACACCATCCAGTAACGGCAGTCATGAGCGCAATAATGGTTCAGCAACGCGTTCCTATTCTCAGATAGGACCACGGCGTTAGTGATTTACGTATTGAGTGCTTGATGACTTGAGTTCACCTATGTTTGGTGGTGTGGAGTGCTTCGCACTCCACACCACCAAACATAGGTGAACTTAAACCAGGAACATTTTCAAATTGAAAATATTAGGACTGACGCAAGTCCACTATGGGGTGTGCTTCGTACACCCCACACAACAAGAATGCGTAAGTCCTGAATATCGTAGCTCTTAAAATTTTAGCTGTGACAATAAAAACGCGAGTTAGGACTTCGTCCGGTAGGATGAATGACGATGAGCCGTTTCATCTGTTCACTTCTAGGGGGGCGGTCATGAAAATTTCGATTGTGACCTCAGGATTTCTTCCCGTCATTGATGGGGTAACTGTCACGGTGGCTGAACGCATCAAGCGCCTGAGTACTCTCGGACATTCAGTACAAGTGTTATGTCCTGATTATCAGGCGATCGCCACCGTATACCCCAACTGGCAAGACTATGTAGGAAATCTATTGCCCGGAGTACAGGTGGTTAGCCTTCCGAGCGAACCCTTTATGGGGGTGGAGTTTGAGCGTAACATTAGTGGGAAGGCAGGTTCGGCCCTTGAGGCAGCTATCCAATCTTTTCAGCCCGATATTATTCATGTCGATGAACCCGATCGTATCTTTTTGGGATTGGGCAGCATTCCAGCCGTGAAGTTGGCGAAGCGCGATCGCATTCCCTGTGTGAGTTTTTACCACACGAATTTTCTAGAGTACATGGAGGATTTTTTGCCATTGCCCACAGGGGCGATCGATCCCCTCCGCTGGCTTGCCAAACACTTCATTACCCGCCGAGTTTATAACGCCTACGACGCTACTCTGGTAGCAAGCCCGACAACCTTGCATAAGGTCCAGCACTGGGGATTGCATAATGCCGTGTATGGGCCATTTCTGGGCGTAGACCCGGTAGCCTTCGGCAAAGTGATGCAGGAAAGTAACTTTTGGCAGACCCACTATGGTCTACCAGATCTATCCAACTCCCTCAAGCTTTTATTTTTGGGCCGGTTGACTCCCGACAAGGGCTGGGGCTTTTTGTTGAAGGCACTGTCAGGTTGGGAGCCGCAAGGAGCATCAACGCGGAAGCTGGCCGTTATTATTGCTGGGGATGGAGAATTAAAGCAGAAGATTGGCGATCGCCTTCAACAATCAGGAATCGCCGTCTATTTTCTGGGACGGGTTCCCCCAGAACAGGTACCGGCCTTATTAGCCCATAGTGATATCCATGTCAGTGCTTCCCGCAAAGAAACCTGGGGGCTAACCGCCTTAGAAGCCTCCGCCGCTGGCATTCCCGTACTGGCTCCCCGAGCAGGTGGCTTTATTGACAGTGTGCAGGATGAAAAGACGGGATTGCTTTTCGAACCAGAAAATTCCAAGAATTTCTTGACTAAGCTTCAGCGCTTAGCAGACGATCCAGCACTCCGTCATGCTCTCGGGCAGCAGGGACGGCACTATGCCAACGAGCTGAACTGGGATCGTGCGGTGGATGCCCTGGTACAGTTTTGGCAAAGCCGTATTGACGCCTACGCAACTTCTCGACCATGATGCAACCCGATTGGAGCCACCCCCTTGATCCTCAAACCCTGGCGGAGGGGCAGGTTCATATTTGGCGGGCCTATTGTGTGCGATCGCCCGAGTTTCTAAACCAGACCAAATTATGGCTCTCCGCTGATGAGCTACAACGGGCAGCCCGGTTTCGGTTTGAGAGAGATCGCGATCGCTTCATCACCGGACGAGGCTTTCTGAGACAGATTCTCGGGGCCTACCTGAACCGACCTCCTGAAAGTCTGCAATTTGACTACGGCAAATATGGCAAACCCAGTTTAGTCAATGCCTCAGGTATCCAGTTCAATCTGACCCACTCCGAGGATTGGGCGTTGTATGCGATCGCCCTCATCCCCGTCGGCATCGACCTGGAAGCGATGCGCCCGGTGCCTCAAATGGAAAGCATCGTACAACGCTATTTTTCGCCCCAAGAGCAAAAAACATTTTCAGCCCTTCCTGAGCGGGATCAAGCCCTTGCCTTCTTCCGAGCCTGGACATGCAAAGAAGCCTACCTTAAGGCAACGGGACATGGACTGACTCTCCCACTCAACCAAATTGATGTGGAATTAACTCCGAATAAGCTACCCAAATTCCACCAATTGCCAGATGGTCAACGTCCTTCTCACTGGCCTCTCTGGAGCTTCAACATCTCCTCCCAATTACAAGCAGCTGTTACCGTGCAGTCCAAAGCCGGAAAGTTACCAGCCTTGGCTTTTGGAGAGTGGTCGGAACGATGAAGCAGGACGTTTAGTTTTGAAAAGCCATACGGAGCGCGGCTTTCCAAAAACTAAGAATCAAGCTTAATTGATGTCGTTGTATTCAACCTCAGTTTGGGATAAGCTGCAGTGCTCATTTTGGCGTGCACTATGTGCACGCCAAAATGAGCGTTTTCGAGTGCCGCGCAACGCGCGGCACTCGAAAACGCCCTTAACCCGAACTCAGGTTATTCAAGACTGTACCAGGGTTCTAAGCTTCCAGCACCTGGCAAACAAATCCTTTCAAGTAAAAACTTTCGGGGAAAGACAGCAGGATAGGATGGTCTGCTGCCTGGGCCAAGCGTCGAATAATTTGGGCTTCTCGATGAGCATCCAATGCCGCATCTGCAACGATTTTCTGAAACAAGTCAATGGGCATTAGCCCAGAGCAGGAAAACGTGAATAGCAAACCGCCGGGTCGCAGCAGCAAAAATGCCAGACGGTTAATGTCCTTATACCCCCGGGCTGCGCGGTTGAGGCTGGCCTGAGATTCTACGAATTTTGGGGGGTCGAGGATAATCATGTCAAATTGCCGCCGCTCCTGGTGAAACTGGCGCAACACCTGAAACACATCCCCTTCCTGATGGGTGTAGCGATCGCGCTCAATCCCATTCAACTCATGGTTCTTCTCTGACAAAGCCAGAGCTGCCGCCGATGCATCAAGATTCAACACATGGGATGCTCCTCCGGCCAGGGCTGCAACGGAGAACCCCCCTGTGTAAGAAAAGCAATTTAAGACGTTACAGCCCGCTGCGGATTGCATGGCGATCGCCCGGTTCTCTCGCTGGTCAAGATAAAACCCGGTTTTGTGCCCCTGTCGGACATCTACCCAATACTGCCCATTGCCCTCCTGGATCGCTAGCAATTCAGACGGTTCTTTTCCGGCCAGCAATCCTGAGCGCAAAGGCAAACGCTCCTTACCGCGAACATCTACATCCGAGCGCTCGTAAATATCCAATCCTGGTAGGAGAGTTTGCAACTGCTCCACTAGAGTTGAACGCCAATATTCTGCTCCGGTTGCCAGAAATTGACAGACGAGTGTATCGCCATAACGATCCACAATAACCCCAGGTAACCCATCACTTTCAGCGGCAACCAGGCGGCAAGCAGTATGGCTTTCATTCAACAGGCGAGTCGTGCGGTAAGCGATCGCCCGCTTCAACCGATGAGCCATCCACTCAGCATCCACCGTTTCCGACGGATCAAACGTCCACATGCGCACGCGAATCTGGGAGCGGGGGGAATAGCTGCCCCAGCCTAAAGGACTTCCATCCTGAGCTGTTACCGCCACCGTCTCTCCAAACTGAGGGTCGCCACTGACACGGGCGATCGCCCCTTCAAAAATCCAGGGATGGCGCCGCCGCAGAGACTTCTCTCGCCCCGGTTTAAGGGCGATCGCAGGCACAGATTCCTTTACCATGGGTCAAACCTATCGAAGAGAGCGACCGAAACCGTCGGCCCGCGGATCAGTCATCAGGAAATTGCCAGCAAGCAAGATACTGTACAGAGCGACTACCGCAGGAACAGGGTTCCTCAGTGGAGGCGACCCATTCGCGATCGCACCGTCGGCAATGACAGAGAATGTTAGCCCAGTTGGCAGCCTCCAAAGTTTGTTGCCAGGCTGCCAATTCTTCTGGGGTGAAGGATGAGGATCCCTCCATTAGTCTTCATCCATCAGATCTAACCCATAGATCTGACCATCTACCAGTAACCGTGTAATGCCCTTAGCCTGGAGATAGGGGCTGGCCTTAAAGAACATTTGCGTATCGGGGATCTTCACAATCCGCTGCATTCGCCGCATAAAGCGCTTGGCGACCCGATGGTTATCAAACACGGGTAGAGTACGGGCCTGAGCCTCGATTTCAGGGATTTGCCCCAGATCAGCAAAATCACTCAAAGGACGGGTAATGAGTTCAGCGGATCGATCCACCACCAGGTAGCAAGTCCGTGGCAATGTGGCCTGAGCCAGGGGCAGAATTTCGACCTCCCGTCCAGACTTCAGGTGAATTGAAGAATAATCTGCTTCCCCTTCTTCCCCTAAGTCATCATCATCGTCATCCTGGATGTCATCATCCAAATCGTCGAGGTCTTCCTCGTCGAGGTCTTCCTCTTCATCGAGGTCTTCCTCTTCCGCCAAAACCACATCTACGGGCTTGTTTAAGTTCTCAATAGTGAGGTCTTTCGCAACGGTTTCAACCACGTGAACTAGAGGATCTTTGTGACCGGCAGAGGGTTCGTCAATGTTTTCGTAAACAGAATGGCGAATCTCTTGCTGAATTTCCTTCTCTAGCTCTTCCAATTCAATCAAGACAGGATTTTCATCGACAGGCGCGGCTCCGGCGGCAGAGGAACGGCGGCGACGGGAACGGCCAGCCGTTGTATCAGCACCATTGCCATCCTCTGCGGAAGCTGATTCCTTCACAAGAACTGGCTTAGCTGGCTTTGGACGGATAGAAGGGGGAGGAGGGGAAACAACCTCAGGTTCGTCATTTGCAAGAACCGAAAGTTGCTCTGCTTCCACATCATCGTTATTGTCATCGGGTTCATCGTCCGACGATGCAAGGCTCAAACCTTTGCCAGCAGCGCGCTTGCTTTGAATCAGGGCATCGTACTCGTCCTCTGACAAGCTCTGTTTCAGTATGCGGCTAACCGTCGACGTACTAACACTAAAACGCCCCGCCAACGATGATGTCGTTTCATCGGTGGTGCGGTAAAGTGCCAAAATTTCCTGCTTGTCCGCCTCAGTTAACTTTTGAGGAGCCATAGGTCTTAGTCCGCCTGGTTGCGATCGCCCAATCCATTACTGATGGTAGCTTTCACGGTGGAAAGCTGCATCATTCTCAACCGATCAATCTTAACGCACAACTTGGTTAAACCCTGCTTACAATCGCAAACAAATATAGTCTGACTGCAATTCCTTCTAGCAACTATCCGTTCAATCAGGCGCAAAAGGATAGGATTCCATCCTTTCATGCCTGGTTGAACTGACTATAGATCACCAATCAGTTGTCTTTAAAGGGAGCAAGAATTCCGCCCTATTCTCTAGCCATCGCGATAACGACCGATGCCGTGTCGCTATCTCTATTGAACTAGTACGCTGAGGCGGAAATCCATCACCCATGTTTTTGTGTAGGGTGCTTCGCACCCTACACAAAAACATGGGTTGCGAACTTAGGCCGCAGCCTACTAGCCCCGTCTCCGGCTGGTACGTCGGGAGCGACCTGACAGGTCATACTCTAGCGCTGCCCCCATTGCAAACAAGCAGGCACTGAAAATCCAGAATACCTCGGGCAATGCACCAGTCTGGTAATCCGTAATGTAAGTAGTTGCGTAAAGGAACCAGGTATCTGCAATGTAGAAACACAAGGCTCCAGCAGCGATAAACCGCCAGGATAAGGAGAACCGCCCTCCCCAAAAGGCCAGTAGCAATGAACTGGCTGCCATTAGCAATAACAAATCTCCAGCTACGTAGGCCACGCTGATTGCATCACTGAAAGGTTCTAGTTGCTCCGTCATAGCGTTTGCCCAACCAGGAATATTGCTGTTTTCCTCTTGGGGAGCGTCAGCGGCGGGAGCGATTGGAGCAGGCGTGGGAGCTACCGATGGGTTAGGCGGTGCAGTAAAGGGAGCTGGAGATGAGGTCGTTGCTGGCACTTCCTGGGCGATCGCTGGAGCCTCCAGTAATGCTGCTGTACTTCCCACACCGTTGTAAATCACATAGGACAAACCAGCCCCTGCAACGGCAATCCCAAGCACAAGCAACCACTGCAAAAGGGTCAGGTTCAGTTTCCGAGAGGTAATCGCCAACCACATCCCGATTCCTACTAATACATACATGAGCAGGAAGAAGAAGTCTCCAGGGGAAACATCGGGAGATTTACCCCACACAACTTCCCACCAAAACAGAATCAGGTTGCCAATGAAAAAGGAAATCATGCCCAACCCAATGAGCAACCATACAACCCGTCCGCTGACAATTTGGGAACTCCGCCAGTTACGAAAACAGAGCAACCCTGCCCCTAAAAACGCCAGGTTTTCCAGGATGTAGGTCGTGACGTTGTACCAGATGGGCCGCCCCTGCCCCGGTAGAGGAACGCTGAAGAGCAGAAAAAACATCAGGGAGATGACGGCCCATGCGATCGCCACAATTAGAATGGCTTGAATAGAGAGGGAAGCAGAGGCTTTCTTAGTCACAACACGGAACCTCGGCAGACGTAGGATTGTTTTTTGAAGTATAGAGAAAAAGTGTAATGAACAGCCTCAAAGGACTCTCACACCAATGAATGTAGACAATAAACCTTATCTCAAAATCTGGCAAAGCGTTTCAAGTTTTTGACAAAGTTAGCATGGTGGTAACGTTCTGGCCGATTACCAACTCTGTCTTACTTCCAGCTTTGACCTGTCGGAGATTGCTGCAACCAGTGCATAAACTGCTTGCGATCATTGCTGGACATATCCTGAAGGGCATCCAACACTCGGCCTGTAAAGTTAGCATTGCCGAAGTGCTGCTTCCCTAGCCGATATAGCTCCTGAAGCAAGGTATTGAGGTGGTGTTCTTGCCACGGAGGCATTTGTAGGGAAGCCAGCGGATCAACCGTCAGCAGCTGATTAATAGCTTCTGGCGTATCGGTATGAGGAAAACGCCACTGCTGAAACATGGTGACGACTTCCTTCTGAAACAGGCTGGCCTGCCGCGCTCCCAACAAATCCTCAATGTCAATATAAACAGCTTGTAAGAGTAACAAACACGCCTGAATGAACGAGGAAGCTGCAGTATCACCTTCTGCTGCATCGTTTCCCTCGCCCCCAAGCTGATCCAGACGCACTTTCCCCCAAACGCTATAGCGATCAGGCTCTTCTAACAAGACGCAGGCTTTGCCACGGTTATCTGTTAAATCCCGCCAAAAGGCTTTGGCATCTTCTTCTTGAGCGGCATTGAACACGCTGATCAAGCGGAAATGTTGCCCCTGGTATTGCAAGATTGGGATCTGTTGATCCTTCTTTGGGTGCGGAATGCTGGTTATTTCTACATCTTGCCGCTTGAGGATAAACATGACGCTGGCAAACTACTCCTGTCTGGGGCGAAGGGCTAGAGCACAGCCCAAAGGCGATCGCAAGGTTCAGGTAGCCTGACTCAACTAAGAAGACACCCGGACTAACACAGTCAGTGTATCTCGGTTTTTGCCGGGAGGTACGGTCTGGATTTACCGTTCCCATCCGATACCTTGTAATATATTGAGAGTCAACCGTCTATGCTGACTTTTAGTCTTCCCATCCTATCGGGGAATGCAACGATTCCTCGTAAGATGTCATAGAATAGTTTCTCTGTTAGCATTGCTGCTTTCTCATCGTCCGTGCTCCAGTAGCTCAGTTGGATAGAGCAACTGCCTTCTAAGCAGTCGGTCGCAGGTTCGAGTCCTGCCTGGGGCGTTTTAATTTACAACCCTTAAGTCAGCAGAAGCCCTAGCACGCGAACGTTTTACAACATACCGCATGTTGTGAGATATAGAACAATGTTCCAGAATAAAGACTAGGGCTCGCTTTGAAGAGTGTTTTTGGGGATCACAAGGCGGATAGAAAAGCAACCCTTGAGACAGCTTTAAAGCACCCCCGAGAGTTATAGACAGGATATGGAGAAAAGAGCACGTATTACTCTTTTCTCCATATCTCATTTACAGATGTGAAACATAATCTAGAGTCACAGATTATTTATCTTGAACGCACACTGCCTGAACAAGTTTTACCTCGACAAACATATCGCCACAAACAAATAAAGAACTGCTGTCAAACAAAACCTCGGAGAAGGAGGATATGAACAAAGCTTGCACTCTCCTCAGAGATTTTATTTCTTTGCTAAGCCCTAACTACGTTTTTCTGTCTAAATAAGCCGATGGCGGGATTTGAACCCGCGACCGCTCGATTACGAATCGAGTGCTCTACCACTGAGCCACATCGGCGTACCGATTAAATAGTATAGCACTTCTTGAATAATGTTGAACCTGATTTGAAGTATCCGAAAGATTGCCCTTCCGGATATTCCTCTACGTAACCGAAGATAGCAGTAGGCTATCCGATAAGTCCCCATCGGGAATTTGGCCGATTCTGTTTCCCGACGAAGAGACGTTATCATGGCAAATTCGAATCATTTAACGTTATTGCAAGAGAATGTTGAACAGTGGAATTGCTGGCGTCAGAGAAGTGACGAGTCTCCGGATCTAAGCGGCGCGGCCCTGAGCGGTCTAGATCTAAGAAGGGCCAATTTAAGCTATGCCGACTTGAGTGGGGTTGATTTGCAAGGGGCGAACTTGCAGGAAGCCAATTTGGAGTCTGCCATTCTGGTGGGGGGGAATCTTTGCCAGACTAAGTTACAACGAGCTTCCCTACGGCAGGCCTACTTAAGCGAAGTCATGTTGCAGGGAGCCGAGCTGAGTGACACGGATCTATGCGAGGCCATTTTGAGCGAGGCTGACTTGCAAGGGGCAGATTTGCGGCGATCGCGCCTCTGCAACGCGATACTGAGCCTGGCTAACCTCACTGAAGCCGCTCTTGGAGAAGCAAATTTTTCCGATGCAGTTCTGAATGAAGCCCGATTAGATCAGGCTGATTTAACACTGGCCATATTGACAGGCGCAAATTTGGTACGCGCCAGTTTATGTGATGCGAATCTGCGCTGGGCCAATTTGAGTTACGCCAACAGCAGCTATGCAATTATGCGCGGAGCCAACCTAAATCTGGCTACCCTTTGTAACGCAATTCTGGATGGCGTCGATGCACAGCAGGCCGTTTTCAGTCTGGGAGATCTGCATGATATTTCACTAGCTGGAGCTCACCTGGTGGATTGCACGTTAGTGGGGGCAGATCTGCGAGGTGCAAATTTGCAAGATGCAGATTTACGACGTACCGATCTTGCAGGAGCACGACTAGGAGAAGCAAATTTAACGCGCACGAACCTGTGTGGCAGCAATTTGGATGGTGCTGATATGCGACAGGCCATTATGACGGATACACTGCTTGATGCTACGCGTATGACGGCAACAACGCTGATTATGCATCCACTTCTGGAAGAAGTTTAAAGGGCCTTTCTCCCAACCATGAGTTCGGGCAGTTTTTCTGAAACCCTTAATTTTGCGTGCGCGAAGCACACGCAAAATTAAGGGTTTCAGAAAAACTGCCCAGAGTTATTTAGCTATCGCCGGAAGGCTTGTACCAAAAGGAGAGAGGCGGGATTTCGCCCCGCTACTTTCCTTTTGATATAACTTTACGCAATTTAATTAGAAGCAGCACTATACAAGCGTTGTGGCCGCTGCTGTAGCACTTCGTGCTGCACATTATGGCACTGCTTAGTCAACGTGAGTACTGGCATAGCGTCGATTTTTAACTAAAAAAAGAGGGAAGATAGCTTCCCTCCGTCAACACGGAATCATGATTAGGAATAAAGTTCTAGTCTTTCATGCCGCACTTTACCTCACGTTCCCTTCCAAGCAACCCTGGCAAGTACAGAATGAAAGGCTAAAACTCCAGAAAATTGACTTTATAGCAATGTGCAAGTGCGTTAAGCACAGCAACGGTGATGTGGGGCACTTCGTGCCCCACATCACCATACTTAACCAACGTGCACAGCGCTATAGAGATAAACTCTCTCAAAACCAAGCTTTCATCTTGGAAATAATTGCTTCAAAGAGGTTGCTGAGCACTGTGTAGTTCAGCAACCTCTGATGTGAGATTTTACTTATTTATGGTTTTGAAACGCAAAATAAGTAACCGATCTCTCTAGTAGCGGTAGCCGCTGCCGCCGCCGTAGTTGGAGTTAGCACCGGGCTTGTGCACGATGAAGAACATTACCTGGCACTGCTTGATGTTGTCGAAACCTACAACACGCACATAGCAGTTGGAGTACTCAGAGCGGCACTGCTGAACTTCAGACAGTACTTCTTGAGGGCTCTTGGCATTGAACAGGGGCAGCTTCCACATGGTCCAGTAGTGAACCTCGGGGTCAGAGGTTTCGTTGAACTCAACGCAGGGGATGTAACCCTGGTCAAGCATGTACTGGATCTGACGGTTGATTTGGGCATCCGTCAGGGGAGGCAGGTAAGAAAAGGTTTCGTAACGAATCTCTTTGGGTAAAGTCTTCATGGTTCTCTCAATGTCGTGATAGAGGAAAAACGGGTTTGAGTTTGAATGCAACAGGTTCGTGAAACCCTCTATGCATTGCCCTCAGATTCAGAGGAGGGTTCATCAGGAGGCCGGGCGATCGCCCCTTCATCCACCTGCGTCATCCGTTCCAATTGCTCACAGCGGAGTTGCAAGTTAGATTGCTGAATGCCTGTTTGCACCATTTCCGGCAGGAAATCGCAGACTTCTGCAGCCAAGTGCTCTCGTACAGTCAAAATTCGAAAGCCGAGAGTCGCCTGTTCCCGGAAAAGGGCCTGCAAATAGGCTTCGCCATCCTGAACCTTTTCGCGTGAGGAAAATTGTTGCAACCAGATTGCTCTGGGAGGATCTGTTTCACTCAACTGAGCGATAACTGTCCGAACAGCCTGGTAGGTCAAATAACTAATGACTGTCTTTGCCGTATCCTTTGCAATCTGATTGAGATTCATAACCTCACTCTGGATAGGGATCTGAAGCTGGAGTAGAGAGGCCCATTCCGACCTCAGAATCCCCCATCCATCAGCATCAGACGGTATCAACCGCTTCAAACTCGAACTTGATTTCCTTCCACAGTTCGCAAGCAGCAGCCAGTTCAGGAGACCAACGAGCGGCTTCACGAATGATGTCGCCACCTTCACGCATCAGGTCGCGGCCTTCGTTCCGAGCTTGAACCACAGCTTCCAGAGCAACCCGGTTAGCGGTTGCACCCGGCGCATTACCCCAGGGGTGACCCAGCGTACCACCACCGAACTGTAGAACAGACTCATCACCGAAGATGTCAACCAAAGCAGGCATGTGCCATACGTGGATACCACCGGAAGCCACTGCCATTACACCGGGCATAGAAGCCCAGTCCTGGGTGAAGTACACACCACGGGAGGGGTCACGCTCGATGTAGTTTTCGCGGAGCAGATCGATGAAACCGAGGGTAACAGCCTTGTCACCTTCCAGTTTGCCCACAACGGTACCGGTGTGGATGTGGTCACCACCCGACAGACGCAGACACTTTGAGAGTACGCGGAAGTGCATACCGTGATTCTTCTGACGGTCGATTACCGCGTGCATCGCACGGTGGATGTGCAGCAGAACGCCGTTGTCGCGGCACCAGTGAGACAGGGTGGTGTTCGCGGTAAAACCTGCGGTCAAGAAGTCATGCATAACGATGGGCATGTTGAGTTCTTTCGCATACTCAGCACGCTTCAGCATTTCTTCGCAGGTAGCAGCGGTCACGTTCAGGTAGTGACCTTTGATCTCACCAGTTTCAGCCTGGGCTTTGTGGATGGCTTCAGCAACGAAGGTGAAGCGATCGCGCCAACGCTGGAAGGGCTGGGAGTTGATGTTTTCGTCGTCTTTGGTGAAGTCCAGACCACCACGCAGACACTCGTAAACCGCGCGGCCATAGTTCTTAGCAGACAGACCGAGCTTAGGCTTGATGGTGCAACCCAGCAGAGGACGACCGTACTTGTTCAGTTTGTCACGCTCAACGGTAATCCCGTGAGGAGGACCTTGGAAGGTCTTCAGGTAAGCAATGGGAATCCGGAGGTCTTCTAGACGCAGAGCTTTCAGAGCTTTGAAACCGAACACGTTCCCCACGATGGAGGTCAGCATGTTGGTTACAGAGCCTTCTTCGAACAGGTCGAGAGGATAAGCGATGTAGCAGATGTACTGGTTGTCTTCACCACGTACGGGCTCGATGTCGTAGCAACGGCCTTTGTAGCGATCCAGGTCGGTGAGAAGGTCAGTCCACACCGTGGTCCAGGTACCGGTGGAGGATTCTGCCGCAACAGCCGCGCCTGCTTCTTCGGGGGGAACACCGGGTTGGGGTGTCATCCGGAAGGCAGCCAGAATATCGGTATCTTTTGGAGTGTAATCAGGCGTGTAATATGTCAGGCGGTAATCTTTTACACCGGCCTGAAACCCAGCACCAGCCTGGGTTTTCGTTTGCGAGTAAGACATCAGTTTCCCTTCCTGTGAACTTGCAATAAACGTGCCTAAACCACTGTACACTGCGCTGCAATGTACATCGGCTGCCTTAACGGCGAACTAAAACTGATAAAAATCAGCCAAGTCTTTTTTATCAGGCTCTCCCCAGACGGCAACGAGCTGTAGAACCTGTTCGTTTTGCCCTGATCTGAGCTCAACACAAACTATATCAGGGAATGAATTCACCCAACGTTGAATCTTCTTTGACTCTCTATAATAAGGATTTATCTTTCTTAAGGTATGTGAATGAGACACACCTGTGGTAAGGCAAAAAATATGACTAAAAAATTAAGTTCTGAGATTATACCAGACCCGTCTATATCACAAAATAGCACGTCTTTTTCAAAGCTTGTAAAAGCTTTGTGAATCGGAACTCTAGAGTTTTGAGAACGTCATTGACGGCATAAACGTGCGCTATTTTCAGTAAAAAGGATTGATTTTGGAAACACTTTGTGCAGCAGCAGTGAAACACTTTCAAAGCCCTGCAGGAGATAGAACTATCTATCAATTTCTTGAGCAGAGCTTGTGAAAATACTCTAGTTAGAATCATTGCCTTTCAGAGGTCGCTATTATAAAACCAGGCCACGGAGAAATTGATAGTATTTACTATCATTGTTTGTAACGTTTTTGTTATGTTTCTGTCGGGGTTGCCGTGATGGACGGACGACGTAATTCCTCTAGGGAGGGTACAAACGAACGTCACACTTCATCGTTTCAGGTCTGGCTGTCCCGCATTATTAATTTGCCTGAAAATATTGTTGTGCAATTCGTCAACACTGCCAGTGTCGTCCTCGGCGCAGGAGGTGTTTGAGACTATGCCCCCCCTCCTTAACATGGATATATCCCCCCGGCTTTCATCCGAACGCTTTCGTTACCAGCAACCGAAGCGATTTTGGTTAGGATTATTTGCCGGTTCTATGGGGTTGCACTTGGCAGCGTTATGGTTAGCGCCAGTATGGTGGCGATCGCTCTCCCCTCAATCTACAGGCACAGGCACGGAGCCAACACCCATTGAACTGGTTGACGCTTCTCAGTTGGGAGGGGTTGCGTTGAATGATGCTACCACCCCAGCAGACCCAGCACTTGCGGGTGCATCTGCTGCTGGAGCACCTGCCGCTACTGCTCCGGCCGCAGCCCCTCAACCTTCACCCACTGTTGCTCCTCAACCAGTTCCACAACCCCTCACACCTCAACCGAATCCAGTTTTTACGGATACTACACCTGCTTCTCCCCAACCCCCGGCCGATTTTTCTGACGTGCCAGATCCGTCTCCCCTTCCTCAGGAGCCCTTACCCACTCAAGACCCTGCTACAGAGCAGCCTCAGCCGAACCAGGATTTACCATCCAGTCCTCCAGAAACCGGACCTCCGGTCGTATCAGGTAACCCACTTCCTTCGCCTGGGCCAGTGCCTAATCCATCTGATTCCGCTGAGGGAGCTGGGTTACCTGGAGAAAATGACAGCGTTACGTCCGGTGGAGCAGAGGGTACTTCGGATGGTTTACCAGATGTTGGAACGCCACAACAGGTATCGCCTAGCCGCGGGTTAGCAAGCCTCACGCCTGGGAGTGCATTACCTTTGGATGCAACGGCTGATATTCCTGAAGTCCCGGCTCAACCTGTCCAAACATCCCTCGACTTCACGTCTGACCCCACAGACCCAAACTCCTGTGTGATAACACCGGAGAGCCAAGTCTCCTTTGGAGAACAGATCTCGCTACGACTGGTAATCGATACGGATGGACGTGTGATCGATGCTTTTGAAGAAGGCGCGTCCCCTAATCCTGTTTACACAGACTTGGCTCGCTGTCTAGTGCTTCGTAATTGGACATTTACCCCTGCTACAACAAGTGGCATTCCCCAGCAGAGCAATCTACTCGTTACCCTGAGCATCCAGGCTGTGCCTTAGTATGTCGCTACTGAATAACCTCAGTTCGGGATAAGCTGAAGTGCTCATTTTGGCGTGCGCAAAGCGCACGCCAAAATGAGCGTTTTCGAGTGCCGCGCGTTGCGCGGCACTCGAAAACACACTTAACCCGAACTCAGGTTGAATAAAAAAGGGGTTCCCAAAGGGACCCCTAGTTCTGTTCTATCCAAACGGTTTTATACGGCTCAGAGGAAAGCCTCATAAGTTAAACCGTCGCGTCTTGTTTTTCAATCAAGACGAACTAACCTATTAAGTGAGGGATTCTAGATAGTCGCGTACACGGTTGCGTCGCTTGGGTTGACGCAGCTTTTGCAGAGCTTTCGCTTCAATCTGGCGTACCCGTTCCCGTGAGAGGTCGAGGGCGCGACCGATTTCAGCCAGGGAGTAAGGCTGACCATCACCCAGA
Organism: Leptolyngbya sp. FACHB-8; assembly: GCF_014695575.1. Lineage (GTDB taxonomy): Bacteria > Cyanobacteriota > Cyanobacteriia > Elainellales > Elainellaceae > Vacuolonema. The sequence goes on along the minus strand of NZ_JACJOO010000095.1, from coordinate 85,928 downwards.
CCAAACCGCATTTGGATAACGTCACGCTCACGACTAGTGAGGTCGGTGAGGAGTTGTTGCAGGTCTTTCTGCAACGACTCGCGCATCAGCAACTCTTCAGGGGAAATGCCTTCTTCGGGGAGCAGGTCACCCAGCTCGGTGTCACGCTCTTTGCCCACTTTGGTTTCTAGAGAAACGGAACGGGGAACGCGCAGCAGCACTTCGCGTACCTGGGGTGGGGTCATGTCCAGTTCTTTGGCGATGTCTTCCACCGTGGCGGTACGGCCTTTTTCCTGAGCGATCTTGCGCTGGGCCTTTTTGATTTTGTTGAGCTTCTCGGTGATGTGCACCGGGAGGCGAATGGTGCGGCTTTGGGTGGCGATCGCCCGTGTAATCCCCTGGCGAATCCACCAGTAAGCGTAGGTGCTGAAGCGGTACCCCTTGGTGGGGTCAAACTTCTCGACGGCCCGCTCCAGGCCTAAGGTACCTTCCTGGATCAAATCCAATAGCTCCAGACCCCGATTCTGGTATTTCTTCGCCACGGATACTACCAGACGCAAATTGGCTCGGATCATATGATCCTTGGCAGCGATGCCTTCGGCCTGCATAGTTTCCAGTTCTTCCAGGGTTTTGCCAATCAACTCAGCCCACTGTCGCTTGCCTTCCGACAGGGTGGGTTTGAGGTCAGTCACAACAATATTGGCTTCCGCGGCCCAGCGTTCCAGAGAAGGGCGGTGACCCAGGATAGAGGTCAGGCGATCGTGCGCTTCTATCAGAGTCAAATAGCGTTGTAGGACGGCATCCCCTTCTTCGGCAGCTTTGCGGCACTGCTCAAGAGCAGCCATGTGGCGCTGCACTCGCTGTGCTTCTGAAACTTCCTCGTCACGCCCGAGCAACCGTACGCGGCCAATTTCTTGTAGGTAGAGGCGTACCAGGTCGGTGGTGCGTCGCCCTGCTGCCTGGCCTCGGGGGTCAGATTTGCCATACTCAACGTCTAGGGTTGCCAGGTCGTTGTCAATCTGACTCTCTAAATCTGAGGGCAACAGGTCGGGACCGTTATTCGATGAATCAAGTGTATTCATCGAATCCTCATATTCAGCATCGGCAAAGAATGTTTTTGCTGGCATAGTGATCGTCTCAGTGGCTCCAGAGTTGGCAAGGGGGCGTTCGAGTTCGCTACGGTTAGTGTTCCCGCAAATCAGGGCTAAGTCATCAAGACTGTAGGAGAATCTTGAAGTTCCACGTTTTTTGACCTGTTTACGAGATGAGATGCAAGAGCCCCGAATCTTCATTGATATACAGGGGGTTACCGGAGAATTCCCGAAATCCCTCTTAAAGAGATAGGAGGCTTTTGTGAAGCTTTTATGAAAGCTATGACACGGTTATGGAATGGGAATCAGGATGGTAAATCCGAAGTTGTGGACTTCGTTTGTGGAGGGATTTTCTATCAAATCCCTTTGCAAAGCGACAGCAGGGAACTTATCAGGTAACTGCGCACTGTATAAGTTCCCTTTTCAGGTTTAGAGAAACTTCATCAGAGTAGATTTTGGAAAAAATAGATGGTTCGATGTTTTTCTAGGCTTTGAACTAAATTGTTTTTTAACCTCAGTTCGGATTAGGGCGTTTTCGAGTGCCGCGCAACGTGTGGTACTCGAAAATGCCCTAATCCGAACTCAGTTTTTTACGTTGATAGGAGCTCTTTGCAATAGCTTTTTGGAATGAGCTGTGGGTATGGTAGGTATTCAAAACCTGGCTTGGGGACGCATCGCGCCTCAAATCCCTAGCCTGGAGGACGGAGCACCGTCCTTAAACCCCCTCAAGCAAAGGGCAATCGGTGAATGATGAGTGTGGCGCTTCGCATCGGAGGGTTTGAATTAGATTTACGCGCCAAAGAAAACAAATCTTTAGGATAGACAGTACCTTCGCCATTCTTCTCAAGCCCTTGATTTTGCGTGAGCGTCGCGCACAAAATCAAGGACTTGAGAAGAATGGCGAGCATGTTGATAGAGCTCTGTCTTTTTTGTTAGAGCTGGCGTTCTAGTTTGAGAGATTGATTGGGGGAGAGTTGGCGGACTTCATCGGTGAGATCGAGCCAGGGTTGGAGTTGGCCAGATTGGAAGGTTCGACTCATGACGACGTAGATGGAGGTCTGGTCGGCTCCGATACCAGCAGTAAGGACGTTGTCCCAAGATTCGGCTTTGAGTTCGTCGGAGACATTCCAGTGGCCGTTGAACCAGTGGAGGCGGCGAACGAAGCGGAAGGGAGCGGGCTTTTTGCCGACGATGAGGATTTTTTGGAGAAGCGATCGGATCAGGTTGGGGAAGAAGCGACCGACTGTCAGCATGACGATTCGCAGAATCATCAGGTTGAGAGGGGTCATTTGTTTTTGTTTGGCCCAGCCGAGGTTGCCACGAATCGTAATTGTGTTCGGTTCGACCTCGACAATATAGCCGCCAACGAGGTGGCCGACAGCATTTTTTAGCTTCTTCCCCTGACGGGCCTGAAGGGAGAATTGGGTGTCAGAGACAACAAGCTGGTTGTTGCGGAAGAGTTTGAACACACCGCCTTTATTGAGGGCCAGATATAGTTCAGTTCCTTCACGACGATCGATGAGAATTTGCGCATTTTCTAGCCAGACCCGACCATCCGGATGAGGCCAGACGGGGGGGCGTTGTTCGATAAAGTCTTGCCAGGCTAGCAGATAGTTCCAGGTGTGGTGGCCGATGATGTGGTCGTCGGCGTAGCAGGGAGCTTTACCTGTAGCTAAGCCTTGGAGGAAGCGATCGTTGATGGAAAGGGCTTCGGGCATCCACTTACCAACGCGCTCAAAGCCGTCGGGGAAGAAGTTGTAAGTGTTGCGGCTGGTGTATTCGCCGCCAAAGGAGCCATCGGGATGGACAAACTGGGCTGCCAGGTTGACAGCTTTGATTAAGGCTTCTTTGATGCGGGGGTCTGGATTTAGTTCGTAAATCCACGCCAGACAAGAAATTGTCAGTGTATGGTAGCCGGGGTCGCAACCTTCGTATTCCTGAAACCAACCTTCAGGATTTTGCCAGGAGAGTACCTGCTCTAACCGCTGGGCCTTGGCACGATCCCATTGGTTGGTGTTGAGCATGGGCGATAGGATTTCCAGACACAGTACGATTAATGCCTGGTGATTGGTCAGTTGGCCGCTTTCCTGGTGGTGGGCAAGCCAGTCGGCACGGCGCGTAAAGAAGCGGAGCATGCGATCGTCTTGCAGGCCCAAGCGGCGATAACTCTCTAGACAGGCCAGCAACGAGAAAGCAGCAGCTCCACCGGCCCGTTCGAAGGGGAAGTAGTCGTCGCAGGAACCATCAGAATGAGCACTGCGAGCAGCAAAGAGGATTCCAGCTTCTACCCAGTCGCGAATAACATCTTGTTGGTAGAAGGGGTTGCTGGGTAAATCGGTCTGATAAGCCAGGGTCAGGGGAAGGACGAACTCCTGCGCCATGCCACTGGGGAAGTCGATGATTTTGTAATGCCAGAAGTTGCGATCAAAACAGCCGTAAGTGGGGCTGTGGGGGTTGCGATCGCACAAGGTCAAAATAATCGGGATCTGAGCCAGGGCTTCGCGGGCAAAAAGGTCTCGCAACATGGCGTTTATTATCGTTACCAAAAATTCAGACTTTATCTTAAAGCATCATCGAAAACCCGTTTCGGGAAGCTCAACCCACGCAAGGGGGCTTACTCGTGCTGATCGAGGTCGCGACGACGGAGCCGTAGCTGAGTCTCTTCAAGCAGTCGGCGGTTGGCTGAGAGCAAGTCTGCGATCAGGCCAAACATCCAGAGCTGAAAGCCTATCAGAATCAGAACGGCAGCCAGAATCAAGCTAGGTGCACGGGAACGGGTTGGGTCTACTAAAAAGAATAAGAGCAACCAGCGTAACCCCAGAGCACCCCCTAGAAAGAGGGGTACGGTGCCCAACCAGGTAAAGAACCGGAGGGGCTTGTAGAGCATAAAGATCCGCAGAATTGTGACGGCGGAGCGGAAGACGTAGGAGGGGATGCTGCGAACGAGACGGGATTTCCGTAACTGACTATTGGTTCGAATGGGCACGGAAACCACAGCCATCCCTCGCCGTCCAGCCTGGATGATGGTTTCCAGGGTATAGGTGTAATTGTTGAAAACGTTTACCTGAATGGCAGCTTCCCGACTAAGAGCGCGGAAGCCGCTGGGAGCATCGGGAATTTTTGTGTTGCTGGCAAGTTGAACCATCCAGCTACCGAGGTTTTGGAGCAGCTTTTTAATAAAGGAAAAGTGCTGAGTATCCCAGATGGGACGTTCCCCGATGACAATGTCTGCCTGCTTACGCAGAATGGGTTGAATGAGGGTGGGAATATCATCGGCACAATACTGGTTATCGGCATCCGTGTTGACGATGATATCGGCCCCAGCCTTGAGACAAGCTTCGAGCCCTGCCATGAAGCCTCGTGCTAACCCCTGGTTCGTTGAGAAACGAACAATATGGTCGACACCATAAGTCTTGGCCACTTCGACGGTGCGATCGCGGCTTCCATCATCAATGACAAGCCATTCCACCTTATCCACACCCGGTACATGGCGGGGCAGTGCTGATAGGGTAATTCCCAGAGTTTGTTCCTCGTTGTAACAGGGAATTTGGATGATGAGCTTTGTCATAGGGAAAGGGCAGGGTTGATCGAGCCCAGCCAGTGGCTAGCCGGGGAATACTGTGTAACACTCTACCGTGAAGTGCGAAGTTCCGTATTCTGTTATGTGCACTGCGCTTGGATATACCCAAATAGTTATGCTTTGATGGGCACAGTGCTCTGTCAGAACGCACCTCCCTTTGATCTGTCCGATCGCCCATGTTCTCCCCAATCGCAATGCTTCCGATCTCCCTGGCGACCGAATTTCAACGCATCAACCCCGGGTGGGTGATCCAACGAGAAACGCGACGGGTGAGTGAATGGCTGAATTTGATCTTGTTTGGGGGCGATCGCAACCCGAATGACTATATTCCCAACTGGGCAATCCCAGAATGGCTTCTACGAACCATCTTCTGGACCTTCACGGTAACGTTGGCGACCTGGGCAGGTTGGCAGCTCTATCGCTTATTGGCTCCCTATATTAATGAATTGCGATTAGCCCGTACGGATTATGTCGTTGTAGGAGCTACAGCACCGGAGGTCGGAACGCCTGTCGAGGAGTGGTTGCGGCGATCGCACGCCGCCCAACAGCAGGGCAACTATCGGGAAGCCTGCCGTACCCTCTACATGGCCGCTCTGCAAAAACTCAGCGATGCCGACCTGATCCGCCAGCAATCCAGCCGTACCGATGGCGAATACCTATCGCTCTTATCGGAGCTACCCCAGCCCCAGCCCTATGAGGAACTGGTGCGGGTGCATGAGCTGTTGTGTTTTGGCGATCGCCCCATCACTGCCGAAACCTACCAGCGCTGCCAGCGGGCATTTCAGGAGATCAGTGCATGAAAAAGCGGCGCAATTGGATTGTCGCTATCGTTCTGGCGAGTCTCATCGGCCTGACCTTATTAGCTCCCCGCAATGCCTTACAGCAGCAGGGTTCTACCTACAATCGTGCCCCCAATGGATACGGAGCCTGGTATGCCTACCTGGAAGAACAAGGGATTCCAGTCCGTCGATGGCAACGTCCGGTCGAGGAGTTAGGGCTGGCAACCGAAGACCCAACGGATGCAACGGCACCTGTAACGCGATCCATCACCTTTGTGCAGATTAACCCTGTCCCCAGGTCTCCTTCCCCAATCGAGCAGGAATGGGCCAGGGTTGGGCATACGGTTGTGCTGGTGGGAATTCAAACTCCGGTCACAGCAGCCCCTTTTTCCTCGGTACTGGATAGCCCTCAGGGTAAGGTGCGGATTGAAACCCGTCGCCGCTATCCCGAAGCGGGAGGTGCAGATAAAAGCCGCTTAGGGGATGACGAGGGCAGTGTGGTCTGGGAACAAGCGGTTGGAAAAGGGCAAGTCATCTACATTAATACCCCTTACTTTGCTGCCAATGCCTACCAGGATGAAGCGGGGAATATTCCATTCCTGGCAGCTCTGGTAGCAGAGCCCGGCCATCCCGTTTGGGTAGACGAATATCTGCATGGTTACCGTGACCCCGACATTCTCGCCGAGGAGAAACGGGGAAATGCCTTCGCCTATTTGGTGCGCACGCCGGTGCTGCTTGTGGCGATTCAAGCCTTGGTATTGCTGTTATTGGCCGTTTGGGGCGATCGCCGCCTTGGCCCTCCCCTCCGAGTAGAACCTGCTAAGACGGACAGCAACGCCACTTATATTGGTGCGTTGGGAAGTGTACTCAACAAAGCCAAGAGCAGTGAGTTTGTGATGGAAACGGTGGGGCGTCATGAGCAGGAGCAGATTCAGCGATCGCTCGGCCTGGGTGTTGACCCAGTTGAACCGGATCAACTGCTAGAAGCCTGGACTCAGCAGACCGGACAACCCGCCACTGAATTGCAATCCCTCCTGGCGCCTGTTGTACAAAAACGTCGTCTCCGCGAACGAGAGTTGCTACTCTGGTTGGAGAACTTGCGCCAGGTGCGCCGTCATCTACCCTGATGCCCTATCGTCTCCCCTCTTATGACTTCCTCTAAAGCTGCATTTGTGGATTTGGCCCAGGCTCTTGGTACTGTCATTGTGGGGCAGACAACCCTGGTGCGGCAATTGCTGGTGGCCTTACTCAGCGGTGGACACGTCATTCTGGAAGGAGTGCCGGGGACGGGAAAAACCTTGCTGGTCAAGGTCATGGCTCAGTTGATGCAAGCCGACTTTCGCCGGATTCAACTGACGCCTGATATTCTCCCCTCAGACATCCTGGGCACTAATATTTTTGACCTCAACAGCCGCAATTTCACCCTCCGCAAAGGCCCCATCTTCACCGAAATTCTGCTCGCAGATGAAATCAACCGCACCCCTTCTAAAACGCAGGCGGCTTTGCTAGAGGCGATGGAGGAACAACAGGTGACGATTGACGGAGATAGCTTGCCATTACCAGAGCTGTTTTGGGCGATCGCCACGCAAAACCCACTGGAGTTCGAAGGCACCTATCCCCTGCCTGAAGCTCAGTTGGATCGGTTTTTGTTCAAGCTGGTGGTCGATTATCCCGACAGTAAGGCAGAGCGGCAAATGTTGCTGAATGCGCAATCTGGCCTACAAACTCGGCGGCAAGATCTCGCCCATCTCAAGCCCATTCTCACGGTGGCCCAGGTTCTCGCCGCCCGCCAAGAAGCCCGCCAGGTAAAGATGACCGATGCGCTACTAGATTACCTGCTGAGTTTGGTTCACCGCACGCGCCAGCATCCTGATCTGGATCTGGGGGCATCTCCTCGTTCTGCAGTGGCCTGGATGCACGCCAGTAAGGCACATGCCTGGTTGAGCGATCGCGACTATGTCACCCCTGACGATATTAAAACGGTTGCTTCACCTCTGTTGCGTCATCGCCTCATTCTTCGCCCCGAAGCCCAATTAGACGGTATGAAAATTGATGGCGTGATTACCGGATTGCTGGGACAGGTGGCAGTGCCCAGGTAAGGGAAATAGAGATTATGGTACCTGCAGCTCGGCTTTATCAATTGGTGTTACTGGGTACGGCGTTGGGGATGGCGATCGCCCTCTACAACACCGACAACCTACTACTGTTGCAGGGGGCGATCGCCTTCACCCTATTCTTCGATCTGATACTCCTGGGGTTGGGATTGGTGGATGTTCGACGGGGGCGATCGCAGCGCCTTCAGATCACACGAGATGTGGCCCAGAAGTTATCTATTGGGCGGCATAACCCTGTAAACCTGCATCTGCAAACCACCCATACAAAACAGCCTCTTCGAGTCCAAATTCGGGATCATTTTCCAGCTCAATTTCAGGCCAGCTCGCCCCTGCTCAAGTTGTCATTGCCACCAGATACAGAAGAAACAGTCAACTACACGGTCTTCCCGGCTGAGCGTGGAGAGTATCCATGGGGTGACTTATATATTAGACAGTTGGGACCATGGGGTTTGGCCTGGCAGGAATGGCGCGTTCCCCAATCCACAAAAGTTTCTGTCTATCCTGATTTGATGGGGTTGCAGGAACTTTCGATTCGGCTGGCCGTACAAACTACGGGCAATATTCGTAAAACCCGTCGCGCTGGCATGGGAACTGAGTTTACCGAATTGCGCGAATACTATACAGGTGATGATCCACGGCTGATTGATTGGAAAGCAACCGCTCGCCGCAGCCGTCTTCTGGTGCGTGTGCTGGAGCCAGAGCAAGAACAAACGGTGATTGTGCTGCTTGATCGGGGACGGTTGATGACCGCTCAGGTAGCAGGCATCAGCCGTTTTAACTGGGGATTAAATGCAACGCTTTCTCTCGCATTGGCGGGGTTGAATCGGGGCGATCGCGTGGGGGTTGGCGTCTTCGATCGCGATATGCAAGTATGGATTCCCCCGGAACGTGGTCAGCATCACCTGACCAAGCTCATTGAACGGCTTACCCCTCTACAACCCGCTCTTCTGGAACCGGATTACTTAGGAGCCATCACAACAGCGACAACTCAGCAACACCGTCGTGCCCTAGTGGTGATGTTGACAGATTTAGTGGATGAAACCGCCTCAGGGGAACTGCTTTTGGCAATGCAGCGGCTCACTCCGCGTTATTTGCCATTCTGCGTCGTGTTGCGCGATCCAGCGGTGGATGCGATCGCCCACACCCCCAGCACTGACATTTCCGAAACCTATAACCGCGCGGTTGCGTTGGATCTGATGAATCAACGCAAAGTAGCCCTTGCCAAACTCAAGCAACGGGGTGTCCTAGTACTGGATGCTCCTGCCAACCAAATCAGCGAAGCTCTAGTGGAACGCTACCTTCAAGTGAAAGCTCGCAATTTGCTGTAATCGGGCGAATGCTTAAATTGTGGGATGCGAGACACCCGGTGTTTTCAAAACACCAGGTGTCTAAATTTCGGCGATCGCTCCGTAACACGAAATCCCCAGTTTTTTAGGAAAAACCGGGGATTTAGACCTATTCAGGAAAACGGATTAGCGCAAACCCAACCAGGTAAAGAAGTCTTGACCTGAAAATAATTCCAACAGTAGCAGGGCCACAAAGCCGATCATGGCGAAGCGCCCGTTGATAATTTCTGCGTACCGTGTCCAGCCAAAAGCAGGTTCTGCTTCGGGGACTGAGGGCGTCCCCACAGGAGTTGCCGTTGGGGTAGGAGCCTTGGCTTCAGGCGAGGATTGGGGGGCGGTATCTGGAGAATCTGAAGGCATAGCAAATTCGCGTTATTGCGTATCTAATTTTATCGCTTTCACGGATTCGATGAGCGATCGCACTTCCGCCGCCCCCTCCGACGGCTCGAAGGTGAGGGGGAACTTGCCATGCACCAGCATCCGCACACCTAAAGGCCCCAGGCTAGCAAGACCCCGCAAATCCCGGAAGTTGTTGCCTACAACCCGTAGACCAAACTTGCGTTCGTCCACCCAACCGCCTTCCTTCACCAATTCCACCAGGGTCTTGCGGTGACGGATAGAACGGCTAGCCGTGGCTTCCTTGCGATCGAGGATTTCTTGCTTAATTTTGCTAATCTGATCCATCGGCGCAACATCCATAGGGCACACGGAGTTGCAGTAGTAGCAACGGGTACATCCCCAAGCACCAGCCGTACCTTCGTTATATTTTTCCAGGCGGTCTTCGGTGCGAGCATCCCGTGAATCAGCCACCATGCGGTAGGCTTTCGCTAGAGCATGGGGACCGACAAAATCAGGATTCGTTTCGCGGGCATTACATTCTGAGTAGCAGGCTCCACACAGGATGCAGTTGCCCATCTGATTGAGGCGATCGCGCTCCTCAGGGGTCTGCAAAAACTCCCGCTCGGGCACTTGGCGTGACTGAGTGCTGACGTAGGGATCCACAGCTTCCAGGTTGTCCCAGAAGCTTTTCATGTTGACAACGAGATCTTTGACTACGGGCATGTTGCCCATAGGGGCAATAGTGATAGTGGGAATGTCTGAAAGGGTGCCATCAGGAGTAGTCGCGGCGATCGCCTCCAAGCGAGCTACCTCGTCCGCTACCTTTTCTTTACACGCTAAAGTGGAGCGGCCATTGATTCGCATAGAACAGCTACCGCAAATGGTGTTTCGACAGTTCTTACGAAAGGCTAGAGTGCCATCCTGTTCCCACTTGATGCGATTGAGACAATCCAGAATGGTATTACCGGGGTCAGCATCCAAGAGATACTCTTGTATATGAGGAGCTGAACCAGCGGTTTGCCGAACAATCTTAAATTGAAGTTGCATCAGATTGGTCTTTCTAGGAGATATAAAAGCCAGAAAACCCTATATCTCATTATTACAGGCGATCCCAAACGCATGTGCTGAAAAAGATAAGGTTTTTAAACCATTTTGCGAATTTCATTTCATACGTAGCAGGAGATTTATTGTTGCTAAGGAACTCAACTTGCAACGCTTTTTAAGCGCTTAAAATCTGGTTGTTTTTGTGAGAGCCGCGCGGAGCGTGGCTCTCACAAAAACAATCGTGGCTGATTCAAGCGCAAAGCGCTGTAATGAAAGATAAAACTGAAAATGCTGTGCCGTCCGTTTCATGAGCAGCACAGCATTTTCAGTTTTATCTTTCATTATGCCCACCTCCTGATAAACACAGCATACACAACATTAACCTTGTGCATAACGCCATTTATGATAGCCAGTGAATCATTGCAATCAGGGACAATACAGCTCATTGCACAGCAACATCCCTAATTACAATGATTTACCTGAATAAAGTACGAGGTATAAAAATAAACAACTCGGGTCTCGGTCTCGGTCTATGAAGAGAAACTTACAATAGAACCCTCCTTTGTAACGAACCATTTTTGCCATTCTACTTCTGTAATGATGTCTACCTTCGACAGGTCCAGGGAGGAGGTTAGGCCTATGCAAGCTCTCTATATTTGGTGCATTTTTGTTGTGTATGGTGTGCTTCGTACACCATACACAACAAAAATGCGTCAGCCCCAAAATCCATCCATCATTTGCTGCGCTTGTCCTATCAATTAGACCGTTCAATTGCATTGTGGCAGGAAGGAGGAGAGACCAGGTCCGAACTCTCCTCTCACAACGAAACTGAGCGTGGCCCTACTCACGTCTTACGCCCAAACCTTAGATCTTGATTTTGCCATTCAAAGTAACAGCAGAATCAAGATTCTGGGTTTTAGTTTTGAATAAGTGCACAATATAAGCGCATCACTGGGAAGAACTATCCCGTAGTTTTGCCCGGTGAAATATAACAGGTGTGTTTGTTAGGCGTCCGTGAGGGAGTTGAGAGGAACCACTCTCAACTCTCCTATATACAAAAGAAACGGTGAGTTTCTTGAGAGTATATAGATTGACGAGTATGGAAGCATAAGCTCTTCCTGGAGGGCTATATTTTTCCCAAAATCCAAAAACGGTTTTACAATTTCTACCCATCGATTGAAAGAATAGATTTCAGACCCAATTGGGAGTAGCGATTAACCGATAAGTAGTACAGACAAAAATAAACAAAGAACTCGAAATCCCTATACTGCCCCCATACTAGATAGTGTGAAGATTCTGGATTCTTCACCAACGCAGAGGAGCTTACCTCGAATATTTACGCTCAACTTTGCGATTTTTTTTTCTGATTTCAGTTCTATAATTAGGAGCTATATTTCAAGGTATGGATGTCATCAGGTTGATCACCAACACTCAGAAATCCATTTGCAAGCAGGGGAATTTTTAGGGCAATGACGGATACTGCAAGCGCACCACTGACAGGGAAAGCATTATTGCAAAAAGTCAAGGAGCTTTCCGACCTAACTCCACGGGAAAAAGCCCGTCGTTGTGGCTATGAAACCGTTGGGAAAAATGGTCAGTCCCGGGTAAATCTGTCGGCTTTTTACGAAGCACTGTTGGCAGCTCGGGGTATTTCTCTTGGTAAAGAAGGTGACAAAGATGGCCGTGGCCGTGAACCGACCTATCGGGTGAGTGTCCATAAGAATGGCCAAATTGTAATCGGTTCTACTTACACCGAAAAGATGGGCTTGCAACCGGGAGACGAATTTGAGATTAAGCTCGGTTACAAGCATATTCATCTAATTCAAATTGATCGCGACCGGAACGGTAGTATTGATTTCATTGATGAGGATGAAGACGAAGATGAGGATGATGAGGAGTAAGCCTTTGAACCTTTTGTGGTTGCGACTCAGAGCGCTGAGCCTTCAAAGTCCTTTTATTTCTTCTATAGCTAGCTAACAAGTGCGACGGGCTTTGTGAGACTGTGTTTAGGTCATCGTCCAGCCTATCCCATAGGTAAAAATCATTTGAAGAATTGACTTTTCGTGCTCTTACGAAAAGTCAATTCTTCGCAAACTATTTCAAACAGCACTAAGAGCAGTTTGATTTTTCCAAAAAGGGATGTTTGAAGAAACATCCCTTTCGGCAAATCACTGGACTGAAACGCCGAATCTTACACGCGCAGTATTTTCATGAAGACCAGGGAAAAGGGTGAGCGCAAAATGCTCACCCTTTTCCCTGGTCTTTGCTTGTTAATACAAAAGCGTAGCGTAATGCACTTTATCCCTTGGGCTTTGTATTAACGAGTCTGGTGATACAGCATTTTGCGATTGGGCGAGGTACGAGGGATAGTGTGACCCTATCCATCTCTCGTACCTCACCCAATCGCTGAGCTCCTTAGAATCACAAATAAAACAACCTGTAATTCTTTGTATAAAAGGGGGTAAAACCGTCCTCTTTTATACAAAGAATTACAGGTTATTCAATGCATGATTCTGCGCGGGAGATGCGTTCTAAACGCACCAACGTGACTGGATTTAGGGGTTGCAACCGAGTGAGAGAGCCAACAGGAACCGAGCGAGCCAGTTGAGTTTGAAGGGTATGAGCATGCCATTGGTCGGCATGGTTAGAAGCTTTTAACCAGTGAATTAAAGTACTGAAGTGTTCCAACGTGGCGAATGCTGCCACAATGACCCCATCAGGTTTCAGTACAGGGGCGATCGCCTCCAAAATCTCCTCCAATTGCCCTCCGCTTCCCCCTAAATAAACCCGATCAGGGGCGGGGAGAGTATCCAGGCCTTCGGGAGCTTTGAACTGGCAAGGTATGACCGAAGGCGTCTGGAATCGCTGCACATTGTCTTGAATCAAGCTAATTCCCACAGCCGTCTGCTCAATAGCAAAGACTTGGGACGTCGGACAGAGACGAGCAATCTCTACAGAGACGGAACCCGTTCCAGCTCCCACATCCCACACGACCTGCCCTGGACGCAGGGCCAATTCCCCCAGAGCCAGCACTCGTATTTCCCGTTTAGTTAAGAGACCAGGGCGATCGCTAAAGCTTGCAAAGGCCGAATCAGGAACTCCTAACATCGGCAACTCAGATATATTTTGAAACCCAGTCTGGTGAGCCTGGCGCAGCAATACCAGGACATTGAGGGTCGTAAAGCGATGGTTGACCAGATCCTCGGGGGCAAACTCTCGGATCTGCTCCTGAACACTGCCCAAATTTTCGCAAACCCAGACCCGGTAGGTGACGGGCAGTTCTAACTCTTGTAGGAGAGTGGCGATCGCTCCTGGCGTATGGACCTCATCTGTCAATACGGCAATTTTTTCGACGCCCTGTTGAAGAGCCCGAATTAGGGTATCGGGGGATCGCCCGTGGACGCTCACCAAACAAGCATCCTGCCAGGGTACTTTAATGCGATTAAAGGCCAGTTGAATTGAGCAGAGGTGGGGGTGAAACGTCAATTGCTCTGCAGAAAACTGTTGCAGCAGTAAGCGCCCTAACCCAAAAAAGAGAGGATCACCAGACACCAAAATGACGACCGGAGTTTTGGCTTCAGCCGAGCTGAGATAAGAGCGAATTTTATCAAAGGTAGATTGAAAGTCTCCCAACCGCAGCTGCGGGGCCGGGTGATCGGGAAAATAACTGAGATGGCGATCGCTTCCGACCAGCAAGGCAGCTTGCTGAACCATCTGTTGAGTGGTTTGAGACAGGCCTACAGGCCCATCCATGCCGACCCCAACGACCTGAATAGGTGTGGGGTTCTCCTTTAAATATGGGGGGATCACAGGAAATTCTCTCCTTCGGGGCTCTCCCAGGCCAAGAGCAACAATGCATTTAAAATAGCTGCTGCCACGGCTGAACCGCCTTTGCGCCCCTCCACCCGAATTTGTGGGACGGGAGTTTCGGATAGAGCCGCCTTCGATTCCAACACTGAGACAAAACCAACGGGGGCTCCAATGATCAGGGCAGGAGCCGGGTTTCCTGCATTTTTAGCTTGCCGAGAATGGTTGCAAAGGGTCAGTAGAGCAGTGGGGGCATTGCCAATGGCATAAATTCCATGGGGTACTTTCTGCCAGCACTGATCCATTCCGGCTTCGGTGCGGGTTTTGTGAGAGGGTACCTCGCGAGGGGCTTGCTCAATAGCAACCCAGATGGGATTTTGAAAGGTTTGGGCTACCTTAGTCGCAATGCCCTGGCGCACCATGCTGACGTCGGTGATAATGGGTGTTCCCTGGCGGATCGCGGCGATCGCCCCCTCAATCGCTCCGGGACTGACCTTTAGTAATTGCAGAAAGTCAAAATCTGCAGTGCTATGAATAACGCGTCGTGCGATCGCATAAGCTTCAGGGGACAAATTGTGGGTACCAACCTCGCGATCAATCATCGCAAAGCTTTGCAGCACAATAGGGTGATCCAGCGAGGACATAATCAAGACTATATCGTGAGTGCAGATTGGGTCAGCCTGGCATTTTTAGAGCGTGCAACGGTAAAGTTAATGCTCTTGCCTCAAAAGTAGCTCCATTTCGTATGGAATTATTGTGAGCTTTGCGGTTGACATGGGTAATCTAAAGCCAATAGCAGCAGGTTAGCGTTGGCTTTCCTGCTTGACGGGCCTAGCATCTGTTTACGCACCTTCGTTTGAATTTTGACAAATTCTGCATCAGGATGAACCCGTACGATTTGTGAAGAATTGAGAAACAATCCACTACCATAGACCGTAGAGGAAAACACCGTCATCCTTATATTTGTATTGGTTCTTACGGGATTGTTCTCTTTATTCGGAATCATTATGTCCGCTGCTCAGTCCTCACACTCATCGATTACCTATCTGCCTCGAACCCTTCAACGGGCCGAGCAGGCTGTTCGTTGTGCTCCATTTCGCCCGCTGTTGTATGAGGCGATGGGGCAGGAAGGGGTTTCTTTGAAAGCGATCGCTGGTTCAGCCGGAGTAAACCATCAATTTACCCGTCGCGCTATCTCCGAGTTAGCCGTCGAGAATGATTTGCTCTGGCTGATTCAAGTCGGGGTTTTGCGGCGGGAAGTAGACGGGCAGGGGCTAACAGATAGCTTTCGCCTAACCCCTTTGGGGCGCGCATTGTTGCGTCAGTGGGAAAGGGATGGGTTTCCACGCCCGCCGTCCTGGTTGATGCGGCTGCGGAATTTCATCCTGCGTTGGGTGCCAATACCTGGAATACAATGAAGCAGCGCCAGCCAAAGAGTTCTTGCTTTGTGATTCCATCTACCGTGGCTGATTATTCTTGGGTTTCTGGAGGTTTTGGATGAAAGCCATCATGGTCGTTGGGACGACATCCCATGCCGGGAAGTCCATGGTAACAACGGCTCTATGCCGCATTTTGAGCCGGCAGGGCTGGCAAGTGGCCCCCTTTAAGGGGCAAAACATGGCCCTGAATGCCTACGTGACCAACAATGGTGGCGAAATTGGTCATGCTCAAGCGGTGCAAGCTTGGGCGGCAGGGATCACGCCCCGGGTTGAGATGAACCCAATTCTGTTAAAGCCTCAAGGCGATATGACGTCCCAGGTGATTCTCAAGGGCAAACCTGTGGGCCGCATTGGAGCCGCTGAGTACTACGAGCAGCTTTTTGAACCGGGATGGCAAGCCATTGAAGAATCGCTCAAACGACTAAGCGAAGAGTTTGACCTGCTGGTCTGTGAGGGGGCCGGTAGCCCAGTAGAGGTCAACATCAAGCACCGCGACCTGACTAATATGCGGATCGCTCGTTACTTGAATGCACCCACCATCCTGGTAGTGGATATTGACCGGGGGGGAGCTTTCGCCCAAATAGTAGGCACCCTGGAACTGCTGGAGCCCGAGGAGCGGGCACTGGTGAAGGGGATTGTGATCAATAAATTTAGGGGGCAGCGATCGCTCCTCCAACCCGGTATCGAATGGCTGGAGAACCGCACAGGTATTCCTGTCATCGGTGTCATTCCGTGGATGGATACCGTGTTTCCAGCAGAAGATTCCCTATCCCTGCTCGATCGCCCATCGTCTAAGAGCACTGGAGAAATCAACATTGCCGTTGTCCGCCTCCCTCGAATTTCCAACTTCACAGATTTTGACCCCCTGGATTCCGAACCTAGCGTCAATGTGCGCTATGTCGGCTTAAAAGAATCTCTGGGTTATCCCGATGCGGTCATCTTACCGGGATCGAAGACCACGATTGCCGACCTGTTAGCCCTCCAGAAAACCGGCATGGCCGAAGAAATTCAAAGCTATGCGGCCTCAGGTGGGACCGTCATGGGTATCTGTGGTGGCTTCCAGATGATGGGCAAAGTGCTGGCCGATCCCGAAGGGGTTGAAGGCCATGAGGGTCGTTACAAGGGGTTGGATTTATTCCCCCTAAAGACCGTGATTACAGGGCAAAAGGTTTCCCGACAACGGCAGGTTACCTCCAACTATCCTCAAACCGGGCTTCCTGTAGCAGGCTACGAAATTCATCAGGGCCGCAGCCACCTGGCAGAAGAGGAAGGAGCAGAAGGAACGCAATACTTCCCTCTATTTGATGACAAACCTCTAGGCACCGTCGATTCCACCCAATCTCTTTGGGGCACTTACCTGCATGGCATTTTTGACAACGGGGCTTGGCGTCGGGCCTGGCTGAATCGACTTCGTCAGCAGCGTGGCTTAAAGTCCCTGCCCACGGGGATCTCCAACTACCGTGAACAGCGAGAAATGATGCTCGATTCTTTGGCAGATGTGGTCGAAGCCTACATTAATCCTGCAGTGATTACAAGTTGGCTCAACTCCTAATCACTGCGACGTAAAGCCCCGTTGTGAGCGAGTCGTGCTAAGCGCCACTGCCTCACAACGGGGCTTTACAACCTCTAGAAACAAAATAAGCGCACTTGAACGTGCGCTTAATATCCCTAACCCTTTCGGTGCAACGTACCCGTTTATCCTTGAGTCATACAAACACGCTGAATTCAAAAAATTATTTGGACATTAAAGCACTATCTTTTGCCCAGGTATTGAATTTAGTGTGTTTTGCTGTATCTCGCTTTGCATCGTAGCATTGAGTAGAGAGGTAGATTCCCCCTATTGGCACGGGTGAAAGTAGCCTATTGGGGGGTTGTTGACTGGCTTTGGGCCGCTCAGCAAACGGCAATTCCGTTATTTCTTGATTTAGGAATTTTTCAGATTTTCGTTATGAGTGTTCATATTCGTTTTCTTCCCGATAATGTGGTTGTCGAGGCTGAAGTAGGCGAACCCCTTCTACAGGTGGCCAGTCGTGCCGGGATCTCCATCCCAACGGGTTGCCTGATGGGTTCTTGCCATGCCTGCGAGGTAGAACTGCCCGATGGCCAGATCATCTGCTCGTGCATCAGTGCAGTACCTCCCAGCGAAAGTGAATTAGCCATCAATTTGTTTGTAGATCCGACCTGGTAACATAGAATGCAGTCGAAGAACCGTGATGAGGAGTGCAGCGCGACGTGATGCACTCCTCATCACGGTTCTTTAAGTGGAATAGATACAGGAAACCTTATGCTAGAGCTTGACCCCCCGTCGGTGGGGCGATCGCCCGTTTCCCTTCACCGGGCTGCGATCGCCCTCGGCAGTAATTTGGGTGATTCCCACACTATCCTGCAAAGCGCGATCGCTGTTCTTGATGAGATCCCCGGTATCCAGGTCAATCAAATATCTAGTTTCTATCGCACCGCCCCCCTGGGGCCGCCACAACCCGATTACCTCAATGCCTGTGTGCTCGTCTCCACGTATCTTTCCCCGGAAGCTCTACTGGAAACCCTGCTAGAAATCGAAGCACAATTTGGCCGAGTACGTCATGAGCGTTGGGGTCCCCGGTTGCTCGACCTGGATTTGTTGCTCTACGACGGTTCGGTTGTAGATAGCCCTGACCTGCAAATTCCCCACCCTCGAATGCACGAGCGGGCTTTTGTTCTCGTACCGCTAGCAGAAATTGCCTCGGATTGGATCGTGCCCGTATGGGAAAGAACCGTTAACGAGTTGCTACAAGCTGTAGACCCTGGTGGAGTTCGGCTACTCGAACCCATTGCTGAGCATTAATTTATCCGTTTTTGATAGTACAGATCAAAACCTCTAAAACTCAGAGTTCTTTGTTGTGGGGGCGACACCCTCACAACAAAGAACTCTGAGTTTTAGAGGTAGTTTTATTGTTTGTTCCGTACTGAGGTACAAGACTTACACAAGCCTGCTGTACCTTGCACACCCCACAAAATTATTACCCATGTTTCAATAGGACAGGTTTAGCAACTAACTCAACGTCAGTTCGGGATAAGCCGAACCGCCCATTATTGCGTGCGCGACGCGCACGCAATAATGGGTTTTTTCGAGTGCCGCGCGAAGCGCGGCACTCGAAAAAACCCTTAACCCGAACTGAGGTTAACTCACGGTCATGCTGTTGGCTGAATAGCGAAACCTGCTGTGGCGATTGATAGCGATCGCCACAGCGGGTTTGCGTGGAAGTTCCTGAATAGGTCGTTAAGGTAACGTCAAAACTCGCCTCTACAGAAATCACCCAAAATCCGTATAGGAATTAAAGCTTGACTTGCCGTAGGTCCTGGCGGGGATCAGTGGTGCGGTTAGCGCGAATCTTTTCGTAAAGCTCCCGTTCCGTAGCGCTGATATCTTTGGGAGGGATAATGACGACCTTGGCGAGTAGGTCGCTGCGATCGCCCTTCGGGGTCACCCAGCCCTTCCCACGCAGCCGCAGAGACTGACCTGAACGAACTCCCGATGGCACATTCACGGTGACCATACCATCGGGAGTCGGAACTTCGATAGCAGCCCCAAGCACGGCTTCATCCGGGGCGATCGGCACATCACACGTCAGGTTATCCCCATCAAACTTAAAAAAGGCGTGGGGTCGAATTTCGATTTTTAGATACAGGTCACCCCGTGACCCGCCGTAGGGGCTGGGTTGCCCTTTGCCACGAATACGAATTTTGCTCCCCGGTTTTGCCCCAGCAGGAATTCGTACATCGATCACCTCATTGCCAACACTCAGGCGTTTCTGGACGCCATGAAAGGCTTCTGAAAGGGATAAGGCAAAATTGGATTCCAGGTCAGCTCCACTCGTACTGGTGCGGCCACCGAAGGCATCATCTACCCCAAATCCACCAGGGCCTGGACCATAACTACGCCCTCCCCCTGGTGTTGTAGAAAAGCGCCCCAGCAGTTCATTAATAAAGTCGTCGAAGTTGCGGTATTGACCAAAATCAAACCCACCAAAATCTGGTTGCCCGGCTCCACCGCCACCCGGCCAACTGCCAGCCTGCTTCCAATATTGGCCGAACTGGTCGTACTTCTGGCGTTTTTCAGTGTCAGATAGTACCTCGTAGGCTTCGCTGACCTCCTTGAACCGGGCCTCGGCGGTTTTATTCCCAGGATTCATATCGGGGTGATACTGACGGGCCAGCTTTCGATAAGCCCGCTTGATTTCATCGGCGCTGGCACCTTTACTCACGCCTAAAATCCCGTAATAATCCCTAAAATCCGTTGCGGCCATCGAGTTCATCTCCTCCTGCACAGTCGCTCAGGCTGCCTGGGCCGCAGCCTGTAAAGCCCGTTATCTCTTAAGTCTAGTGCATGCCCTTTCATTCAACCCTACCAAAGGTGAATGACCTACGAAGTACGGTTACAAGACTCAAAAGGGAGAGATTTCCCTACCTGAGCGATCTACAGTCACTTTCGCTAGGGCAAAGAGAGGGGAAGCAATTGTTAGGGCCTACCCTCCTCTGCTGCAATATTTATACATTTCACAGTATGCAGAGTATTACCAGGATGTATTTATACAGAAAAACTAAAACCTGGTGTCAAAATCCTTTTCGTGAGTTACTTGTGGTCCGTCAATGTTTAAGTGTGGGGTAATCCCGCACTTAAACATTAAATTTAAGAAGTTTTTAAGGGGCTATAAACCCCTCAAAAACTTCTTGACATGCTAGTCCACAAAAAGGATTTTGATGCGCTAGCATGGCGTTTTCATGGGTCCTTTTAGCTTGTGACACCACTGAATCATCTGGCGTTTTCTTGAAAGGCTTAATTTTGCATGCATATAGCATGACCAAAATCAAGCCTTTCAAAATAGGACATGCTGATATATCTACAGCAACTCAAGCTATCGGTCTCCTTTTCCCAAAACAAGATTTGGCAAGATTTACCCGAAATTCTTAAATCTTTCGGAAAAGGCGGTTGTCATAGGCATGACGACCCAGGCGGAAGTGCGAAAGTGGATGATATGATTGCTGAGAAAATTCTTACCGATAAACCAAGGGCTATCTAGATGGCACAGATGCCTGTCTCTCCAGTTGTTCTGATAATTCTAGACGGGTGGGGATACCGCGAAGAAACGGACGGCAATGCGATCGCCGCCGCTAACACGCCAGTAATGAATAGCCTGTGGGAAGCCTATCCCAGTACGCTGATTCATACCTCCGGGAAGAATGTTGGGCTACCCGATGGGCAAATGGGCAATTCTGAGGTGGGCCACCTAAATATTGGTGCAGGCCGTATTGTGCCCCAGGAGTTGGTGCGGATCTCCGATGCTGTTGAAGATGGCTCAATTTTGGGCAATTCAGCCTTATTAAAGGTGTGCCAGGAAGTCCGGCAAAGTGGCGGAAAGCTCCACTTCGTTGGCCTTTGCTCCGATGGGGGGGTACACTCCCACCTGAGCCACTTGGCAGGTTTGCTCAAACTGGCGAAAGAACAGCAGATTAACGATGTGTGCCTCCACGTCATCACGGATGGGCGCGATACGAAGCCCACAGATGGCTTGGCGGCGGTACAGCAGATTGAGGACATGATTGTCAAAATCGGCATTGGTCGCATTGTGACAATCAGCGGTCGTTATTACACCATGGATCGCGATCGCCGCTGGGATCGTACAGAGAAAGCCTACAAAGTGATCACCCAGGACGGTGACGGCGATGGTCGTTCTGCCCTGGAAATTCTTAAGGCCTCCTATGAGGCAGAGATTACTGACGAGTTTGTTGAACCCACTCGGGTTGCTCCGGGTGCTGTTAGCGCTGGTGATGGTGTTATTTTCTTCAATTTCCGTCCCGACCGCGCTCGCCAACTGACCCAAGTGTTCGTCGATCGCAATTTCAACGGCTTTGAGCGAGAATTCATCACGCCCCTTGCCTTTGCGACCTTTACTCAATACGATCCCGAATTTCCGGTGCTGGTAGCCTTCGAGCCCCAAGATCTCACCAACATTTTGGGTGAAATTGTTTCTCAACAGGGGCTGCGGCAACTGCGTCTGGCAGAAACCGAGAAGTATGCTCACGTCACCTACTTCTTCAATGGCGGTATTGAAGAGCCTTTTGCAGGAGAAGATCGAGAACTGGTTCCCAGCCCTATGGTGGCGACTTACGATCGCACCCCACCGATGTCAGCCGATAAGGTAACGGAAGTGGCGATCGCCGCTGTCGAAAAGGGCATCTATTCCCTGATCGTGATCAACTACGCTAACCCGGATATGGTTGGCCATACGGGCAAAATTGAGGCCACGGTAAAGGCTATTGAAACCGTCGATCGCTGCGTTGGTCGTCTCCTCGAAAGTATCGTTAAGGCCGGAGGCACCACCCTGATCACCGCTGATCACGGCAATGCTGAAATGATGTGGGATGACCAAGGCAACCCTTGGACAGCCCACACCACCAATCCCGTGCCATTCATTCTGGTAGAAGGAGAAAAGCGTAAGATCCCCGGCCATGGGGCCGAGGTTCGTTTACGGGCAGGCGGTACCCTAGCCGATATCGCACCAACTATTTTGCAAATTCTGCAAATTTCCCAACCCACTGAAATGACGGGTACCTCCCTGATCGATACCGCTGAAATCGAAACCCGAGCAAACCGCACGCCGGTACGAGTTTCCCTATAAAGTTGTTTTTGTGCGCAATGCGCACAAAAACAACCCTCTTGGGACAAAGCCTTTTAGTACAATAATTAAGGGACGTTCGCCGCTCCCATGACATCTCCGCTGGTTTATCTATGACACTCGAAACGATCGCTCATATTCTCTGGGGTCTTACCGCCTTTGGTCTGATCGTCCTGGTATTGCTACACAGCCCCAAGGGTGATGGTCTAGGCGGATTGGGCGGCCAAGCTCAACTGTTTACTAGCACGAAGAGTGCTGAGTTAACCCTGAACCGTATGACCTGGACTCTGACAGCTCTGTTTTTGGCCCTAACCGTGGTGCTGAGTGCCCAGTGGTTGTCCCCGGTAGAAGCGGCACCCGGCGCTCCGGCAACTTCCGCGCCTCTAACAGCTCCGGCTCCTGATGCTCCGGCAAATCCTGCTCAGTAGAGTTTTGACAGTGCTATGAGAAGAGCGTGGGGACATATCCCCACGCTCTCTTTTTTTGGCTTTGCTAACAAGCGGTTACGATTGCTAGTACGCTGAGGCGGAAATCCATCACCTATGTTTTTGTGTAGGGTGCTTCGCACCCTACACAAAAACATAGGTTGCGAACTTAGGCCGCAGCCTACTAGTGCCGCGTTAGTTAGGACATCCAGAGCGGGCTCCCACTCGCTCCGAATGTCCTAACTAACGCGACAAAAGCTATACAGGGCTCTGTCACACGCCGATCCCGCATACATCACCAGACTTAGGAACGGTTACAGATTTGTAAGATTATTATTTTTCACTGGATTCTTTCTTTTGGCAGAGGTACGCTGAACGATATTCATTCTTAGCCAAAAGTTTCATGCTCTGGCGTTTGTTAAACCTGGGTTCAAATCAGGGTCTTTTCGAGGGCCATGTATCGTATGACGGTCTCCAATTTGGCGAGGTACGAGAGAGCGACTGGGATAAAATCCCACATCCTTCTCGTAGCTCATCAGATTGGAAAGGGGTATAGGTAGCCCTCGAAAAAACCATTTTTGAGTACAACTCAAACTTACATAAAGGTCTTTTCAAACTGACATTACCTAAAAGGTTTTTAGCAAGCCGGAGTGTTGCAAATCTAAACGTCAAGGTCGGCACATGAACTTCCTTTGCTTCAGGGAATTCTAAGTTCGACTCTTGATTCAATAAACAACTATCTCGTTCAATCACGGAGCATCTCTCCATGGCACACATCCTGAAGATTACCGACCAGCGCGCTGTTCTCAAGCGCCGTCCTGTCTATGTTGGTGAACTTCCCGAGGCGGATAAATTCCCGATTAACCAACTTACCCAATACGAAATTCAATCGTATGCTTATGCCGACTCCTTCGGTGATTTCGACGAACACATCAAATTCACACTCAAAGACGGAAACCTTAAAGGGTTTAACACCTGGTTTATTTTCAACCGATTTGCCGAGGTTGAATTTGATGGGCAAGTCGTTTATCCCATGGAAGAACAAACGGCTGCGCAGATATTGGAAATCACTCAGGATACGATACTGAAGCGCCGGCCCGTAGCATCTTCTGAACTCGCTGAAGAGGAAATGTATAAAGCTACGAAAGGAATGACCTTTGAGCTACATTCTTATGCCTATGCAGATGCAAAGGGTGAGTTCAATAACCATATTCGGTTTGCCATTAATAACCAGGAGCAGTACATCCGAGGTTTAAGTACCTGGTATGCCTATGAACAGCATGCCCAAGTCAAATTTGATGACACTGTTGTGTACCCCGTTCCCAATGCACCGGCCGATTCTCCAGCGCCAGCCAAGACCACAACGTCATCTTCAACACAATACAAGGGCAAAGCTATTTCAGTTCCTGGTAAAGGAACGGTCTATACGGATCAACCCATTATTTCCGGTGGCAGTTTCACGTGGGGTGATGCAACCCACGGTGGGGTTCGCGTTCCCCAAAGCGCTCAACACGCTAACAATATGGTCGCACTGGCGACTCAACTTCAGAAGGCACGCAACCAAATTGGTAAACCGTTCCGAGTAACTTCCTGGTATCGTCCCAACCCCTGGAATGCAAGGGCTGGGGGCGCAAAACGCAGCCAGCACCTGGAAGGAAAGGGCGTTGATATTGTTGTACAGGGTTTTATGGGAGCTGACCTAGCGAGACAGTTTGTCTCATGGTGGCCCGGTGGTTTGGGCATCTACCCAGGCAACCGTCGCCACATTCTGCACCTGGACGTCGGCCCCAAACGGAAGTGGGGCTTCTAAGTCGCAACGTTAGCAAGTCATCTGTGAGAAAAAGCTCGGCACA
This sequence comes from Leptolyngbya sp. FACHB-8, assembly GCF_014695575.1. Lineage (GTDB taxonomy): Bacteria > Cyanobacteriota > Cyanobacteriia > Elainellales > Elainellaceae > Vacuolonema. The sequence goes on along the minus strand of NZ_JACJOO010000095.1, from coordinate 61,476 downwards.
AAGTGCCGAGCTTTTTCTCACAGCCTTAGTTCGGAGAGTTTTTCTAAAGCCCTTGATTTGGTGTGCGCTTCGCGCACACCAAATCAAGGGCTTTAGAAAAACTCTCCAGAGTATTGTCATAGATGACTTGCATTTATTCCCCAGCCCACGATCTATAGCCTTTCCGCTATAGTCGGAATATTGTTTAGTCTAGGTATTTCGAATCGTGCATCGTCCGCACCCACTCCGTCGCCTCTTTGGCTACGCCCAGGCTTATCGTCGTCGCTTCTGGCAAGCCACCGTCTGTTCTATTTTGAACAAGATTTTTGATTTGGCTCCACCGCTATTGATTGGTATGGCTGTGGATGTGGTGGTACAGCAGCAAGATTCCTGGTTGACGCAGTTTGGGTTGGAGAGCGTACGGAGCCAGTTGGTGGCGATCGTCCTCGTCAGCTTTGTCATCTGGAGTTTAGAGTCGCTGTTTGAGTATGCCTATGCGCGATTGTGGCGTAATCTGGCCCAGCATATTCAGCACGACTTGCGGTTGGATGCTTACGCTCACATCCAAGAGTTGGAGTTGGAATACTTTGAGAGCCGCAGCACAGGGCGGTTAATGTCGATTCTCAACGATGACATTAATCAGTTGGAGCGGTTTTTGGATTATGGGGCGAATGAGGTTTTGCAGGTGAGCGCCACCGTGGTGATCATTGGTGGCATCTTCTTTTACCTGGCTCCGGGCGTGGCAGGATTGGCGATGTTGCCCATGCCCTTTATTTTGTGGGGAGCGATCGCCTTTCAAAAACTCCTGGCTCCCCGCTATGCTGACGTGCGAGAGAAAGCTAGCTTGCTCAATAGCCGCCTGTCTAACAACCTGGGCGGCATTATGACCATCAAAAGCTTCACCACTGAAGCCTATGAAATTGAACGCATTCGCCGGGAAAGTGATGGGTATAGCAAGAGTAACCAGCATGCGATCGCTCTGAGTTCTGCCTTTGTTCCGCTGATTCGCATTCTCATTCTGTTAGGTTTCACAGCAACGTTGTTCTTTGGTGGATTAGCGGTTGTTAACGGCAATCTTTCCGTTGGTAACTACAGCGTCATGGTTTACCTGATTCAGCGATTACTTTGGCCGTTAACGCGTCTGGGTGAAACTTTGGATCAATATCAACGGGCAATGGCGTCTACAAATCGGGTATTGGATTTGTTAGATACGCCTCTTGCCATTCACTCTGGTCGTACACCACTACCTACCAATCGTGTTCAAGGTGATATCTGGTTGAAGGATGTGACGTTTGCGTATCGCGATCGCACTCCTATCATTGAAAACCTGACTCTGCATATGCCTGCTGGGAAAACGACAGCGATCGTTGGTTCCACGGGTTCGGGTAAGAGCACTTTGGTGAAGTTGCTGCTGCGGCTCTATGAAATTGAGTCGGGCGAGATTACCCTCGATGGTCATGACATCCGCGATTTGCAGCAACGAGATTTGCGAAAGGCAATGGGGTTGGTGAGTCAGGATGTGTTCCTGTTCCACGGTACTGTTTGGGAAAACATCACCTACGGCACCCCTGACGCAACATTCCGTGAAGTGGTGGAAGCTGCCAAGATTGCCGAAGCCCACGATTTTATTGAGCAGTTGCCCCAGGGCTACGACACTATTGTGGGGGAGCGCGGTCAGAAGCTCTCAGGTGGGCAACGACAGCGGATTGCGATCGCCCGCGCCGTTCTCAAGAATCCTCCCATTCTGATTCTCGATGAGGCGACCTCAGCGGTTGATAACGAAACGGAAGCAGCCATTCAGCATTCCCTGGAGCGCATTACGCAGAACCGAACGACAGTGGCGATCGCCCACCGCCTCTCTACCATTCGTAATGCCCACTGCATTTATGTCATGGAGCAAGGCCAACTGGTAGAACGGGGCACTCACGAGGAACTGCTCGAACGAGATGGTCTCTACGCATCTCTCTGGCGTGTCCAGATGGGCATGCGTGGCTAAAGTAACGTCAGTTCGGGATAAGCCGAACCGCCCATTATTGCGTGCGCGACGCGCACGCAATAATGGGCTTTTTCGAGTGCCGCGCGAAGCGCGGCACTCGAAAAAGCCCTTAACCCGAACTGAGGTTAAAGTAGGTGGGTGAAACCCCAAAATATTGAGCCGCCTGCGAAACGGGCGGCTCAATATTTTGGGGCTGGAGCTGGGCAAGGGATAGGCCATCACACCTAATCCGGAATTTAAGCCTCGCACTTTGAAGCATATGACGTGAAGGGGTTAAGCAACATCCCATGACACTAAACAATTACAAAATACGATGTCTCGCTACTCACTGAATGAGTTTCTACAAGCTACATCTCAAAAGGAACATGGCCAGGACACCTTTGAGTTAGAAAGCCCTCACTTATTAGAAGTGAAGCTCAATGGAAGAGTTTGGGCTAAAGTTGGGGCCATGATTGGATACCTGGGGAATATCAACTTTAAGCGAGAAGGTATCCTCGAACATGGTTTAGAAAACCTGATGAAAAAGATGGTTTCCGGCGAAGGCATGTCCCTCATGAAAATGGATGGAGCAGGCCGCGTTTACCTGGCCGATCACGGCAAGCGGATTCACATCTTGAACCTTAACAACGAAACGATTTTTGTCAATGGCAACGACATTCTGGCGATGGAAGACTCGATTAAATGGGACATTAAACTCATGCGCCGAGTGGCGGGGATGATGGCCGGAGGGCTTTTCAACATCCGCCTATCGGGTAGCGGCATGGTCGCCATCACCACCCACCACGAACCTTTAGCCCTACCCGTCAAACCCAACATGCCCGTGTTTTGCGACCCCAACGCTACGGTTGCCTGGTCGGGTTCACTCTCCCCAGAACTAGCGACCAATTTTACCGTGGGCACTTTGTTTGGACGCGGCAGCGGTGAGTCCATCCAACTCAAGTTTCAGGGTAATGGCTGGGTGCTGTTGCAACCTTACGAGGAAGTTTACTTCCAAGCCGGAAGTTGATCTATAGCCCCCACCCGGTTGAAATAGGACTAACGCCTTCTTGTGCGATGTGTTTTGCACACTCCACAGAAGGCGTAAGCCCTGTAGAAAATAAACCTGGATTCTGCGACAGCTTAGTGGCGGCAAAATCCAGGTTTTAGTGCAAGATCTGAATAGAGTGATGTGAGGTGTCAGAGACAGAATGGGTATCGGAGGAATGTTGGGTCTGGGCCTGGTATTTGTGGGAACGTTCTTGTTCAGCAGCCTGGTAGAGTATTGGTTACATCGTTTGATGCATGTGCGGCCCGACAAATGCCAATTCCATGTCGACCACCATGCCGAAAATACAGGCCAGGGGGTCTTTAAAGAATTTCTGGAATACATGAAAGTCGTGGTGCCAATTCCACTCATTCTCCTGCTATTTTCCTGGAAAGTTTCCTTAGCTTTTTTCCTCGGAGCGGTAACATACGCGATCTTTTCGGCCTACGCTCACCAGCTTCAGCATGACAATCCCACTAAGTGCTTCTGGATGCCGATGCCCGTTCACTATGTCCATCACACCTACGGACAATGGCATCACAATTTTGGATTAGGGGTTGATTGGTGGGATCGAATCTTCGGCACCTACAAACCTACTGATTGGGAAACTAGCATAGATCCCACCGAACCTGAACGGAGTGCTTTACAAGTTCGCTGGTGGTAGTGAGCCTAAAAAAGAAGTGTGTTGCAGAGCAACACACTTCTTTTTTAAGCCTGAGCTCGAACCCAAACGGCTAAGCCACCGCCTCGCCCTCGAGCTGCGATGTAGTCCTCAGTGATGCGAAAGAAGGCAAAGAAGGGCAGCTTGGCAACGGGTTTCTGAGCAAATTCCTGAGCTTTGGTTGAGCCTCCACGAATACCGCCTTGATAGAGGGAGCGATCGCCCACCCTTATCTCCATCTGCGTAAAATCAAACACCAGCAAATTTTTCTTGCCAGGGTAGCGGCAAGGCCCAGTAAGGGTAAGCGATAAACCTGCCAGGGAAATCTGATTGCGAATTTCCCCCAACAGCGTCTCGCCCTCCGGATAAAAGCTGATGTAGGCAGGCGTAAACCCTGGCATATAAAAACCTCGGGTCAGCCGCACGCCGCCCCCCTTGCGCTTCTGAACCCCTGTCGTGAAACAAAGCCGCCACTGTCCCTCTAGAGCTGAGAAGGGATAGGTGATGTGGTCACGTTTGGCGGTCGTTTCGGCCTGGAGGAGGGCTTCAACCATGGCGACCGCCCCCGGTCGGCTACCCTGTCCTGTGCGGAAAATCTGCACAGCCTGGTCGAGGGTTTGGGCAAAATCCGTAGGGCGATCGGGGGACAGATCAGCAGTCATAAACAAGCTCTAGAACAGTTCACACTGTCCATGTTGCCGCATGAGATGGTCACATAGCACGAGGGCCATCATCGCCTCCACCATGGGCACCGCACGGGGCAGCACGCAGGGGTCATGCCGGCCTTTTCCAACCAGCAGGGTTTCCTCACCTTCCTTGGTCACCGTCCGCTGCTCTTTGCGGATGGTAGCCGTGGGTTTAAAGGCAATGCGAATAATGATGTTTTCGCCGTTAGAAATGCCTCCCTGCACGCCGCCGGAACGGTTGGTTTCCGTTCGCACATTTCCCTCGGCATCCGTAATGAAGGCATCATTATGTTCGCTCCCGCTCATCAGGGTACCTGCAAAACCAGAGCCAATTTCAAAACCCTTGGTAGCAGGGAGCGACATCATCGCCTTTGCCAGATCGGCTTCCAGCTTGTCAAACACAGGTTCCCCCAAACCTCTGGGAACGCGACGCGCTACACATTCCACCACTCCGCCCAGGGAATCCCCCTGGTCGCGGTACTTCTCCACCAGATCCAGCATGCGTTGGGCCGCTTCGCTATCAGGACAACGAACGATGTTGCTTTCCACCTGGCCCAGGGTGACGGTCTCCGGATCAATGACCCCTTCCAGATCCTTAATACGCTTCACATAGCCGACGATTTCCACCCCGGCAACTTGTTGCAGGATTTTTTTGGCGATCGCCCCTGCGGCTACACGCCCAATGGTTTCCCGTGCCGAAGAGCGCCCACCCCCCTGCCAGGCGCGAATCCCATACTTCGCGTCATAGGTCGCGTCTGCATGGGAAGGGCGGTACTTCACCGACATCTCGTCGTAATCCTGAGAGCGTTGGTCTTTGTTGCGCACCAGGATAGCGATGGGTGTACCCAGGGTTTGCCCGTCGAGCACCCCGGAGAGAATTTCGCACTGATCAGCTTCTTTACGGGGAGTCGTGATTTTACTTTGGCCCGGTCGCCGCCGATCCAGCTCAAACTGAATTTCTTCAGGTGTGATGGGCAAACGAGGAGGGCACCCATCAATCACAACACCGACGCCCCCACCGTGGGACTCGCCAAAGGTCGTAATGCGAAATAAATGCCCAAAAGTGCTACCCATGAACCGTAAGTTCCATAAATGTTGACATGGCAAACGACAGAATGCCTGTGCGATCGCCTGTCAGAATCCTAACCTGTTCCTTTCACCAACGGCACTACTCTATCCCCCCCGGTTTATGGCAGATTTACGGTTCGAGAAAAGCACTTTATTTCCCCTAAACAAACCATGCAATTTGAGTCGGTGTTTTTCAGGATCTAGCCTTCGTCAACAGCAGTTCAGGATAAGTCGAAGCACCCAATAGTGCTTCGACTTATCCTGTCAGGTAACGTTCGTTTCTGAAATGAATGGCAGAGCAGAGTAGCGGCGTTACCTGTAACGCCGCTACTCTGGCCTAGCACTCACTCAACGATGGCTAAGCGAAAATTTTACTGCGGCTCGCCGCCGATTAATTCGGGATACTTGCCAGTGCCAGGGAGCACCTTATCCTCAGTATCAGAGGTCGTCATATGGCCTAGATAGAAGGCACCCGCTTCAATATCAATGGAGTGGGCAGTAACATCCCCCTCTAAACGAGCGGTGCGGCTCAGGCTGAGGCGACCTTCTGCAACAATACGGGATTTAACAACCCCATGAATGATCAGGTTACGGGTATGAATTTCTGGCCCTTCCACCAAACCTGTATGTGATACTTCCATGTCGCCTCGAACTTCTACGGTGCCATGGATGACGCCATCAACCCGTAGATTTCCTTCAATATGCAATGCCCCTTGAAACTCACTTTTCTCGCTCAGATAGGTGAGTGAATTGTTGCTTTGCTTTCGGCCGAACATACCTCGCTCCCTAGCGATGAATAGGTGAAATGCGATCGCTCAGTCCAAATAATACTTGGGATCCACCGGCTGATCATTCCGGAAAACCTCGTAGTGTAGATGCGGACCTGTCGAGCGGCCTGTATTGCCCAGATAGCCAATGATGCGATCGCGATCGACCGTCATACCCGAAGTTACGGCTAGCCCTGACATATGACCATAGAGGGTTTTATATCCATAACCATGGTCAATGACCACATGATAGCCGTACCCACGAGACATTTCTGCTCGAATCACTTTCCCAGGAGCCGTAGGATAAATCGGACTGCGGAAAGCGGCCACAAAATCAAGACCACCATGGAACTCTGAGCCACCACCGAAGGGATTACGCCGAAACCCAAAACCTGAAGTCTCCCGATAACTGGCCTTGAGCGGAAGGCCCTGAGGCCTTGCATTTTCTCGTTTTAGAGTAGCTTCCAGAGCCGGTTGAGTTCCCTCTAGATCCTCCATCAGCTGAGGTAACTGTTCCTCAGCAACAGATAAAAAGAATTTGCCTTCTACAGCCAAGGGTACGCCCCCCTGAGGTAGCCGGGATTGGTTCTCCGAGCCAGTTTCGGGCATCCCAGCCCGCCGTTGCAGGGCGTCAATTTCGGATTCCAATTGCTCCATGCCTTCCAGAATTTCCTGAGCCTGCTTATTCAGGTTGCGGTTCTCGTGAGTCAACTGCGAGTTGCGGTTGGTCATCGTCTGAAAGGCTTTGGCAACCGACACCACCGGGAAGGAAATAGAGCCCAATAGAATCGCTACCAAAATCAGGGGGTGAATGGAGATAGTCAGCGGGGTCTTACCTGTACAAGCGATGAAAATCGTAAAGCGTTGGGGGATACGGCGATGCATGATGTCTCAGCGGTTGTCCGTCAGTGGCCCACAAAACCGTCCAGGCTTAAATCGGAGGTACTTGTCGCTCCAGGTGCCAATCAAAGAGATTCGTTCTGCGGGTGAGATATATGCTTAAAAACCAGCGATATTCAAAAAATTTGAGCTTTTAGACACTTCTTGTAAAACAAGCCACTAAAGTATCAACAAACGGTTGATCTCGCAACGGGGATCGCTGATTTCCAGGTTGCAATTGTTGCTGCGGTTGTTATGCGATCGCCCTCCACCCCAGCAAAATGGAAGAACCCGATTCCACGACTGAGTTGCCATCGAAAATCGGATTCCTCGGTTTTGTTATGTTTCCGTTTTGTTACATTAATGAGCGCGTGACGTTAACCCTTTGCATCCGGGTGAAGAATAGGAACCAGTTTTAAGCCGTACACCTCTTCAAAGCATCCCTTCTTATAATCGAGGCTCCACAGTTCCAGGGCACAGTCATCCCCTGCATGACGGGGGTAGAGGTGCAGCCGCAGTTCTCCGGCTTCGGGACGGGGCTCACAGGTGAATTGAGCGATCGCTCCAATCTGCCGTCGATCCATTGCGACCGCCAGCCGTAGCAGCGGGCTGAGCTGATCTACAACCCGTCGGTACTTCTTGCTGCTGATATTACGATAGCTCTCGTGTTTCTTCTTAGGACAACTCTTGCGATGGTAGCGGGCCAGGTTTGCGATCGTCTCAATTTCGACCTCGGTGAACCCCAGCAAATCGCTGTTGCGGATTAAGTAATAGGAATGCTTATGGTGGGATGAGTGGCTGACAAAGTGGCCGCAGTTATGAAGCATGGCCGCTGCCCAGAGCAGATCCCGTTCTTCAACACCCCAGGGGTGCAAGACTCCCTGGGTCTGGTCGAACAGGTTGATGGCATGGCGGGCGATGCACTCGGAGTAAGGCATCTTGGTTTCAAACTTCTGGGCGGTACGCAGTACACTGCGTTCTCGAATCGAGCTTTGAAAGCGTAGCCGATCTTCAATCAGGCCGTGGGTCAACATCCAGTCGACGACCACCCCTTCCCGCAGCGCCCGTTCACAGATAAAGATGGAGTTCATGCCCAGCAGGGTCATCGCTTCTTGCAGAATGACCGCTCCTGCAACAATGATTTCAGCACGGCGCTCGTTCATGCCCGGAAGTTTCGTGCGCTCAGCATAGGGCATACGGCGCAGGCGATTGACTAACTCCCGTAGATCTTCCAGGGTGAGGCTGTAGCCATGCATGGGGTCGGGAATCATGCCCAGCTTCTCACGGGCATGGAGCATCGCAACCGCTTCAATGGTGCCCGATGTGCCAACTAGTTGGCAGGTTTCTCCCGGTTGCAATTGAGCTAATAACTCCTCAACGGGCCGCTCCAGCATCCCACGCACATAAGCTTGAAGGTAACCAAACTCAGTAGAACTGATGGGGTCTGTAGTAACAAATTCGGCGGTTAGACGAACGGCTCCAATTTTCGTGCTGCTCAGGCTGCGGGGTTCGTGTCCATCGCCCAAAATCAGCTCCGTTGAGCCACCGCCAATGTCGATGATGGCGTGAGGCTGGTTGTTGAAGGACATCCCCGAGAGCACGCCCAGGTAGATGCGTCGGGCTTCTTCCTGCCCAGCGATGAGGTTAATGGTGAGCCCCAACTCTTCTTCGATTTGTTGCAAGAAGTCACGACCGTTCGGGGCTTCTCGGACAGCACTCGTCGCAACAGCGACAATATCCTCGGCATGAAGACGATTGGCTAGTTCCTGGCAGCGACGGAGCGCCTGGGTCGCACGATCCATCGCAACGGGGGTGAGGCAGCCAGTTTTAGGGTCGCGATCGCCCAAGCGTACAGTTGCCTTCTCTTTAGAAATCACCGTAAAGGTAGGCAGGGACGGTTGAATGTGGACAATCACCATGTGGATCGAGTTCGTCCCCACATCAATCGCCGCCAGAATGCGATCGTGCGTCAATGCGGGAACGCTGAGCATATTTTCCCTGCGTAGGTCAAACATTAAGCCAGTCATCCAGAAGCCCTGTGTAGTCAGTGTATGTTAGAGAACCGCAGGCCAGAGAAATACATCCGAAAAATTCAGAGAAGTGAGAAATTCAAGGACTCTGTAGAGCACGGCACTCCTGGAAAAAATTCCGTTCAGCCAAATACTCGATCCGGGTCAAATGCCAGAGTTGCCAAGCCACCGGGCTTTTCGAGCGGACTATGACCTAATCTGCCCAACCGGCTCAGGGGTCAACCATTCCCTAACCTATCCCGTTCTCCCTTGCAACCTAAGGCTTGAGCCTAGTAAATTTCACAATGATTTTATCTTGCAGTGTAGTTTTTGTGATTTAGATCACAGGTTGTTTTGCAGGGATTTTACAAGAGCTTCGATACCGTGGCTGCCCAGCTTTTCTCGCAGAGGTCGGCTAGCTACCTACTTCATACAGAATCATTAATTCGGACCGTTTTTCTGAAACCCTTAATTTTTGTATGCGCAAAGCGCACGCAAAAATTAAGGGTTTCAGAAAAACGGTCCAGAGTATTGCAAGATTAAGACCCACAAAAAACATACAGATGGGGCTGGTTATTGGTTTGAGCTGACTTCACCCAAGCAGGAACTGCAATATATAGAATGGAGTGAGGATTTATGAAGAACTGTTTAGGTTATGGCCGATCAATTGATTCGCGCAACGGCGGCAGGTGGGGGAATCCGGGTGGTCGGTGCTGTGACGACACGCCTCACGGAAGAAGCTCGTCAACGTCACTCACTCTCCTATGTCGCCACCGCTGCCCTCGGTAGGGCAATGTGTTCAGGCTTGCTTCTTGCTTCCAGCATGAAAAAGGAAGGCTCCCGGGTGAACTTACACTTTCGGGGGAACGGTCCAATGGGGATTGTTTTTGCAGATGCGGGATTGGATGGAACCGTGCGGGGCTATGTGCAAAATCCCTCTGTGGAACTGCCTCCTAACCCTCAAGGGAAATTGGATGTGGGTGGAGCGATCGGCCGGGAAGGACGACTCCATGTATTACGAGATATTGGTTACGGCTACCCTTACTCCAGCACGGTAGAACTGGTTTCGGGGGAGATTGGTGAGGATGTGGCCTATTACCTGGTCACGTCTGAGCAAACACCTTCAGCTTTGATGGTGGGTGTTTTTGTTGAACCTGAGGGTGTGACAGCCGCCGGAGGCCTGTTGGTGCAAATTCTTCCCAAGGCAGCTCGGGGCGAATCGTTGATTCAAACTCTCGAATCTCGTCTGAGTACCCTGGCAGGCTTTACTCCGCTGCTCCAGGCTGGGAAATCGTTGCCCCAGATTTTGACCGATCTGCTGGGAGATATGGATCTCAATATTTTCCCAGAAACGCAACTGTTGCGGTTCCACTGCGGTTGTTCGTTCGACCGGATGCTGGGAGCACTGAAGCTGCTAGGGGAAGACGAACTGCGAGACATGATCGAGAAAGACAACGGGGCTGAAGCGACCTGTCATTTCTGCAACGAAGTGTACCAGGCAGAGAGCGGCCATCTAGAGCAGTTGATTTCTGAATTGCAGACCGAGGGAGTTAAATAACGCCATAGCTTCCGTTATTACCATGACTCAGAGGGGGGAGTGCGTTGCATTCCCCCTCCTTGCGTAAGGGCAGGGCTGGCTGCGTAAGTCTTGAGGGAATTAAAGTCTGCCCATCGGATGAAATCCTTAGATTTTGCGGAAATCCTTCAAATACAGCCGTAGACTCAGGATGAATGCAATCAAGGAAAAGTCCCGTCTATGACTAGCTTCCCCCGGATCCCAACTGGCCCACAGACCACGGGTCGGTATCTGGTGCTGCTGGATGATGAAGATATTGGTGCTGGCATCCAGGCCCTTGGCAATAATGCGGGCGTCACCGCATTTGCCCACTCCGGTGATTTTGAAGACCATGCCGTCATTATTGACGAGGTGGAGGAATCCACGTCGGTCGTGTTTGACGAATTAGGGGTCGCAGTGGTGGCTCTGGATAGTGATCAGGTGCGATCGCTCAGCACTGTCGCCGCCAGCCCCAACCCTCCCATGATCATGGAGCCCGAGCGAGTCGTTTATGCGTTGCCCGATGCTGAGCAGTTTCGGCCCACGATCCCTACGCCCCCACCGGCAGTAAGCGACAGCGTGAATGTTTCTCTGGATTATCTGAGGGGTTATCGGGATGCCATCCAACAACTCATTGACCACCTCACGAATGGAGACGTCAACAGTAGTTTAGTCGGCGCGCCACCCGGGGTAGGAGCCGCTACAGATGAACTCACCTGGGGTTTAATGGCAACCCATGTCAATACATCGCCCTACAGTGGTGCCGGAATTCGTGTTGCTGTGCTAGATACAGGGCTCGATTTAAGCCATCCTGACTTCGCTGGACGCAAGATCACCAGCAAATCTTTCGTTGAGGGAGAAGAGGTGCAGGATGGCAACGGCCACGGCACCCATTGCATTGGAACGGCCTGTGGCTCGAAGTTGCCAACCTATCCTCGTTATGGTGTGGCCTACGAAGCCGAAATTTTCGCAGGCAAAGTGCTGAGCGATGATGGCGGCGGGGTTGATGGCGGCATTCTGGCGGGAATTAACTGGGCGGTCGCCAGCGATTGTCAGATCATCTCCATGTCCCTGGGTGCCCCTATTCAACCCGGACAAAACTTCTCCCGTGTATACGAGCAGGTCGGTAAACGTAGCCTGCGCCGGGGCACGCTGATTATAGCCGCCGCCGGGAATGATAGTTTTCGTCAGTATGGCTTAGTGCAACCCGTCAGCCATCCGGCGAACTGCCCCTCCATTATGGCGGTGGCGGCTGTAGATTCGAGGTTAGCGATCGCCCCCTTCTCCAATGGCGGTTTAAATCCCCGGGGTGGACAAGTTGATGTGGCAGCACCAGGGGTGGATATTTACTCGTCCTGGCCCATGCCGACCCGGTACAGCATCATTAGCGGTACCAGCATGGCAACTCCCCACGTAGCAGGCGTTGCAGCCCTCTATGCCCAGGCAACGGGAGCCCAGGGTAATGAGCTATGGGCAAGGCTGATACAGGGTGCTAAGCGGCTTCCTGGCCCTTCACGAGATGTGGGCAGTGGTTTAGTTCAAGCCATTCAGCAGAGTGTGGGCTAATCCACTGAAATTGTTTTTTCGTGCGCTTAGCGCACGAAAAAACAAGGGGGCATCCAACAATATTTTTTTAGATTGTGGCAACCTTTACAGCTTGAGTCAGTACAGAAAGATCGGCTGAAAGGGCTATTTCTTCTATACAAAGCGCACAAAAAAATGGCTTTTAAAACAAGCCTTAGAATCCTCTTTTTACTGACGCTTTGCAGCCGTGAAAAGAGGATTCTAAATTTTGGCATAAGATTTGAAAATACCGATAGATAGAGAAACTATTATGTATTGGTCAAAAACTGGTTTACAGACCTAGCCCAGACAAATATTTCGCCTGTTGTTTGGTTCAAGATTCGAGATTATTAAAACTCACAGTCTGGGTGGATCGTGCAGGATACAATTGAAGCTTGAAAAAATAATCCTCTCATTAGAATGCTGGCTTGATGCTATTCAACTCAAGGTTAGATAGCTGTGTGATGTATGGTATTTGGAAAATGGATTAGAAGGCTCAATCCACGGCAGAATTTTAAGCAGCGATTGGGATTAATTATTGCCACAACAATTCTCTGCTTTTCTCTGTTGTTGTCATGGATTGTTGGCAATACCAGTAAAGCTCAAATTAAAGCCGGTAATGGTCAATTTATGGAAGAGCTGGCTTATCAGATGGCCAGGAATTTGGACCGGGGGATGTTTGTTTACTACCAGGAAATTCAAACTCTCGCGACACTGAACGCTATTCAAGATTCTCGTCAATCTCCTGAGAGTAAGCGATCGCTCCTCCAGACCCTACAGAACGCCTACAAAGACTATGCCTGGATTGGTTTAACGAATTCTGATGGTATCGTTCTGGCCAGCACAAACCGCGTATTAGAAGGAAAAAATGTTTCACAGCGTCCCTGGTTCATTCGAGGCAGATGGGGGGCGGTTGTTGAAGATGTTCATGATGCCAAGTTGTTGGCTCAGCTCCTTCCTAACCCCAACTCCAGTGCCGAACCCACTCGTTTTGTAGATATTGCCACCCCTGTATTTAATGCACAAGATCCAAACAAATTTGAAGGGGTACTGGGGGCCCATCTTTATTGGGAGTGGGCAAAACATGTACGGGATGATTTGTTGAATCCCCTGCACGATCATTACAACGTCGACGTGATGGTTCTCTCTAAATCTGGAGAGATGTTGCTGGCCCCGGCCAGTGCCCCTGATAGTGACGAACCCCTGACAGGTCCACCTTCACCCACTCTTGGCTCTCAGCCGTTGATCAGTGTGCAGTCAGCGCAGCAAGGGAAGAGCGGTTCTCTAGTCGAGCAATGGTTCGATGGCACTTCTTACCTAACAGGATTTGCCGCGACTAAAGGGTGTGACCAGTATCCAGGTTTGGGCTGGATAGTTCTGGTACGCCAGTCTGCAAAGGAAGCTTTTGCCGAAGCTGTAGCGTTGCAAGAACAAATTATCATCTGGGGAATTGCGCTTGGTGTCACTAGCGGTGCCCTGGTCTGGTGGATTGCAGGATGGTTGATAAACCCGGTACTGCAAATTGCGGCGGCAGCGGATAGCATTCGCCAGGGAGATACAACCGCGCGGATTCCTGTTTTCTCCGGTAGAGATGAAGTCGCCAAGCTGTCCAGAGCCGTCAATTCATTATTCATAAGCTTAGAAGAGCAGAAACAGCTCTTGATGGCATTTAATGCAGAGTTAGACCAAAAGGTGAAGGAACGAACTGCCCGGTTGAACTCTCTCAATGAACAGTTGATGGCAGAGATCAGCGATCGCAAACAGGCAGAAGTCGCATTGCAGCAAGCCAATCAGGAACTACATCGGCTGACAATAGTTGATGGTCTAACGGGAATGGCTAATCGTCGCCACGTTGATCAACACCTGGTGCAGGAGTGGCAGCGTTCGATACGGGAGCAATTACCGCTGTCGCTGATTCTTCTGGATGTGGATTATTTCAAGCGCTATAACGATTTCTACGGTCATCTGGCTGGTGACCATTGCTTGCAGCGGATTGCCAGAGTTTTGAGTAGCCAGGTTCAGCGATCGCACGATTTAGCCGCCCGTTATGGCGGTGAGGAATTTATTGTCGTTTTACCCAATACCGAGCTTGAGGGAGCCATCCATCTTGCAGAAACCATTCGCCAAGCCGTTAAATCTCTGCAAATTCCCCACGCCAATTCCCCAGCCAGCCCCTATGTAACCTTGAGTCTGGGTGTGGCCACTGGGTTTCCTGCACCCGGGTCTTCACCTTCTGCGCTCATTGAGAGCACTGACCAACAGTTGTATCGCGCCAAAGCTCTGGGGCGCGATCGCGTGATGTCTCATTCGCCAGATTCAACAAGCTCATCTGATCATTAGATTGCAACAGGAATGTTTGTGGTGTGCTTCGCACACCACAAACAAAAATACGTAAGTCTTGTGTAAGCTCAAAACCCTGTGAGGAGAGCGATCGCCACACTCCTCACAACAGTTTTAGTGGTGGTGATGGGAGGGAGCGCGATCGAAAAAGTGGGTAATGTGTTTGAGGCGATCGCGTACATCCTGACTCAAATCATGCTCCCGATACCGCCATTCCCAGTTGCCGTCCTGTTTGCCAGGAAAGTTCATGCGGGCTTCGGTTCCCAAACCAAGGACGTCTTGCAGAGGAACGATGGCGAAGTTGGCGATCGAGCTGAAAGCCAGACGAATCATGTCCCAATGAATGCCGTCCTGACTGGCACAGCCCAGGTAGGTCAGCACATCCTGGCGTTCTTTGTCGCTGAGGGTGGTGTACCAACCGATGGTGGTGTCGTTGTCGTGGGTGCCCGTGTAGACCAGGAAGTTGCGATCGTAGTTGAATGGCAAGTAAGGATTTTTGGGACTATCCCCGAAGGCAAACTGCAAAATTTTCATGCCAGGGAATTCAAACTTATCGCGCAGGGCTTCCACTTCGGGGGTGACGCTTCCTAAATCTTCGGCCAGGATGGGTAGCACACCTAACTCTTGCTGAAGTGTGGTGAATAAGGCGTCTCCGGGAGCCTTGGTCCATTGTCCACTTCTGGCATCGCTAGATCCTTTGGGAATGGCCCAGAAAGACTCAAACCCAATGAAGTGATCCACGCGAATTAAGTCCACATAATCCAACATGGCGTGGAAGCGCTGAATCCACCATTTGAAATTGGATTGCTGCATGTACTCCCAGTTGTAAATGGGATTGCCCCACAACTGGCCTGTTTCGCTAAAGTAATCGGGTGGCGCTCCGGCCATTAGCGCAGGTTCATTGGTTTCCTCATCTAGATGGAAATTTTGGGGATGTCCCCAGACGTCAGCGCTATCCTGGGCCACATAAATGGGGATGTCTCCAATGATTTGAACGCCCCTTGAATTGGCGTAGTTTCTGACATCAGACCACTGACGGAAGAACTCGAACTGGAGGAATTTTTCAAAGAAAACTCCGTCAGATAAGCGCTCTTTCGCGGCTTCTAATGCCTCAGGATGGCGGCTGGCGATCGCATGGTCCCAGGTGTGCCAGGCTGTGCCATTGTGCTCATTTTTGAGTGCTATGAACAAGGCAAAATCGTCCAGCCAGTAAGCCTTGCTCTCACAGAATTGGTGGAATTTATCTTTTTGTTCTGGGGTTGCGTGGTGTTTGAAGTTGTCGCTGGCTTTTCTGAGCAGCGCTAGTTTGCTCTGGATAACAGCGTCGTAACGCACGCGATCGAGGTCGAATTCCGGCAATCCCTCAAAATCATGATCGCTTAGTAAACCATCCTGTTGCAGCCGCTCAGGGCTGATCAGCAGAGGATTTCCGGCCATCGCAGAGTAACACATGTAGGGGGAATTCCCCGACCCTGTTGGCCCCAAGGGAAGAATTTGCCAGAGTTGCTGTCCCGTCTCAGCCAGGAAATCGATAAATCGATAGGCTTCAGTGCCAAGATCGCCAATGCCAAAACGTCCGGGGAAGGATGTGGGATGCAGCAGAATTCCACTGCGGCGCATTTTCAAGGTAGTAGGTTTTGCGGTCATAGCTTATACCTGTGCGGGGATTTTTGTCTGCTTGAGAAAGGGGACGACCTGTTCACCAAACACGTCGATAAATAGCGACTGATTGCGATTCACGTTGTGAAGTATCAGTTCGTCGAAACCCATCTCCAAATCCCGCTGTAACCACTCCACATGCTGCTGAGGCTCTGCGGAGATTCGGACAGATTCGTCTAATTCGTCAGGCTGGACAAACTTTCCGGCAGCATCAAACATGGCCGGGGTTTGCAACTCGGTCAGTAAGTGACTGTCAAAAATATTGTTGCGCCACTGATCGTAGGCTCCCTCGCGAGCCGTCGCTTCGTCGCGATCGTAGGAAAGCTGCACTTTGAGAATCATGGGTTTGCCTTCGCCACCGCCCCGTCGAAAGGCATCCACCACCTGCTGCAGTTTTTCGGGAGGCTGGGAAATGGTGATTAATCCATCGGCCCAACTGCCGAGCCATTCAGCGGTTTTTGCTGTAACAGCAGCCCCAATGAGCAACGGTGGCGTTTCTGGACGGGTGTAGAGTTTTGCCTCTTCGATAGTGATAATGCCGTGATGAGTAACGGTTTCACCTGCCCAAAGGGCGCGAATGATGTCTACGCACTCTTTGAGGCGGGCATTGCGATCGCCCTTCACCGGCCACTTTTGCCCGGTAATTCCCTCATTCATCAACTGACCACTCCCCACCGTCAGCCAAAAGCGCCCCGGAAACATTTCTGCCAGCGTTGCCGATGCCTGGGCAATAATGGCGGGATGGTAGCGTTGCCCAGGCGCACACACCACACGGAAAGGAAGTTGAGTCGCCTGCATCGCCGCCCCCAGCCAGGCCCAGGCAAAGCCGCTCTGCCCCTGTCGCTCACTCCAGGGATGGAAGTGATCAGAGGAGAGGGAGGCCGTAAAGCCCGCCTGTTCGGCCCGTTGCACATAGGTGAGCAACTCACTGGGCTTAAATTGTTCGTGGGATGCGTGATAACCAATTTTTGGCATGGGAGAACCCTCCTTGTGTTAGGTACCCGAGTGAACCAGAAGGGCCACCGGGAAGTGCTGGAAGGTTTGGGCGATCGCCAGCTCACTACCATCCATTTCTACAGTTTGATTCGTCATCAAATTGGTCCAACGGGATGGCGCTTGAGACGGTAATTTCAGGTGCGTATCGGCCCAGGCGGGCTCACCCAGGGGCAATTCATCAAGTTGAATGACTCCCGTAAGAAAACGGGGCACAACGACTAGAAGAGTGGTATTCCCATGCTGTTTCATGAAGGCAATAATGTGGTCTTGAAACTTGCCACTTGCCTCTAATGCTTGATAGGAACCCTTCTGGAATACAGGAAGGTGCTCCTTACGCGCCTTCAACGTCTGAGCAACGAGAAACAGCTTGATTCGACCATCCTCTTTGTTAGCCAACAGTTCTTCGATGAACGGCAACGGATCAGATTGCAGACGCTCTTGAACCTCTGTGAGAAACGCCTGTCGCTGTTCAAAATCAACGGGACGGCGATTATCTGGATCAACCAGGCTCAAATCCCACAGTTCAGTACCCTGATAAATGTCAGGGATGCCGGGAGACGTCAGTTTAATCAGGGCTTGGGATAGTGAATTGAAGATGCCGTAGTACGCAACACGCTTCTGAAACGGAATGAATTCCTTGAGAAACTCGTTCTGTTCGGGATTCTCCAAAACAGCCTGCACGAAGTTGATACAGGCTTCTTCGTAAGCGCTATTCTGTCGCAGCCATGCGGTGTAAACTTTGGACTCGCGAATGGCTTTGAGCATGTAATCTTTGACGCGATCGCTAAAACTTCCATACTCACGTTCGTTGAAAGGAAACGCGCCGACAAGCGTTTGATAGAAAGCATATTCGTCGTTGCGATCGGGCATGAACGCACCCCGCAGTTTCTTCTTATGGCGACGATTGATGTCACTCCAGCGGCGCACCTGCTGAAGCCATTCGTCGGGCATCTCAGAAAGCACATGAATGCGGGCTCGTGTGTCTTCCCCGCGCTTCGTGTCGTGGGTCGAAGTGGTACTCTGAGCGTTGGCCCACTTCTCCTGGCGCACCCTGTTAAATTCATGGAATTCGGCCAGGGAAATGCCAAAGCGCTCCGGGTTACCGCCCACCTCGTTGAGGGAAATGAGACGGTTGTAGATATACAGCGCCGTGTCTTCCACACCCTTTGCCATCAATGGCCCGGTATACTGCTGAATCCGCATCACCAGATAAAGCCATTGATCTTTTTCGGCCTGGGTCAGCGTATCTTCGAAGCGCAACTCCATCAGCTTCTCAATGAAATTCAGCTCATTAATCAGCATCGAAGCATTGTCTTTAGCCGCCTGGATGACGTCTTGGATGTAGGGGCGATCGCTCTCCAACACCCCATCCGCCGTCGTATATGTCCGGTAAATGGGGAAGCGTGACAACACTTCAGCTAGGGCACGCTTCAAACCATTCACCGTGAAGTCGTTGCCATAGCGATATTTACCCGCAATCTTTTTCATCAACTGGGCCAGGTTATCAATATCCCCCGCCAGGTTCTTATCGATGATGAGATGCTTTTTCTGAATCGCTAAGTCTTCAAAGGTGGAATTAAAGCCCGTTAATTCAGAGTAAATTTGATTAAATTTCTCTTCATTGTCTGCTTTGCAGAAGATACTGTTCACAAAGGTTAGATAGTCGTAACCAGAGGTTCCTTCAATCGGCCAAACTGAAGGGAGGCTCTCGCCCGGCTGCAGAATCTTCTCAACTGAAATGTAGACATCGCCTATCTTCTCTCGCAGGCGTTCTAAATACTGCGTCGGGTTATACAGCCCATCAATATGGTCAATACGTAAACCTGTAAACTTCCCTTCTTGAACTAACTTGGCGATTAAATCATGGGTTTGATTGAAAACCTTTAACTCTTCAACTTTGACTGAAATCAATTCATTAACCGTGAAGAATCGACGGTAATTAATTTCTTCAGCTCCTACCTTCCAATAGGATAGGCGGAAGAACTGATCCGTCAGGAGAGCATCCAGTAAATTAAAGCTTTCTGGTTTACCAACCTCGCCGTTAAAAGTTTCTAGATTGTTATCCAGAAATTCTCTAATTTCTGAACAGTCGTTATACAGCTCCCAGAGCATTCCTTTGACAAAGTCAGCCTGGTCTTCTCGCTGCTTACCTACAATGTCGTCTGAGGAAAGGTTTTTAAGTAGGTAAAGTATCCCTAACAGCCGGATAAAGTAGGGATGC
Source organism: Leptolyngbya sp. FACHB-8 (assembly GCF_014695575.1). GTDB lineage: Bacteria > Cyanobacteriota > Cyanobacteriia > Elainellales > Elainellaceae > Vacuolonema. Next base: position 42,073 of record NZ_JACJOO010000095.1, on the reverse strand, counting down.
TTTCTGCCTAGAACCCTCACTAAATGCCCCAGGTTTTGGGTCAAGAAAATACTATAGGACTCCAGCCTGAGTGGGATCTTGAGGCTATAGTAATTAGCACTTAACCCATTCTCGTCATATTGCAGTTGAATTTCGCCATTCTCCAAACAATCCCCATAGAAATTCCCTAACAAAGGAACCAGAATCGGTTCCTGCGTCGCCTCAAATGGAGAATTCCAGGCAATGTCGAAGTACTCAACATAACGGGAACTTGGGCCATTTTCCAGTACGTCCATCAACCACTGGTTCTGGCTGTTGTAGGCCATGTGATTGGGAACAATATCCTGCAACCAACCCATCTCATGTTGCTGCAGTTGCCCAACCAACGTATCGAAATCCTCTGAAGTTCCTAGCTCAGGATTCAGTTGAGTTGGATTGGTTACGTCATAGCCATGGGTACTGCCTTTTGTCGACTGAAAGATAGGGGAAGCATAGAGATCCGAAATACCCAAATCCGCCAGATAATCAACAATTTTTTGAGCGTCTTCAAAGGTAAATTCAGAGTTGAATTGAATGCGATAAGTGGCTGTAGGAATACGCATAGGAGGTTAGAGAGTATAGGAATGGGTAGTTGCTTTAAACCTTCTCGGACTCGTACAACACAAAACTCAGAGGGGGTAAATTAGCTTGTTTTCCAGGCTCCAACTGCTCAGGAGCCGACGATCCCGGGCCTGCCCATTTCTGCTCGGCTGAATCCAAAATTTTGTGTCCCCTCAAGACAGTTAGCAAGGGCTCAAAGGTAATGGCTTCCTGATTGAAGTTCAGTAAAGCAACGAGCTGGCGAGTTCCATTCCAACGACGCCACCAGACCAGTTTCTTGTCTTCATCACAGCCCGCTTCAATACTGTCAAAATCGCGTTGGAGAAGCGGCGGAAGAGAGTTACGAAGCTGAATCAGATGTTGATAGAAAGACCACAGGGTTTGATGCTTACCCTCCTTGCGTTTTTCCCAATTTAGTTTGCATAGAAGATAAGTTTCTACCGCTTCTGGATCTAGCGGTTCTCCTTCGGCATGAAAGTCAGCAAACTCCCGCTTTCGGCCTTCCCGAACAGCTTTGATGAGGTCTGGGTCGGAATGGCTCACGAAATAGGTAAAGGGCAGTTCCTCACCATATTCCTCGCCCATGAAGAGCATGGGAGTATAGGGAGATAGAAGAATCGTTCCGGCTGCCAGCTTTAAAGCTTCGTAGGAAACGAGCTTGGATAGGCGATCGCCCATCATCTGGTTCCCAACCTGGTCATGGTTCTGAATACAAACTATAAATTGTGAGGGTGAGCAACCCCTGGACGATCGCCCATGATTTCGTTGGCGGAATGGCGAATATTGCCAGTCATAAACGAAGTTGTTCTGAATAGCTTTTGCTAGATGTTCGCACTTGCCGTAGTCCTGGTAGTAACCGGAGCGATCGCCCGTCAGCAATGAATACAACGAGTGGTGCAAATCATCGCTCCACTGGGCATGCATTCCATATCCCCCTGCATCAGCGGGGCGGACAATTTGAGGGTCGTTTAAATCACTCTCAGCGATTAAGTACAGCTCACGCCCCATCTCTTTTGAAAGCGCTGCAACATTCTCAGAAAGCTCCTCCAGAATATGAAATGCGCCCAAATCGTAGATGGCATGAACGGCATCTAACCGCAGCCCGTCAATGTGATAATGCCGCAACCAATGCAATGCATTCTGAATGAAGAAATTACGAACATCCGGACTATGTTTGTCGTCGAAATTAACCGCACTTCCCCAGGGCGTTAGGTAGACTTCAGTAAAGTAAGGCCCATACAAACTGATGTAATTTCCTTCAGGACCAAAGTGGTTGTAAACCACATCCAGAATCAACGCAATTCCTTCCTGGTGGCAGGCATCAACCAGGCGTTTCAGCCCTTCAGGGCCACCATAGGAATTTTGGGACGAATACAGATAGGTACCGTCATAGCCCCAGTTGCGGTAGTCATGCCCCTGGTTCGCTTCATTGGGGGGATGGTCGCCCGGAAACTGGGAAATGGGCATGATTTCGATCGCCGTTACACCCAGTTCCTTCAGGTCTTTGAGCCGGGGGATAATGGCTTCGAAGGTGCCTTCGGGCGTGAAAGTGCCCACATGAAGTTCGTAGACAATCATGGATTCCAGAGGAACACCTTTCCAGTTCTGATCTGTCCAATCAAATTGGTGATCAACAACCTGGGAAGGGCCATGGACGCCTTCGGGCTGGTAGTGGGATGCCGGGTCGGGTCTTCCATCTCCACCATTGAGTTGATAGAAATAGTTGGTGCCCGGTTGGATGGAGGCGATCGCCTTCCAATATCCTCCCTCCTGCCGCTCCATGGGAATCAAGCGATTATTGTCAGAAACCAGTTGCACCGCAACGGAGTCTAAATTGGGCCCCCAAAGGGTAAATTCGCACTGGCCTTGACCTAAATAATTAGCTCCAACTTGCATGGTGAATAGTGTTCCTTGGTGAATGAGATATAGGGGTGATTTCCGTTGAGATGGCTTAGCCAATCACCTAAATTAACTGCTGCAAAACAACAATCGATCGCCCCGTTAGAGGAACCGCTTGATCGGCACTGAAAATTCGCTCTTCTCGGATGAAACGAGGCTCTTTTGTATCAATAACCATCTGCCAATGTTTATCCGGCATGGCATGGGGAAGGGTAAATTCGATCGTCTCCCAGTAAGCATTGAACAGCAGCAAAAAGCTGTCGTCCCTAATTTTTTGTCCCTGTGGGCCAGGGCTAGGAATGCGATCGCCATTCAGAAAAACGGCAATGATCTTGGTATATCCTTCCTGCCATTCCTCTTCGGTGTGCTCGGTTCCATCAGGGTCATACCAACCAATATCGGATACTCCACGAATCGCTTGTCCCTGGAACCATTTGCGGCGGCGAAAAACAGGATGCTGACGGCGGAAGTGAATGAGTTCACGACAGAAGTTAACTAATTCTTCATTGCCGGTTGCTAACTCCCAATTGAACCAGGAAACTTCATTGTCCTGGCAGTAACCATTGTTGTTGCCCTTTTGCGATCGCCCTAGCTCATCGCCTCCCAGCAACATAGGAATCCCCTGCGACAACATCAACGTTGTGAGAAAATTCCGCCGCTGTCGTTCCCGCAGTTGCAGCACTTCCAGGTCATCCGTTTCCCCTTCAACCCCACAGTTCCAGGAACGATTATGATCCTCTCCATCCTGGCTATTTTCACCATTGGCTTCGTTGTACTTTTGGTTATAACTAACCAAATCATTCAACGTGAAACCATCGTGGGCCGTAATGAAGTTAATGCTGGCATTGGGACGCCGACCATTCTGTTGGAAATAGAGGTCAGGGCTGCCCGTCAAACGATAGGCAAATTCTCCCAATGTTTCATCTTCACCGCGCCAAAAGTCTCGTACGGTATCACGATATTTACCATTCCATTCAGACCAAAGAACCGGGAAGTTTCCAACTTGATAACCACCATCTCCCACATCCCACGGCTCGGCAATCAGTTTCACATCGGCCAATATTGGGTCTTGATGGATGATGTCAAAGAAGGCAGCCAGACTATTGACTTCGTACAACTCTCGAGCAAGGGCAGATGCCAGGTCAAAGCGGAAACCATCCACATGCATTTCCGTCACCCAATACCGCAAGCTGTCGGTAATGAGTTTCAACACCTGAGGATGGCGCATATAGAAGGAATTACCACAGCCGGTAAAGTCCATGTAATAGCGCTCATCACCTGGCACCAGACGGTAATAATGGCTGTTATCAATACCCCGGAATGAAAGGGTCGGGCCGTTATGATTTCCTTCCCCTGTATGGTTGTAAACAACGTCGAGAATGACTTCGATACCTGCACGATGCAGGGCCTTAACCATCTCCTTAAATTCTGTTACCTGCTCCCCTAACGTGCCACTTGCACTATAGGCTGCATGAGGCGAGAAAAAGTTAAGGGAATCGTAGCCCCAGTAATTTTTCAATCCCTTATCTGCTAGGTGACCTGGGTAGGATAAGAAGTGGTGAATGGGTAGTAATTCAACAGCACTAACTCCCAACTTTTGCAGGTGTTCAATCGTAGCCGGATGGGCCATGCCTGCATAAGTTCCCCGTAGTTCTTCAGGAATATCTGGATGCAGCTTTGTAAAACCTTTGACATGAACTTCGTAGATAATTGTTTCATGCCAGGGAGTACGCAAAAGTTTATCGCCTTCCCAATCAAATGATTGATCAACAACAACCGATTTGGGAACAAGAGGAGCGCTATCTAAGTCAGAGAAAGATAGGTCTCTATCTGGATGGTTCCAATCATATCCAAAAATTTCTGGCCCATTTTTTACATCCCCATCAATGGCTTTAGCATAGGGATCAATTAAAAGTTTATTGGGATTAAAACGGAAGCCTCTAGCGGGATCATAAGGGCCATGAACCCGATAGCCATAACGTTGCCCAGGCCCTATTCCTGGCAAATAACCATGCCAAACAAATGTATTAACTTCTGTTAGGTGAATTCGAGTTTCTTGATCATTCCGATCAAACAAGCACAATTCAACTCCAGTAGCATTTTCAGAAAAAAGAGCAAAATTTGTTCCTTTACCATCCCAATAGGCCCCTAAAGGATAGACATTACCAGGCCACAGAGGTACATACATAGGGATACTTTCCGGCAAGAATTTGAAGTGTTAAAAGTAATACAACGAGGTAGATAAAGAGCTAAAGAGCGAATGCTTCTAGGTAGCATTCACATTAACTAGAGCGCTTCTAACATCACGGAAAACCTACCCTAGAACAATAGCGATCCCCGCTCGAAATGCCTATCCGTCTACAGTTGTAATAAGATTTCTATTAGAAGTTCTGACTACTTCTTTATATGTATCTAAGACTTATCGAATGACCCATTAAGATGAAGGTTGCGACCTGTACCTTTAGGTCTATGCCCGAGGTTTTAAAGATTTTTTTTGTGCACGAAGCGCACGAAAAGACACCTCCTCCAGCCAGATTCAAAATACACAGTAGTACTCGGCAGCTTAAGTTTACCCGTGTTTAGTGGTGTGAGGGCTTTACCCCCAGACCACTAAACGTAAGGAGGTTTCTGCATAAGAATTTACCCAGAATGTTGGTGCTTTGCCCGCTTCGCGGGCAAAGCACCAACATTCTGGGGGTAATTTCATTACTGTAAATCTCCTAAGTTGATTTACATCATGAAGTACTAGAGTTCTAGAATTCGTTGCAACAGGATTGTTGTACTTTCCGAAGGGCGATTCAGTTCATATCCCAGATCATAAATTGCTTTCTCCAAGAGATAGTTATCCAACAAAGCTTTCAACTCCTGCTGAGTCTTTGGCAAGAATGTTCCATTACGAGCTGTTGTCAGATAGGAATGGAGAAATGCAGCACTAACCCACGAAATCCAGAATTGTACCCACTGCTGCATTTGAGCAGATTGCTCGGAATGAATGATGCCACTTTCTAACTCACTTTGGAACGCGACGCTAGCAGCATAATAGAAGGATTGCAGCATACTCGCGACGTCTCGGAGGGGCGATCGCTTCATACGCCGCTCACTCACATTTCGGCTTGGGTCTCCCTCGAAATCAATAATAAAAAAGTCTTTTCCTGTGTAGAGAACCTGACCTAAATGATATTCACCGTGATAACGGGTTCGCATCGCACTAATCTTTTGATCGAGGATTAGCCGAAAGCGATCCAGGTAGTTCTGGTGCTGCCCCAAAATCTTTTGAGCTAAGGTCTGACCATGCTCAGGTAGTGCGGGTAATTGTTCCTTAAGTTGCCAAAAAACCTGGCCGACTAGATTCCGAGAATACTGATAAATAGAGCGTTGATAAAATCCGCTGAATGGCTCAGGCGCAAAGTCTGGATCATTAACATCAGATGCCAGTGCAACATGCAACTCTGCCGTCCGTTGCCCTAATAATTGGACATTTGCTAGATAAGCACCAATTATTCGAGATGCCGGAAATTCCGCAATGATTTCAGCCGGGTCTCGCTCAAATATCGCTTGTAATTCCAGGAGATTCGTCGGCAAAATAGGAAAGATATCAAGATCGGCTTGATGTACAATAATCTGTTCAAAGTAATCGCGTAGGCTGTCTAGAGTATAGTCCCAAGTATTCCGTGCATCAGGAATATACTGTTGCAAAATACCGATGGTTGATACCGGGCCGCTGGGTCGACGGTACTCTAGATAGCCAGCAATAGATGTGATGTTTTCAAAATTGTGTTTGTCCAGGAAGCGGCGAATCTCCAAATCTGGATTAATGCCTTCCTCGACCTTGCGGAATAATTTCAAAATTAAGTAAGAGGAAGCACTGCCTCCAACAGAGTCGCAGTAAATTATGGAGGTATTGCAATGCTCTCCTTTAAGGAGAAATGCATCTCCATTTTCATGACCTTGACTTAACGGTTCAAGTAATTCTGTGGCCTTTGCGGTCAGGCCTCCAGCCATTCCCTTAAAGGTGTGATTTTGGGTAATGCTGCTGAGTAAGGATGTGAGGAAGAGTTTGTCGGCGATCGCATTGAACAACACGGCAACTCCTTCACTATCGGAAGTTCGCAACCTTGCAACAACCGACTCTGGGCTTTCCGCTAATAAATGAATTGCCTGTTCATCCTCGGCGTATCCCAAAAACAGCAAATAAGTTTTTGAATCGCCCTTGATATAGTCAATCTGTAATGAGACCATATAGGCCGCACTATCCTTATAGGGAAGGGCGATCGCCTCGTTGATATGGGCAGCTTGCACGGCCTGATTTGCCGTATTAAACCAGCGAAAACCAGACAAATATTCGGGTAAGTATGTTTCTAAGCGATTCTTCAAGTCCGCTTTCAAGAATACCGATTGCCACTGGCCTGCGATTACCCAGGTAGGAATTTCTGTTTGGGGTTTGGCGGTTAATGCGGCCGGTGTCAGCTTCAACGTGAACCAGTAAATTGCATAAGGACCAACACTCAGGAAGTAAGGCGCGTCGTGAATGGGCGGAAACTCTGTTCGCCCAAATACTTCGATGGGAATTCGCCCTTGAAAAGCCGTTAGATCCAGTTCTGCAGTTTGAACAAATCGCGAAAGATTAGCGACTACAAGGATTTGTTCGTCTTCAAAGGTTCGCGTAAAGGCAAAGACTTTACGGTTGTCTGAATGTAATAGCTGAAAATCGCCTCGGGTAAATGCTTGAAGACGTTTGCGCGTCGCAAGCAAGCGTTTCATGGAATTCAAAAGCGAGTTTGGATTAGCCCGCTGAGCCTCGACATTGACGGTGTTGTAGTGATACTCCGACTCCACAATTAAGGGCAGGAAAAGACGATGAGGATTCGCACGGCTAAAGCCTGCGTTGCGGTCAGGAGTCCATTGCATGGGAGTGCGAACACCGTTGCGATCGCCCAAATAAATGTTGTCGCCCATGCCAATCTCATCCCCGTAATACAACACGGGGGTTCCGGGTAATGAGAGCAGCAAACTGTTCAACAATTCGATTTGACGGCGATCGTTCCCTAGCAAAGGTGCGAGTCTTCGACGAATCCCCTGGTTCAACCGCATCTCGGGATCCTGGGCATAGACGCGATACATGTAATCCCGATCTTCATCGGTGACCATTTCTAGCGTTAATTCGTCGTGATTTCGCAGAAACAAACCCCACTGACAATTATCAGGAATTTCAGGCGTTTGCTGCAAAATATCCACGATTGGGAAGTTATCTTCCATCCGCAATGCCATGAATAACCGTGGCATCAACGGAAAATGGAAATTCATATGGCACTCATCGCCATTACCGTAGTAATAAGCGGCATCTTCTGGCCATTGATTGGCTTCCGCCAATAGCATCCGGCTGGGAAATTTCTCATCAACATGCTTGCGAAGTTTCTTCAGAAACGCATGGGTTTCTGGCAGGTTTTCACAGTTTGTACCCTCTCGTTCATAGAGGTAGGGCACCGCATCCATTCGTAAGCCATCCACCCCCAAATCCAACCAGAAGTCCAGAGTGTCAAACACAGCCTGGTGAACCGCTAAATTATCATAATTTAAGTCGGGTTGGTGAGAATAGAAACGGTGCCAGTAATAGGCTTTCGCAATAGGATCCCAGGCCCAATTCGATGATTCGAAATCCTGAAAAATAATTCGGGCTTCTGAATACTTTTCGGGAGTATCACTCCATACATAAAAGTCTCTTTCGGGGCTTCCTTTTGGTGCTCGACGGGCACGTTGAAACCAGGGATGCTGATCGGAAGTATGATTAATAATCAGCTCGATAATGATGCGAATATCTCGCTGATGAGCAGCATCTAAAAGTTCTTTGAAATCTTCCAGGGTGCCGTAGATCGGATTAATACTGGTGTAATCAGCAATATCATAGCCATCGTCTCGCAGTGGCGAAGGGAAGAATGGCAAGATCCAGAGCGCGGTAACTCCTAACTCTTGCAGATAATCTAGTCTTTCAGTGAGGCCGCGGAAATCTCCAATACCGTCCCCATTACTATCAGCAAAAGCTCGAACGGAGATTTCATAAATAACGGCATCCTTGAACCAGAGGGAGTTATCTTTCAAGATTAAGCCTACCAATGCGACAAAAAAATTTCTGGTAGAACAATAGCTGAGATTTTCGAACTACCCATCCAGCAAAAGTAAGAGAAGTTTTTTAGCAAAGAGGCGTGAAATTATATCTATGGACAATCGCGCAGATCCCCACCCTGTCATTAAGCTGAAGCAGAATCAATAATCGTGGATTGCAAGACGTGAGCGATCGCTTGGGCGTTGCGATCGCGAGAAGCCTCGTGCTCTCATAAGTCGGAGTTCTTTAGAACTCCGACTTCTACCTGTAAATCCGTAGTTTTAACACGAAGTCAACCTGGGGCATTTCCTAACACTATGCGTTTTCAACGAGCCAGCGGAATCCTGCTACATCCAACCTGTTTACCCAGCCCATTCGGAATTGGCGACCTGGGAAAATCAGCTTATGAGTTTGTGGATTTTCTGGAGCGGAGTGGTCAAACCTTGTGGCAAGTGCTCCCTCTGGGTCCGACAGGTTATGAGCATTCCCCTTACATCATGAACTTCAGTACGTTTGCGGGAAACCCGTTGCTGATCAGCCTGGAGCAGTTGGCTGACGAGGGTTTGCTGCAAGCGGATGAGCTGTCCCCCCTACCCAATGCCAATGCTGACCGGGTGGAATTTGATCAAGTTATTCCTTATAAATTCAACTATTTAGAGTTAGCCTTTAAGCACTTTCAAAAAAGTCTGACAGGTCATCAAAAGACCCAATTTGAGCAGTTTTGCCAGGAACAATCCTGGTGGTTAGATGATTTTGTACTGTTCATGGCGTTGTTGGAAGCCAATGATGGCAAGCCGTGGAGCCAATGGGAGAAGGCGATCGCCCGTCGAGAGCCTGATGCCCTTAATGCTCAGCGCCAGGCGCTAAAAGAACGCATTCAATTTCAACAATTCCTGCAATTCAAATTCTTTGAGCAGTGGTCGAAATTACGGGAGTACGCCAATTCTCGCAACATCAAGATCATTGGCGATATTTCCATCTATGTGTGCCACAACAGTTCAGACGTTTGGGCCGATCCAGAGCTATTTAAACTTGATCCCCAAACTTTAGAACCGGCTTACATTGCTGGAGTCCCACCCGACTACTTTAGCGAGACGGGGCAGTTGTGGGGCAACCCGGTATACGCCTGGGAGCGATCGCAAGAAACCCAGTTCGATTGGTGGATCAAACGCTTTAAAGCAACCCTCCAGTACGTCGATATTGTGCGAGTGGATCACTTCCGGGGCTTTGAAGCCTACTGGCAGGTTCCCGCTGGCGAAGAAACAGCCATTAATGGCGAATGGATTCCGGCTCCCGGCTATGAGTTCTTTGAAACGCTAGGAAGCCGATTAGGAAAACTGCCAGTCTTAGCCGAAGACCTTGGAATTATCACGCCTGAAGTGGAGGAGATGCGCGATCGCTTCGAATTCCCAGGGATGCGCATTCTCATGTTTGCGTTTAGCGAAGACTCTAAGAGTACTCACTTGCCCCATCACTACATTCAAAACTGCGTTGTTTATTCGGGTACCCACGATAACGATACGGCCCTTGGATGGTGGGCTAACGCAAGCGCTCACGAGAAAGAATTCCTGGCTACCTATTTTGGCTATCCCAATGTTGATGCAATTGAGGAAGTCAACTGGGTTCTGATCCGCGCCGCTCTAGCCTCTGTGGCGGATTTAGCCATTATTCCGCTGCAAGATATCCTGAGCCTGGATGGCCGTGCCCGCATGAATGACCCCAGCACCAATGCAGGAAACTGGCGGTGGCGTTATCGTAGCTCTGATTTGCTGACGAAGGACGTGAGCGATCGCCTCCTCACGCTCACCCGGCTCTATAGCCGATAGTGTGCAGTGTTAGCACAGCCACATCAAGCCATTGAGAACTAAAGCTCCCCCTTTGTAGTCGCTTTACAGCGACTACAAAGGGGGTTAATTGGCATAAGGTATAAGTGCCTTAGGATTGTGTAGTTAACCTGAGTTCGGGTTAAGGGCGTTTTCGAGTGCCGCGCGTTGCGCGGCACTCGAAAACGCTCATTTTGGCGTGCGCTTTGCGCATGCCAAAATGAGCACTTCAGCTTATCCCGAACTGAGGTTACTTAGTTATTTATTGATCTGAAACATAACTTTCCTGTTACTAAAATCGTTCAATCAGGGGATTGAGAGTTAGAGTCAAATTAGGGAAGATATTCTTTACAACAAAGTCGAGCTATTGGCATTAGCCCCTGGGTTGTATTTCTAACTCCATCTCACACAAATCTTCGAAAGAAGGCTAGTTCTATGAAAAAAACAGCGATCACCATAGCGGTAGCCGATAACCATCTCGACAACATCCTGGAAGTCGCCCATCTTCTGCAAGAAGCGGGCCTGAAAGTTGAGCATATTATGGATGCGGTTGGGGTCATTACAGGTTCTTGTGAAACCTGTGAGGTTGAAAAGATAGCCCAAATCGATGGGGTGGAAAGTGTCGAGGCACAGGATCAATATCGGTTAGCTCCGCCAGACGCTCCCATTCAATAACCCTTAGTCAACTCGTAGGATTTCAGGCAAGGAATGCGCGGGCTAAGTCCACCCGTTCCTCGCCTGAAATCGCATCAACCGACTGAGGTTTCACCGCAGCAATGTTGACAGGGCCTGTTCTATAACGCTACGCGTTTAACCAGACAGTGTATTTTTGGAAAGCCCACACCGCGCGGCTTTTCAAAAATATACTGTTCCAAGTGGATTGCAATGGCTATATCAGAATTATCTCAGCAATTCTCATTTTGAAATCAGGCCCGAAAACCGCGCGCCTTCGGCGCGCGGTTTTCGGGCCTCAAAGCCAAGAGTTCACGCCCGTAGGGCGTGAACTCTTGGCTTTGAGGCCCATACTGAGAATTGCTGGAATTATCTAGAACAGATGATCGGGTGCGCTAGATTGATTTATCCTGAGTAGGTAATTGTGGTAGCCGGTTAGCCAATCTCGTTTCCCAATGACCGATTTTGAGGCTATTGATAATCGCATTGCTCAAACGAACCAGCGTCTTAAGGCCGCCCGCTTGGGCTTGAAAATTGAGCGACGAGGGCAGCAGTTAGCCCTGCGGGGGACCCTTCCTCCCCGGCCCGGAAGCCACCGCCTCAACCCGCATCAGCAGCGCATTCCCCTCGAACTGCCTGCCACTCCCACTGGGCTGAAGGAAGCCGAGCAAACCGCCAAGGTGATTGCGGCTCAACTCATTCAGAAAACCTTTGAATGGCGTACCTATTTGCCTGTTGCAGGGGGAGGTCGCCTGTATCAAATGGAGTTACCGCAAAAAATCGCGGCCCTTCGTGAACATCTTCTAAGGCAATCCCAGGAAGCCCATGAGCTAGCCTCTGCCAAAACAACTTGGAGCAAGGCTTACGCGCCTTATATGCGGAAGCTGGAAGCGATCGCCCAGGAACGCCCCAACCTTCAACTGGCCGAAGCGATCGTGCTCACGGTACAACAAACCCGTCCCAATACTCGCAGTCGTCAAATCTGCTGCACCGCTCTGAAAGCCCTGGCCGATTTTTTAGAAATTGAATTGCCAGAAGACTTCAAGGATCACTGGGGTAGTTATGGTACTAGCCGCACACAATTACGCCACCTTCCCTCGGATGCCGATATACTGGCGGCCTATGAGCGCATTCCCAACCCGGCCTGGCGCTTTGTCTATGGCCTGATGGCAACCTACGGCTTACGGAACCACGAAGTTTTCTTTTGTGATTTTTCTGCATTGGAACGGGGCGATCGCTCTCCCGTCATCGAAGTGTTGGAAACCACCAAAACTGGAGAGCATCAGGTGTGGCCTTTCCCGCCGGATTGGGTGGAGCAGTTCAACCTGTGGGAGGTCACGCTCCCTTCACTCAAAACAGATCTGACAGAAACGACCCTTCAGCGTATCGGTCAGCAGGTGTCGCTTCAGTTTCAGCGCTACGGCCTACCCTTTGCTCCCTACGATCTGCGCCATGCCTGGGCAGTTCGCACCATCCATCTGGGCATTCCCGACACCGTCGCCGCTCGCATGATGGGCCACTCCGTCGCCATCCACAACCGCACATATCACCGCTGGATTGGCCGTCGCGACCAGCAGCAGGCTGTCGAAGCAGCTTTAGCCCGGCGATCGCAAAGCCTTTAGAACTGGATGAATGGGCAATATTAGCCCCCGCATTTTATGCTGAGGGTTCTTACAAAATAGTGTGCATAGCTTTTTTAGGAGAGTGCGGTGCCGCACTCTCCTAAAAAAGTACGGGTATTAAATTTGTCAGGATCCTTATTGTTCTGCGCGGAGCAGCTCGGCCTGGGCGGCGTACACACCTTGAACGTTATACCAGTTGAGAAAAACCCGGGCTAACTCCAGAGCCAATTGAGGCTTGCCCTGGTCAATGAGCCATTGCAAAAGAGGAGCAAGAGTACGCTCATTCAGAAGGCCACCCAAAGAGAGTACACCCCAGAGAATACGGTGCAGCCAGGTCATCTGAATCATTAGGCGTACATCCCATGTGGGGTGCTTCTGATAGAACAGAACGCCCATGCGACCCCGCTGAATTTCTTGATCGATCAGTTTGGGAATTTGGGCCAGGGAAAAGGGAGGATGCCAGTGGTAGCCCACCGCTTCAGGGCACTTCACCAGCTTCAGCCCTTGTTGTTTAAGACGAACCCCCAGTTCCAAATCCTCCCAGCCATAGAGTTGGAAACGGGTGTCAAACAAACCCACATCTTCAAGCCAGTGACGGGCGATCGCCACATTCCCTGTGGCAAAGTACGCCGCCGAAAAATCTGTCAGCTTGTAAGGTTCAGCAGTGGGGTCGTCAAAATTGCAGGTGTTGATGACACGGCCATAGGTGAAGACGCGATCGCTCCCCAACCGCTGCTGTTCCTGCAACAGCGTGGCAGCATGAGCTTGCAAAAAGCCATCCAACACGACCAGATCGCTGTCAATGAAAATAATTACGTCTCCCCAGGCAGAATCCACCCCCAGGTTGCGAGCAGCGGCTGGCCCCCGATGATTTTGCTCAACGAGCCGCACATGAGGGTAATCAGCCGCCTGCTGTTGTAACCATTGCACCGTGCCATCGGTTGAGCCGTCATCTACTACAACCACTTCATAGCTTTGAATTGGGCTCGATTTGGGGATGTGCTGCTGTTCCAGTGCTTTGAGGCACTTCTCCAAAATCGGCTTGCGATTGTAGGTAGGAATGACGACGCTAATAAACACAGTTGTTATTCTTTAACCCGAACGCCAACAACCGGAGCATTGAACCGGAAGGTTTCTCCTTCCAATTCTAGCGGTGTGCCGACTTTCACTTTGTTATTACCCAGCACGGGGCCATCGTCAGTAATCTGCGCGTTGCCACCCAGGGTAATCAGCATATCGACGGTGTATTCTAGCTCGGGGCGAGGATCATTTTCGGCTTTGACACCACCATCGGGTTGAGGTACGGCGACAGTGCGAGGCAACGATTTCACGCCAACGACGCTGAGCTGACCATAGGGTTGATTTCGGATAATTACATTGACGGTTTCTGACTGGCCAACGTCCGTCAATAGCTGTTGTGGATTGCTAGCGGTCAAACCGCGCACGATGCAATCTACTTCTACGGGTTTGCTGGTTGCCCCGATCTGAGCCACCGAGGAACCAGAGCCACCCGGGAACAGAAAAATTCCGGCAACCACCATCAGCATCACCACGCCGGCCGCGAGATCGAGGATATTAATCTTGCCAAACAACCGACCCTTAGAGTCCAAAATAGCCATAATTCAACCGTTGCCGCCAATGGGCGAAGAGTTTCATATCCAAACAGGGATAACTTTAGCAGCCTATCACGTCTTCCGATCCCCCATTTTTTTGGAACTGACGTAAGGACATTAGTTTCGGCAACCTATTTGGGAAAACTTGCGTCAGGATCCTCAATAGTTCCCGGAGGTTTCACCCATCCTTCCGGATCGAAAAAGCTGATTTAATTGTTTGTTTACGCTCTCATTACCCTCACTCGAATTAGCCATGTCTCTTCTACTCACGGGCGTATCCCGCTTCATTCGCCGCCGCTGGTTGTATGGGATGGTCTCTGCCTTGATGGCAGTTAGCGTCATTGTCATGACCCCAACCCCCTCCCACGCCCAGGGGCGGTTATTGGATTTGATTTTTCGGGGAATTCAAGTCATTCAACTTTCCAACTTATCGAGCCGCCAAGAAGTTGCATTGGGACGGCAGATGGACGATCAGTTGATGAGTCAGCAGTTTCGGCCTTACCGCAACTCTCAGGTGAATGACTACGTTAACGAGATTGGGCAGCGGTTGGTACCCGTTAGCGATCGCCCCGATATTCCCTATACGTTCAAGGTGGTAGAAGACAGACAAATTAATGCATTCGCCACAATGGGCGGTTACGTCTATGTCACTACCGGGCTTCTCCGAGCTGCAGACAACGAGGCTCAAGTTGCTGGGGTTCTAGGCCATGAAATTGGCCACATTGCTTCCCGTCATGTAGTCGAAAACATGCGAGAACGGGCCATACAGGCGGGAGTTGCCTCCGCTGCCGGTTTGGATCGAAGCACGGCTGTGGCCCTTGGGATCGAACTGGCTGTGAACCGACCCAATAGCCGCGAAGCAGAATACGAAGCCGATGAGCGGGGCCTGGCGACTATGACCCGAGCGGGCTATGCTCCCCGAGGCATGGTGGACTTTATGGAAAAACTACGGGGTCAAAGATCGCTTCCCTCGATCCTCAGTACCCACCCCGGCGCGGGCGATCGCGTCGAGCGACTACAGCGTATGATTCCTGCTGGCACCGCAGACAGCGGCGGAGGATTGGATAACCAGGCTTATCGCACCCGCATTAGTCCACTGCTCTAAGCAAGGGCTGATTGCTCAAATCTAAAGAGGGGAGGTGCTGCGCGCCTCCCCTCTTCTTTACGACCAGATGTTAACCTCAATTCGGGTTAAAGGCTTTTTAAGGGGCGCGTAAAGCGCCCCTTAAAAAGCTCTTCCAAGCTCGGGTAGATGCTAAGGACGTCGTTGGCCTAAATAAACCACCAACCCAATTAACAAACCAATCCCCACTAAATATTTTGCCGCGTCAGGAATAGCCGGGTTAGGGGAGAAAAAACCTTCAATCAACCCTGCAATCACCAGCATGGGCACAACCCCATAGACAAGACGAGCGGCCTGCTGCCCGTAGATCTTCAGGGCATCCATACGGCGGTAGCGGCCCGGAAACAACAGCGCTCGTCCCAGAAGTAAGCCACTTCCCCCAGCCATAAAAATGGCAGGCAACTCCAGGGAACCATGGGGAAACACAAAGGCCCAGAAGGGAAATGCCAGATTACCCTGGGCAACAAGCGTACCGATCGCCCCCAACAGGGCTCCATTCAGCAGCATGATGTAGGTCGTGCCAAGCCCTGCGACGATGCCCCCGGCGATCGCCGAGAAGCAAACACGAATATTGTTAATCATGATGCTGCTGGAGGCGAAAGGCTCAACACCAACAATTGAGCCCATCCATAACTGCTGCTCGTCGCGAACCTGGCTAATAATATTGGCCGGCACCACCAGAGGCAGAAAGGCTGGATCAGTCCAGGCAAACCACCAGGCGACCAATGCCCCAATCAGAAAGAGGGCGATCGCCACCGCAATGTACCCCGCCGACGCTTGCACCACCTCAGGCAAACCCCAGCGGTAAAAGTCCAGCACGGCCTGCCACTCCTGTTTGCGTGACCCCTGATAGACCTGGTTGTAACTACGGGTGGTCAAGCTCTGAAGATCTTGCACGATCAGGTTGCCGACACGGTGGGTGCGAGCCCGAGCGAGGTCAGCCGATACCGAGCGATAAAGGCTGGCAAGACGCTGGATATCTGAAGCAGAGAGCGTGTTCAAACCCCGTTTTTCAGCCCGGTTGAGTAGTTCTGCCAATTGCTTCCAATTGGGTTCTCGCCGGGCTACCCACCGCTGAATGTTCATAGGAGCAAGTGACTCGTATATTCATGTTTTGTGACGAAAGGCTGGAAGACTGCTCCTCCCGTAGACTAGGATAGCCTCAGATTTGCATCCTTTTTGGTACCAGATATTTATGGATTCCACTTCGGATACCCACAGTCCTCTACAACCCATGACCGTGGGGAACGTCGTGAACACGGGAATTCGGCTCTATAGCTCTAACCTGAAGCCATACTTGAGGGTGGCGGCGATCGCCACGGGTTGGACGGTGATTCCCTGGGTTACGCTGGTGCCCATTGTGCTGTTCTACACAACGGTGCAGCAGTACTACAGCTTTCTGGGTTTGCTGATACCTGCCTGGCTTGTACTCCTGTTCATCTCTCTGTCCTACTCCTTGGCAGACTCAGCGGCGATCGCTCGCCTCGCGTTTACCGAGTTGATTAACCAGGCTGAAGATTCTAAACAAGCCCGGCGCTATACCCGATCCCGCCGCTGGAGCTTTTTACAGTTAGGGGTTTTGATTAACCTGATCTTGCTTGGCACGTTTGCCGTGATGGGCATTATCGCCCTCATTTGCACTTCCGTTATTTTTGCGGCTATGGGTGGGGCCGATTTCCTGCGTAACCCGGCCTCTGCCGCCCTGGTGAATCCAACCCTCATCGTGCTAACGGTCCTCATCTTTTTTGGCGTTGTTTTGATCGTTCTTCTAGCCTGGCTATTTCTAGGAGTAAGGCTTTCCATCGCTGATTTACCGCTGGCAATGGAACCGGGTATCAAAGTTACTGAAGGAATTAGTCGGAGCTGGGAATTAACTGGAAGCAATTTTTGGCGGTTAATGCTGATTCTGTTCGTAACGCTTCTCATTACGTTTCCGCTTCAAGTGGTGGTACAGCTCCTTGTAGGTCTGGTGCAGGAGGCAACAGCTCTGCTGATGCCGGAAGATTCTGCAAGTTTTGCCGCGATCACCTCTCTGATCGGATTCATTCTGGGGTCGATATCGAGTATTTTTCTGCTGCCTTTATGGCAGGCAATCAAAGCCGTTATCTACTACGACTTGCGAAGCCGGCGGGAAGGGCTCGATCTCGAATTACGTGACTGGGGCGATCGCCTCCCCCCTGCCTGAGCCTTATGAAGTACTTCAACCGTTTTACCCTGGCTACCCCCGAAAGCGTTGAACTGGAGTTCGCCTTAGCCGGGATTGGCAATCGCGCTCTGGCTCTGCTGATTGACTATCATGTTCTCGCTCTGGCATGGGTTCTGGTCACCCTGCTGTGGTTTACAGTCTCACTACAGCTAATGGACTACCTGTCGCAACTACAGACAGACTACAGCTCAGTACCCCTGTGGCTGTTGGCCATTTATTTGCTAGTAACCTTTGCCCTCTACACGGGCTACTTTGTCTTTTTCGAGGTCAGCTGGCAGGGGCAAACTCCGGGTAAGCGGTTTGCAAAAATCCGGGTCATTCGAGATGATGGCCGTCCAGTTGGCCTTTCCCAGGCAATCTTGCGCACCTTGCTGCGGCCCATTGATGATCTGTTTTTTCTGGGGGCACTGCTGATTGTGATTGGCAAACAGGAGAAACGGATTGGCGATCGCGTTGCAGGCACGCTCGTCGTTCAAGAAAATCGGCCCATTCTTAAAAACGACTTGCACTGTTCTGAAACAGCCCAAACTTTAGCCGTGAAACTGCCCGAACTCACCCAATTAGAGCAGTTACAGCCGGATGATTTTGCAGTTATTCGGGAGTATTTGCGACGCCGTCCAACCCTTACCAAACGCTCTCGTGGTGAACTCAGTATGAAACTGGCTCACCAGATTAAAACCCTAATTCAGTTAGAAACCATACCGCCTGAACTGACATCCGATGATTTTCTGGAGGCCGTATATCTGGCTTATCAGGGGCGATCGTCTTCCCCTCTTCCTGGGGAATCAACAGGCTATTAATACACTTCAGTTCGGGATAAGCTGAAGTGCTCATTTTGGCGTGCGCAAAGCGCACGCCAAAATGAGCGTTTTCGAGTGCCGCGCAACGCGCGGCACTCGAAAACACCCTTAACCCGAACTCAGGTTAATACCGTTTTTATATGAATCCGCCCTGAATAACCTCGGTTCGGGATAAGCTGAAGTGCTTATTTTGGCGTGCGCAAAGCGCACGCCAAAATGAGCGTTTTCGAGTGCCGTGCGTCGCGCGGCACTCGAAAACGCCCTTAACCCGAACTCAGGTTACGTAAGTCTGCCATATCAGGTGATTTTGATTGGTGTGATGGGTCAAACACACTACATCCAACAAAAATGCATATGTCCTGCAAAGCTTAAAAATGTATCCTGCATAACTTAACCTGACCTTTACGTCCGGACATTACAATGCCAACGTTTGGCTATTCGAACGATTAGGATCCACCAGAACTATGGCATTCAATCTTTTTTCTAAGCGCACGGCTTCACTGGCTGTGTTGACGGCTGTTACGCTCTCTCTGGCTGCCTGTGGCAGTGGTACCAGTACAACGGCTGAGTCACCAGAAGCGGGTGCAACGGCAGAATCTCCTGCTGCGGGTAACCTCAGCGGAAGTATTCTGGCCGATGGTTCCAGCACCGTCTTCCCCATTACTGAAGCCATGGCGGAAGAATTCATGGCGAAGAATCCCGGTGTTCAGGTTACGGTAGGGACCTCTGGTACGGGTGGCGGCTTTGAGAAATTCTGCAACAACGAAACTCAGATCTCTAACGCGTCGCGCGGCATCAAAGACGAAGAAAAAGAAAAGTGCGCAGCGGCTGGTGTTGAATTCGTTGAAATTCCCGTTGCTACTGACGCTCTGACTGTTGTGGTCAACCCCGAGAATGACTGGGCAAGCTGCCTCACCATTGAAGAATTGGCCACAATCTGGGGTCCTGATGCTCAGGGTAAAGTTAGCAACTGGAACCAGGTTCGCTCTAGCTTCCCCGATGCACCTCTAGCTTTGTATGGCCCAGGCACCGACTCCGGTACCTTTGACTACTTCACCGATACGGTCAATGGTGAAGAGGGAGCCAGCCGGGGTGACTATACCGCTAGTGAAGACGACAACGTTCTGGTACAGGGCGTTGAAGGCGACAAGAATGCATTGGGCTACTTCGGCTATGCCTATTATGCTGAGAATCAGGATAAGCTGAAGGCAGTTGAGATCGATGGTGGAGAAGGTTGCGTTGCACCTAACGAAGAAGACGTACTGAATGGCACGTACAAGCCCCTGTCTCGTCCACTGTTTGTTTATGTGAACAAGGCAGCTCTGGCAAAACCAGAATTTAAAGCATTTGTTGACTTCATCACAGATCCTGCTAATAAGCAATTTGTGAGCGAAACTGGATACGTACCCCTTTCCGATGAGCAATACACGGAAGCGAAGGGTCTGGTTAGCCAGTAACCAGCAATTGCAATAATGTCTAGGTCTGCTTTAGGTTCTCTGTGCAGACCGTAGTTGGGTCAGATTTGCTTTTTGCAAGTCTGACCTTTCCAGAACCAGTGCATTGAATTTTCTAAATCTATGAGACGGCTAGAGAGCAAGTCGAGGATTTATCCATGACAGAGAGTGCCCTGCCACCTGCTCGGCAAAATTCCGAGCTATGGCAACCCAATCGGGCCAAGAGCAAACGAGAAGAAGGATTGGTTAAGCTCGTCTTTGGGTCGTTTGCCCTCATTTCGGTTCTCACCACCCTGGGGATTGTTCTTTCCCTGATTACCGAAACGATCAAATTTTTTAGACAGGTGCCTCTGTGGAACTTTTTGACAGACACCCAATGGACACCGTTATTCACCAATCCCAAGTACGGGATTTTTGTGCTCATTAGCGCGACCTTTCTGACCTCTTTCATCGCGCTCCTGGTGGCAGTGCCCCTGGGTTTGCTGGCAGCTATTTGTTTAAGTGAATATGCCCCCCGAAAAGTGCGTGCTTGGCTGAAGCCCGCTCTGGAAATTCTGGCAGGGGTGCCAACTGTCGTTTTTGGCTATTTTGCATTGCTGTTTGTTACCCCTATTCTGAAAAGCCTGGTACCTGGTCTTCAGACCTTTAACGGCCTCAGTGCAGGGTTGGTTCTCGGTGTTGCGTTGCTACCCACAATTGCCTCCTTAAGTGAAGACGCAATCTATGCCGTCCCTGGAAGCTTGCGCCAGGCAGCCTACGCAGTAGGAGCGACAAAGCGAGAGGTCATCACAGGAGTTGTGCTACGAGCTGCACTCTCCGGTATTGTCGCCTCAGTTGTGCTGGCAGTTGCCCGCGCTGTTGGGGAAACCATGATTGTGGCCCTAGCTGCGGGCCAAAACCCAACCTTGACGCTCGATCCACGGGTTGCGATCCAGACTATGACCTCCTTTATTGTGCAGGTCTCCGGGGGCGACATTCCCGTTGGTTCGCTGAAGTATGACACGCTTTTCGCCGTGGGTATGACGTTATTTGTAATTACCCTGGCCCTGAACACATTTAGCTTCTGGTTTGTGCGGAAGTACCAGGAGAAATACGAATAATGGCAACTACGAATCCTAAATCCTTTTCCTCAGGTGGTTCTGCGGCCAACGATAGTCTGTTTGACTCTAATCTGAAGCAGCGCTACCGCCTTGATGCTATTTTCAGGGCCCTGACGTGGATAGCGACGTCAATTGGGTTGATTGTGCTGGCTATTCTAATCATTGATACCTGCATTGATGCACTACCTCGTCTCAACCTAGACTTTCTGACGAGTTTCCCTTCCCGCCGAGCTGAACGCGCTGGAGTTGCCTCGGCACTGGCAGGTACGGTCTGGTTATTGCTAATTACAGCAGCCTTTGCGTTTCCCATTGGTGTTGGGACTGGAATTTACCTGCAAGAGTTTGCTAAAGATAACTGGTTCACCCGCATGGTGGAAATCAACATTAGCAACCTGGCAGCAGTTCCGTCTATCATTTATGGATTGCTGGGTCTTACAGTCTTTGTTCAGGCGTTGCGCCCTATCACTAACGGTCGTAGTCTTCTGGCTGCTGGTTTAACCCTCGCTCTGTTGATTCTTCCAGTTATTATTGTGGCGACACGGGAAGCCTTGAAGGCAGTGCCAGATGGGTTACGGTTGGCAGGCATGGCCCTGGGTTCTACTCGCTGGCAAACCGTTTGGCATCATATCCTCCCCCTGGCTTTCCCCGGAATTTTGACAGGAACGATTCTGGCTCTGTCTCGAGCCATCGGTGAGACCGCTCCCCTCATTGTGATAGGTGCACAAACCTTTGTAGCATTCTTACCCAATGGGCCTTTTTCGTCCTTCTCTGCTCTTCCCATTCAAATCTTTAACTGGACCTCTCGACCCCAAGAGGCTTTCCATGCAAACGCTGCTGCTGGCAGTATTGTTTTGCTAGTAGTGCTGTTGTTAATGAATGCCACTGCGATCTACCTGCGGAATCGCTTCCAGAAAGAGCGTTAGTGGCCGACGAATACAATACGACGGTTTATGGTTTATCAAGTTTCACCTGACCAAGGGTTATCCCTCATGCAGTCAAATACTATGATTGGTACGGATCTGACATTTCGTGTTGAGCGGGCAAATTACTACTATGGCCCGGTCCTGGCAGTCAAGGACGTATTCTTAGAGGTTCCCGAACGAAAAATTACGGCGTTCATTGGCCCCTCGGGCTGTGGCAAAAGTACGGTACTTCGCTGCTTTAACCGCCTCAACGATTTGATTCCCGGTGCTCGAGTCGAGGGCAAGATCTCGTTCCGGGGTACCAACATTTATGACTCGAGAGTGGATGCAACAGAGTTGCGTCGCCGGGTTGGAATGGTGTTTCAGAAGTCAAACCCCTTCCCTAAGTCGATCTACGAAAATATTGCCTTTGGTGCCCGCATTAATGGCTACAAGGGCAACATGGACGACTTGGTAGAGCGGGCTCTGCGGGGAGCTGCTCTGTGGGACGAAGTGAAGGATAAGCTGAAGGCCAGTGGTCTGTCTTTGTCGGGTGGTCAACAGCAGCGCTTGTGTATTGCGCGGGCGATCGCCATCGAACCCGAAGTTCTTCTGATGGACGAACCCTGCTCGGCCCTCGACCCGATCTCCACCCTGCAAATTGAAGACTTGATGCAGGAGTTGAAGACCAACTACACCATCATCATCGTGACCCACAACATGCAGCAGGCCGCACGGGTATCCGATATGACGGCCTTCTTTAACGCTCAGCAGAATGATAAGGGTGGCAAGCAAGGCTACCTGGTCGAGTATGCTCCTACCGAAACAATCTTTAACCACCCGGCACAGCAGGCCACGAAGGATTATGTGAGCGGCCGTTTCGGCTAAACCACTGGGTGAGGTTGAGCAACTCTCTTCGAAAGGGTAAAGCCAACCAGCATCCAATCGCTTTTGTTGGGAGTAGGACAGGTTTGTGTCTAAAACCGTCATCCCCTGGCATCGGTGAAAGACTGTTTTCCAAGGACGTTTCAAAGATTTTTGCCTGTGCTTCTTTTGGGGGTACGGGCCATTTTCGTTAATCCCTATAGGGCGCATTAGAGCTGTGCCAGCTGACTCCAATCCAGTCAACGCAACTTCATGGCGGGAGCTTTGAGGAGAGTAAATGGAGGCTGTTAGCCAAAATCTTGACTGGCTCTGACGGTGTCCCAGGGGCCGCTTCAAGGCGCTAAACTGTGGACTATTGTCTTCTAAGCGTTCAGGTACAACGGCAGAAATCAACATCAAACGTCCGTAACGGTGGGATGGGGTGCTGTAGTTACTGAGGTTTAGTGGCGAGCAGTGTTTTCGGATGGGCCTTATGCAACCTTCCCTGTCGGCTGGAGTAACTCTTCAAAATCGTTATCGCCTTCTAGGCATTTTGGGGCAGGGCGGGTTTGGCCGTACCTATCTTGGGGAGGACTTAGGCCGCTTCAATGAGCGATGTGCCATTAAAGAATTTATTCCTCTCCAGACGGGGGATAGCGCGATGGCGAAGTCTCGGGAGCTGTTTCGCCGAGAAGCCGAAATTCTTTACCAAATTTCCCATCCCCAGATTCCTCAGTTTCGCGCCACCTTTGAGGAAAACCAGCGCCTGTTTATCGTGCAGGACTATGTGGCCGGAAAAACCTACCGAGAATTGTTGAACGAGCGGCAATCACAGGGCATGGCCTTCTCCGAATCGGAAGGGTTGCAACTGCTGCGGCAACTCTTGCCTGTACTGGCTCACATTCATGCTCGAGGCATTATCCATCGCGATATTGCGCCGGACAATATTATTCTGCGGCAATCTGATTATCAGCCGGTGTTGATTGACTTTGGGGTGGTGAAGGCGATCGCCACTCAAATTCAACTCCAGGGCAGCACCGGGCAGTCTAACGTCACTACCGTTGGCAAGCTGGGTTATGCCCCCAGCGAGCAAATGCAGACTGGGCGGGCTTACCCCAACAGCGACCTGTATGCTTTAGCCGTGACCGTTGTGGTCTTAATGACCGGGCATGAGCCCCAGGATCTCTACGATGACATCAGTTTGACCTGGCACTGGCAGCGCTACGTCCAGGTCAACCCCAACTTTGCGGGGATTCTGAATAAAATGCTGAGCTATCGGCCGGGCGATCGCTATCAATCCGTTGCCGAAGTGGCCAAAGCTTTACAAGACATTGGCGCTTCTCCTATAGGGCAGACCGCAGCGCCTCCTACGGCCCCAGCCACTTATCCGGCAGCCGTGCCCCAGCACACCCTGCCTCCCCTACCCAACCCAGCCGCCCAAGCTCCTGATCTATCGCACATGCAGACAGTGGCCGTAGGCCGTCGGGCTGTTCCGTCCCCAACGGGCATGGACCCAAACGCATCCCGCTCCCGTCGCGCGGCTTATCCACAAACGGCTCAAGTGCCAGGGGTCCAAACACAACGGAGTATGTGGGACAACCCCCTATCGGTGATTGGGATGGGGTTAGGGCTGGCCCTCATTACAGGCATTGCCTCCTGGGCTGTGGTCAGTGCATTGATGAATTTGCAGGCTTCCAGGCCAGACCCTACACCCACCGTGACAGCGACTCCCACAGTCATTCCCACCGCTTCTGCGACCCCCTCTCCCAGCCCAACGGATAGCCCCTCCCCAGACGACGAGCCTGTGGTATTTGACCAACGGGTTAATCTGGAAGCGGATTCCCGTTCAACCCTACGGGGCACCTTACGAGCCAACCAGGCGATCAACTACATCGTTTCTCTGGATGCAGGGGACTCCCTCGCAGCTCTTCTGGAGGCAGACAACATGGTGATGAGTGTGCTGGATGCCAACCAGGATCCTTTAGATGGCCCCACGGTAGATGTAACCCGGTGGCAGGACACGGTCAATGAAGCCGGGGACTACATTCTTCAACTAAGGCCAACGGGGAATGCCGATCGCGTAGATTATGCCCTGAACCTGCGGCGTGAAGCCACGATTCCCAACCCACCCCCTGATGAACCGGATGAACCCGATGAGCCCGACGATCCCAGTCCTTCTCCCGACCCGGATGTTAGTCAGGAAACGATTAGCGTGAGCCCGGGTAGTAGCACGGAGGTGACAGGGCAGGTGCAGAGCGATCGCATCCAACGCTACTTAGTAGCCCTCTCTCCTGGGCAGGTCCTGAAAGTGGATGTGCTTCAAGGCGACGTATCGATTAACCTGCGAGAACCAGCCGGGCAGTCTACCGGGCAGGTGAGCGGTAGCAGTGGGCAGGTTGAAGCAGCAACCCGTGGCTATTATCAAATTGATGTGTCTGGCAACCAAGTTGTTAACTTCGCGCTGCGGGTTGAGGTTCAATAAGGTTAGAGGATGTCGTTTTAATCCAGGAGCTTTGACTTGAACGCGCTGTTGATCGCAGGAACCGATTGCCAGGTCGGCAAGACCGTTTTGACATCCGCTCTCGCTGCTTACTGGCAGAGTTACTATGCTGGGCGATCGCTCGGCATTTTTAAGCCAGTGCAGGCAGGTGGAGGCGATCGCGACCTCTATCAACGGCTCTTTTCCCTACCTCAAACCCTTCAGGAAATTAGCCCTGCATACTTTGATGCCCCCATTGCCCCACCGCTGGCTGCCCATCAGGTCGGGCAACGCGTAGATCTGGCTCTGATTTGGAATACGTTTGAGAACTTAGCCAGTCAAAAGGATTGGGTGCTGATCGAAGCCTTCGGTGGATTGGGCTCCCCCCTGACGGACGATAGTACCGTTGCTGACTTGGCCTGGGATTGGCGCTTACCCACGGTGTTAGTGGTGCCGGTGCGAGTGGGGTGTATTGGACAGGCGATCGCCCATGCAGCCCTGGCTCGTGAATGTCGCATTCACCTGAAGGGCATTGTGCTCAATTGCGTTGAACCCTGTAGCCCCGAAGAAGCAGAGCAATGGGCCCCCATCCGGTTAATTCAGAAACTCAGCGGGGTACCCATTTTGGGAACCATTCCGCATCTAGAAGACACTACCAACCTCAACAAGTTAGCCCATGTGGCTTCTAACCTTGAGTTGGAGCGGCTGATTCCTCTGAGTCTCTGGCAGTAACCGTTGGTTTCGAGCCATTACACCTCCTACATAAATCGGTTCTTGAGGGCAATAATTCATGCAGGAGGTCTATTGTTTTCGAACCGTTGTTTCCAAACATGCAGAAGCGCCCGATGCCTAGAGCACCGGGCGCTTTTCACGACATAATCCCCAGCTAGAGCTTCAACTAAACTCTGGAGGGCTCGGGAGGAGTGGGCACCTCAGGGGCATCCCAATCCGTGTGGAAGAACTGGCCTCGAGGCTGATCCACACGCTCATAGGTGTGAGCCCCGAAGTAATCGCGCTGCGCCTGGGTCAGGTTTTGCGGTAGAACTGCACGACGGTAGCTGTCGAAGTAATCCAATGACGCACTAAAGGCGGGAACGGGGATACCGTAACGGGCCGCGTAGGTAATAACCTCGCGCCATGCTCCTTGCCGATCCAGAATGGTCTGTTTAAACTCGGGAGCCAGCAGCAGGTTGGGTAGATTCGGGTCTTGCTGGAACGCATCCTTAATCTTGTTCAAGAAGCGAGCTCGGATAATACAACCCCCTTTCCAGATGCGAGAAATTTCGCTCAGGTTGAGGTTGTAGTTGAACTCTTTGGAAGCCCGACTGAGCAGCGCCATTCCCTGGGCGTAAGAGCAGATCTTCGAACAATAGAGGGCATCCCGTACCTGGTCCACAAAGGTCTGGATGTCACTGTCCAACCGGCCCGATGGCCCGGTGAGCTGCTTCGATGCCATCACCCGCTCTTCCTTGATAGAAGACATGATGCGGCCATTCACCGCTGCAATGATGGTAGGAATTCCAACCCCTAAATCCAAAGCTGTTTCTACCGTCCATCGTCCGGTACCCTTCTGACCGGCAGCGTCTACGATCATATCCACCAGGGGAGCCCCAGTCTGAGGATCGTACTTGCGGAAAATATCAGCGGTAATTTCAATCAGGTAAGAGTCCAACTCATCGGTGGTGTTCCACTCGGAGAAGACATCATGAAGTTGGGCGGCTGAGAGCCCACCGACGTTTTTCAGCAGATCGTACGCTTCAGCAATCAACTGCATGTCGCCATACTCAATGCCGTTGTGCACCATTTTGACGTAGTGACCAGAGCCACCAGGGCCGATGTAGGTGACGCAAGGGCCATCGTCGACCTGGGCCGCAATCTTGGTGACAATGGGTTCAACCGCTTCATAAGCCGCAGCTGTGCCACCGGGCATCAGACTGGGGCCATTCAACGCACCGGTCTCACCACCACTAACCCCCATGCCCATAAAGCGCAGGCCAGTGGATTCCAACTGTTGCACTCGTCGTTCGGTGTCTGTATAGAGGGAGTTGCCTCCATCGATGATCATGTCACCTTCGTCCAGCATCGGTTTGAGCTGGTCAATCACCGCATCAACGGGACCACCCGCTTTCACCATCACCAGAATTTTTCGGGGACGTTCCAACGACTGGACAAATTCTTCAAGGGAATAAGCGGCTTTAACGTTTTTACCCTGTGCACGGGTCGCGGCAAACTTTTCGGTAACACTTGCCGTCCGGTTATAGACAGCGATGGGAAAACCATTGCGTTCAATGTTGAGGGCCAGGTTTTCGCCCATCACGGCCAAACCAATCAGACCAAAACTGTATGTCATAAGACCTGCCTGTGTGTCTATGGCTGAGCAATTCTGAACAACACCGGGGCTGAGAGCATTCTGTCTAGGATGACAAACAATCCCTGCTTATCCAGGTCAACCCTGGCCAATGGCGCGGCTGCAATCCTCAGGGTTGTCTTTATCAGAGTAGACAACTTTTCTCGATAAACTCGTCTACCCAAAGATTTTCTTTATGCCTGACCGCGATTTTGGTCAAGAGCTTCCGGGGATCACCTTTACAATCCGTAATATTGTCACCGTTATGTAGTGAAAGTGACGTTGAGGAAAGGAGGCGAGGCTTCATACACGTCCTCTCTCTGGCCAAGAGTGAGGCGAAAGGGCTCTCCGTAATTCTTCCAGCGCTCCTGGTCCGAAACTTAGGACACGCTGGATAGAGGAAAAATTAAGCGACAGCTCCAGACAATGAAAATACAGCTTGAGATGCATGGCAACCTGCCTGGTCTGATTGGGGGCTGAGTTCACTAATACAATATGACCAAAAAATTTATGCCTTATGGGGTAGAAGGTTTAATCACAAATTCAATCTCCCCAGCGGGTATAGAGGTGCAGGTTAAATCACCGAGTACGCCTATCTCAACATAGGCAAGCTCATAGTGCTGAGTATTAGGAGCAAATAAGGGGGAGGAGGGCGATCGCCCTCCTCCCCCTTATATACCCAAGAAACTGTGAATTGCTTGAGAGAACATACAGAGCCTTTTGCAAACTGCCTTCCAGGGCAATTCACTTCAATTCGGCTTGATCCCAGCAATTCTCAGTATGGGCATCAAAGCCAAGAGTTCACGCCCGTAGGGCGTGAACTCTTGGCTTTGATGCCCGAAAACCGCGCGCCAAAGGCGCGCGGTTTTCGGGCCTGATTTCAAAATGAGAATTGCTGGCTTGATCCCGACGAGAGAAGGTTGGGAGCGATCGCACAATATAATGAGGGGCGTACTTTTGATTGATCAGGTTGGTATCGCGGGCATGTCTGATGTAACGAATGCAAATGATTTGGTGGGTGCGGATGCGGTGGATACAGCGATCGCCCAGGGAATCGATTTTGATGGCACCCCCATCCCTGCCGAAAAGTTGAACTTATATAACAAAGTTATGGGTCTGGAGGCCGGACGGCAACGCAGCGGGGTGAGCAATACAATGCGCTCACGCATTGTCCGCATTGGGGCCAAGCACATTGCTCAAGATGAGCTCAATCAAATGTTACAGAATGCGGGGTTCGCACCCCTCAAAGATAAAGAAATCGCATTCTATTATGGGGGGAAGTGATAAGCCTTAAGGCGTAGTTCCCAAATCCCTTTTCACATGATTGATTTTGCCAGCTTGTTCGATTTTTCCCGGCAGCATTGTGTAGCGATCTGTGCGGTTCTGGTGCCAGCAAATTTGCTCGCGACTTTTCAAACCCTCCTTTTTACGGGGCTTCATCGTCCTGCCAGCAGCCGCCATTGGATTACTCTGGCCGCTAGCACCTATGCCCTCTTGATGCTGCTGCATGTCATGACCTGGTATGTGATTGGGGTAGTGATGGCTCCGACCTTCATCTTGATGGGGTTAGGGCTGTTTTGTATCACCGTGAATGGATGGGCGATCGCCCGTCCCCAGAGTCTAGAAGCCTTCCTCCGTTCACTGGTGCTGTTTATTTCCCACCGAGTACGCCAATGGAACCGACTGAAACCTCAAACTTAATTCTGGGCGGAGTGGCGATCGCCATCCTTCTGTGTGGATTTCTGATGATGTTCACAACGATCTTTACAACCCGCAGTCGATAAAAAACAGTTAAAGAGGTTGACGTTTTGAGTCTTCTAAAGACGAAAAATCAACCTCTTTCAATAGACCTCCTGCATGAATCGATTTGTGAGAGCGTGAATCGTTGCGCCGCGCAGCCGCGCAACGATTCACGCAGGATGTCTAATATGTATGTGCATTAAATGCAAAAAGTGTCCCGCTGCCTGCGACGGCGGGACACGGACAGTTAAACACCGATTTCAGTGTGAAATATCTATCTCCCGTCATCCCGATAGATGTGACGCTTTCTCAAACGTCCATATACCCCTTTCCTGTGTTTTACTCAACAGGATTTACGCATTTATGTTGTAGTTGAGGCGCGGAGCACCTTAACTACAACATAAATGCGTAACCCGAATTCGGATTACGGGCGTTTTTGAGTGCCGCGCAACGTGCGGCACTCCGAAATGGCACTTCAGCTTATTCACTTGCTCGAACTCATGAGCAGTTGGTGTATCAAAAAACGTAACCCGGAGTGGAAGAAAGGGCGATCGCCCTAAGCTTTAAACATCACTCCTTATGCGCCGCGCAGCTCCTCCGGGGGCTGCGATTTTTATGCAAACCAACCCAGGTGAAGGATAGCTTCCTCGATAGCCTGGCGAGCTGACCATCCTACAGCCAGTCCCAGTGCCGAGGTAAGAGTCATGAATAGCAACGCCTGCCACTGGTTTAAGCCAGCATTCTGAAGGTCAAGCCGGGCCAGGACTTCGGCGGCGGCTACAAGTACAAAGTACTCAAAGACGTGGTACCACATCAACGCCAATGTCACGGAGAAAGCCGCAACCATGACAACCGAAAAATATCCCAGGTCAGACTCCAGCCAATTCTTTAAGAAGGTGCGAAATCCGCGAGAGAATGTCGTCAGCAACAAGGCCTGAAACAGCGCGAATACGGCTACGAGAATCCACACAAATCGGGGTGCCGTAATTCGGTATAAAAACCAGCTCAAGACGCTATAGGCTGACATCAAAAGAACCATTGAGGTCAGGAGAGAACGCACTGGAGAGGGGCGAGAGGAAGCCATAGTTTCTCGTTACAAGTTGGTAGAAATGGCATCAACTGGGCAGGTAGGGATGCACTGTTCACAGACAATGCATCGCGATCGCGTAAACATCAGCTTAAAGGTTGTGGGGTCCAGGCTCAGAGCTTCTGTTGGACAGACTCCCGTACAAAGCCCACAGTGAACGCAGACGTCTTCTGCAATTAAGATTTCACGGCTGGCTGTAGAAATGCCGATATCCTGCGATCGCAACCACTCCAAGGCCGCGTCCAACTGATCAATATCACCCGACAGCTCAACCACCAGGGTACCCACCTGGTTGGGAGCAACCTGGGCCCGAATAATATTGGCTGCTACATTAAAATCCTTTGCCAGCCGGTAAGTGACGGGCATGTGCACAGAGCGTTTAGGAAACGTGAGAGTGACGCGTTTTTTCACAGGAAAGCCTTGGGGGTGAGTTCCGCTAGACTGGGAAAGAGGGGCCGTGTGGCCCAGCTTGATGAATCTACCTAAATTTTAGGCGCATCTTTGCGACGCATATGACCCTGAATTCCCCAAATCCTTCCTCTGCTGAACCCACCACGACCTCAATGGCCGGGCGGGTGCGTAACTTCTTAATTGCCCTGGTGGCGATCGCCCTGAGCGCCGCTATTTTTCTAGGCCTTCAAACTGAGTCGGGCTCCTCTTCCTTGACCGCTCAAGCAGAGGCATCCACCCCTCTTGATATGGCCCTGAGTAATGGCAAACCAACCTTGATGGAGTTCTATGCCAACTGGTGTACCAGCTGCCAGGCTATGGCTCCCGACATGGAAGCCTTGAAGCAGGAGTATGGCGAACGCATCAATTTCGTCATGCTCAATGTAGACAATGACAAGTGGCTGCCAGAGCTGATGCGGTATCGGGTGGATGGCATTCCTCATTTTGTATTTTTGAAGCCGGATGGGGGAGCGATCGCCAGCATTATCGGGGAGCAACCACGCCCCATTCTGGCGGCTAATTTAGATGCTCTGGCAGCCGGTAGCGACTTACCCTTCGTACCCCGCCAGGGACAGGTTTCCCAGCTGGAGGCAGCGTCCAACCGCAACCCGGTTCAGGATGATCCTCGCAGCCACGGAGCACAAGTGGTCAATTAACGGCATAGCTGTTTAATCCCCTTATGGAAAGCGGGCAGTGCTGAGCACCGCCCGCTTTCCATAAGGAAATTTAAGCGAATTTAGAGCCCACCAGCGGCCGATTGTTCCAGGTAGGAAGCTTGTTCCCGTAGCATTTGAGCCATTTCTGTATTACCTTGCTGAGCATAGAGATCAGCAGCACGGTTGTAGTTGGCGACAATGTTGCGGGCTTCCTCTGGGCGGAGTCGGGTGGCTTCCGTGTAGAGCGCATCGGCCATATCTAAATAGGCAACTGGCTGGTTGGGATCTGCCTGGGTAGCTTCACGAAAAGCATCGATCGCCCCCAAGAAATTACCAGACTGAACAAGGTTAACCCCGCGTGCATACGCCTCATCGTAAGCCGTAGCGGGACGCACATTCACCGTGTAGCTACCCGCTTGACCGTAGGAAGAACGGGCTAAAATTTTGTAAGCTCCCGTGCTGGGCAAGGTGATGATAATGGTGGGGTTTTGGCTGCGGGCGTAGTCTTCGTTGGTGGCCAGTTCTGTGCCGTTAGGAGACAGCAAGGTCAACGCCCCGTCAAACTCGGTGCTGGTGAGGCTAATAGCAACTCGTTGCCCCGCTGTGCCGTTGTAAACATGCTCGCCCTGGAGAGAGCGGAGACTTCCCTCCCGCTCCAGAATAGGAGTTTGAGCTAGGGCCGCTGAGGAAAAGCATGCACTTCCAGCAAGGGTGGCGATCGCCCCCATTACACCAAGGGCACGGAGCGGCAACATCATTCGAGTCATAAAATCTCCCTAAAAATTGAAAATATCTGGCCACAGCCACATCCCCTACGAATCTCTCCAGATGTCGCCCCGGTCAGTGTTCTTTCACACTATGATTCAAAGCAAGATGGCCTGTTTCCTGATAACTCTATCGTTTGTTTTTCAGGCAAACAAAAAAATCTTGAGTGACCCGGAAAACATCGCAAGGATTAACCCGCCTTTAATATATAGTTTGAGAGGGTTCTAGCCGTTCGTCACCCTCATCTAATTCATCTTCATCTACTTTATTTAGCTCAGTCTAGCCATGCCCCTCCCCCGTGTTCTCAGTGCCATTGTTGCCATTATTCTTGCCGTGGGGATGACGACCCTGGGGGGTTGGTATTACACCGTTGGAATTGCGCTGCTGGTCTACTTAGGGCAGTTGGAGTTTTTTCAGTTGGTCCGGGCAAAAGACATTGTCCCTGCAGCCAAGACAACCCTGGTTGTCAGTCAGGTGTTGCTCGTGATTTCCACTGCGGTCCCTGGCCTGGCAGATGCTGTCGTTCCTGTAGCAGGGACGTTTATCTGCTTTTATCTTCTGTTTCAGCCCAAGCTCGCAACGATTGCAGACATCTCTACCTCAATTTTGGGGCTGTTTTATGGGGGATACTTGCCGAGCTATTGGGTGCGATTGCGATTGCTCGGTCAGGACGATGTGGCAAACCTGCCTCTCAGTGGTTATTGGCCTGGCAATCTGGATCTCCGGCATATGCCTATGGGCTTGACTGCAACGCTACTGGCCTTTGGCTGCATTTGGGCGGCTGATATTGGAGCCTATGTGTTTGGCAAATTTTTTGGCCGTACCCGTCTCTCCAACATTAGCCCTAAGAAGACAGTCGAGGGAGCAGTTTTTGGGGTGATGGGCAGTGTTACGGTAGGGGCGTTTGGTTCATGGTGGCTAGATTGGGGTGGTTTTCCTCTCACAGGCATGGCTCTGGGGCTGCTTATTGGCATTGCTAGCCTACTGGGAGATTTAACAGAGTCCATGATGAAGCGGGATGCTGGGGTAAAAGACTCTGGACAACTTATCCCAGGGCACGGTGGAATTTTGGATCGAGCCGATAGCTATGTCTTTACGGCACCACTGGTGTATTACTTTGTGACACTACTGGTGCCACTTTTGCCCTCTTAAACAAAGGTTGAAGTGCCCATTTTGGTGTGCTTCGCGCACCAAAATGGGCGTTTTCGAGTACCGTGCAGCACTTGAAAACGCCCTTAACCTGAACTCAGGTTGCACCGTAAGGCTGAGTCTCACTGTGCAATGTTGATGAAAGTTTTAGCGAAGCAACAGACTATACCGTTGTTCCAATAACTCTGCCAGACGTGGGTCAGTAAAGTCAGGAATAACCAGGGTAGGGTTAAGGGTTTCTAGATAGTCAGCAGGGTGGCCACTGGCGATCGCCACTGTTGCAATGCCCGCTGCGACTGCCGACTTGATTCCCGATGGAGAGTCTTCAAACACAAGTGCTTCCTCAGGGGCGACTCCGACTCGTTGCAAGGCAGTCTGATACGGCAGCGGATCAGGTTTCCCACGGGGTAATTCCTCCGCAAGCACCACGATAGGAAAAAGGTCTATCCATCCCAGCACTTGCAGCATAAAGTGTGCGTTTTCACGGGGAGCATTGGTGACGATCGCCCGCCCTAAATCCTGAGCTTGCATCCACTCAATCACCTGCGACGACCCTGCCAAAGGTTGTAAATTTCGGGCGCGCTCCCGAAAGGTTGCTTCTTTCAAGTTACTCAGTTTCTGCCGCTCGGTTGCATTTAGATGGGGAAGCAGATCCTGCAAAATCTGATCGTTCAAGCGCCCACTGATGTGCGTGTTATAAAAACCTTCATCCATGGCAATGCCATGGTCTTGCAGAATGGCCTGCCAGGTCACATAATGCACCGGATCTGAGTGAGTCAGGGTGCCGTCAAGATCAAAGAGGAGAGCTTTCAGCATGGTGAAACAGTAGCCTGTGATTTTTTAGCGTAGCGACACCGCCGCCACGCTAAAAAATCACGGATAGAAGAGTTGTTGATACACTTCACGCGCAAACAGCAACCGTTTAATGAATAACCTCTTGGGCAATACCCTCAATCACCCGAGAAAGAGAGTTTTCGGGATACTTCAGCGAGAAGATGCCACTGCTGGCTAGCACCATCATTTCATCGGAGTGGGGCAAAATTCCTGCAACATGGCTTCCATAGGTTTCTTCAACCCGCACCTTGAGCTGGTCAAAATCAAACACCGTAGGAGCTTTATTAACTACCATCAGCAGTTTGGGTACCTCCAGCTTACGGGCCACATCGACCGTTACTGCAGTCCCCTGATAGTCTTGCTGGTCAGGGCGCAGGATCAGAACCAGTACGTCAGAAATCGTGATGGAAAGGAGGGTTTCTTCGTTGAGACCGGGATGGGTATCGATGAGCAAGTAATCTAGATCAAGTTCTTCAATCAGTTCCTGAAATCCTTCATTCAGGAGACCAACGTCGTAGCCTTCCCGTAGAACCCGAGCAATCTCTCCGGCCTTGACACTAGAGGGCACCAGAAAGACTTTGCTGTCATTGGTACCGCGACCTTCCAAAACATGGGTGACGTCATAAGCCACTTCGGCAATGCTCCGCCGCCCCCACAGGTAATCGTTGAGAGACTTGGTAATACTATCCTCGTCAAAACCAAACAGGACATGGATTCCGGGAGATTGAATGTCTGTATCCACAATACAAACCCGGTTTCCCATCCGTGCGATGGTGGCTGCCAGATTAGCAGTTGTATTCGATTTGCCGGTGCCGCCTCGGTAGGAATGGATTGAGACGATCTTGGCCATGACATACCTCCAAACGCAGGGCTATTCATAAGGGGAGCAGTATTGCTCTATCATGCAGCGACTGTAACCCAGATATCCTCGCATGATTGATCATCCAGGGGTCAGGGTACTAGATTCAGGAGCTGCGACAGAGGCGCAATGCTAGAGATACTAAGGGGGAACGGCATTTTGAGCAACTCTTTGAGCGGAGATTTGCTCTCTAGCAAGAATTAACCCAAAACGACTGCCAGTGCCTGATCAATTGCGGTGCCCCCAACACTTAAATTTAAAATCTTTTGTAGAGGCAAATATCCTTCAAAAAATTTCTTGGCAGGTTACTACAGATATTCGAGGGGGTTCACGGGTTCGCCATTGCGACGCACCTCAAAATGTAAGTGAGGCCCAGTGGAAAGGCCCGTGGAGCCCACAGCGGCGATCGCCTGCCCCCGTTCAACCGATTGCCCCTCCTGCACAAATACACGACTGGCATGGCCATAGAGTGTTGTTAGGCTGTCACCATGATCGATAATCACAGCGCGGCCATAGCCGCCGTACCACCCAGCAAAAATAACCGTTCCCCGGTCTGCTGAGTAGATAGTACTTCCATAGGCCGCTCCAAAGTCTACGCCAGCATGGAAGCGGCGGTAACCCAGGATGGGATGAACACGATATCCAAAGCCACTGGTCAGGGGGGCACTACAGGGGAGACTAAAGATCCCAGTACCCCGTACTCTCAAACGGCTGCCAGCCGCCAGGCTGAGCCGTTGGCGAATCAGACCCGCAATGTTATTTGAATCGCGTTCCAGTTGATTCTCGGCAACCTCCAGGGCCTTGCGATCCTGGTTTAAGCGATTCACCAACTGTTCCTGAGTTTTGGCTTGTGCTTCGAATACGGCTTTACGGGCCAGGAGTTGCTGACTAATCAGTGCAATTTCATTCTTTTGCTGCTCAACCGCAGCATGGCGGCGATTGATGTCCTCGGCAATGGTTTTGAGATGATCTAGAAAATCCCGGTCAGACTTGTAAACCCGTCGCAGTTGCGATCGCCGCTCCAAAAACTCATTAATATTCTGGCTATTTAACAGCACAGCCCAACCCTGGCTTCCCTGCTGTCGTTGCAGGAATTGTAGCCGGGCGACCGTCGCGGTTTGTTGCTTCTGGAACTGGTCTTCAGCTTTTGCCAGTTCTGCTTCAAGGGCTTTCAGACGGGCTTCGGCAGCTTTGAGTTGTTGCTCGTTTCGGCGCACCTCATCGGCTGTCGTTTTGATCTGATCTTGCAACCCATCCAATCGATTTTTTGCCGACTTCTCTTGTTGCAGGAGCTGGTTACGCTCGCGCTCCAGACGCTGGCGCTGTTGGTCAATCTCCTGGCGTTGTTGCCGTAACTCATCGATCGATTGGTTAGCCTGAGCAACTTCTATGGTTTGGGCAGGGAGTGCAAAGGCGGGAACAGCTCCTAACCAGACACCGCAAACTACGACCCCCACGCCGATGAGAGCAAGGCAACGATGCCAAACGCTGTAATGATAATTCCGGAACCTCTGTTGAGCCATTGCAAGTGGCGAGCCGTAAGCCGAGTTTTGAACAAACTAACCCCTGAACTAAGAAGCAGCCACCAGAGGGCTGACCCCAGAAACACCCCAAACACAAGGACAAGCGCCGTGGTGCGATCGCCCGCCGCTGTCGCCAACCCCAACCCTGCAAATACTGCTACAAACGACAAAATAGTTGCCGGGTTGGTTAAGGTTAACACCAGGGTGGAGCCATACACTCTCCAGAGAGTATCGCCTTGAGCAGAGACCGCTTGCTCCGCTGGTTTGGAACGGAATGTGCAAACCCCCAGGTAGATCAGGAAGATCCCGCCCACCAGACGAAACCAGAAAACCTGCTGCATCAAGATAGCAGAAATTATAGTCAATCCGAAGGCCGCGATCGCACCATATATAGCGTCAGCCGTAGCCGCCCCCAATCCCGATAGCAACCCGGCAATCTGACCGCGCGCGAGGGTTCGCTGAATACACAGCAAACCAATCGGGCCCACGGGGACGGCGATCGAAAACCCAATAACGAAACCCCGCAAGAAAAAATTAGTATCCATGGTTTTCTCCATCTTCCTGGCAGACCCAGGGCGTTTTCGAGGAGTTGGTTTTTCATCCCGACAGGTACGAAAAACCAACTCCTCTAGGATTCGGGAAGGGGTAAGGGGATTTGGGGAGTTTCCTTAACTGTGGAAAGAGCGATTGTGGTACGAGTGCGTAAAACCCCACGAACCTGCTTAATCTGATCACTAATAATTTGCTCTAGATGGCGCGTGTGACGGCACCGTACTTTAAGCCAGTAATCATCCTCGCCAGCCATGTGGTGGCATTCCTGAATTTCAGGCATTTGTTGCACCACCATCAGGAATTCAGCTCGGTGCTCAGGCCGCTCCAGGGTGACCGCTACATACGCCAACAAATCCATTCCAACAGCAGGAGCATTAACCAGAGCAGCATAGCCCTGAATCACCCCTCGCTCCTCCAGACGACGGACCCGATCCGCCGCGGCTGGAGCCGAAAGCTGTAAAACACCAGCCAAATCAGACCAGGTCATCCGCCCCTGCCCCATCAACTGTTCAACGACTTTATAATCTAAAGAATCTAGGCTCATGGCTTAACTTTATAAGGTAAATTGGCGTTTTAAAGCTAGATAGACAACATTTTTTCTAAGTAGATGGCGATCGCTCAAAAGAAATGCCAATCTGGAAGGGAACCTCACACGTTACACAAAGCGTCTACCTATAAGATTCACCTATATTGGCTTCTGACCTATGGCGTTTAACCGTTTTCAATGGCATATTGCCCTCGCATTTCTAGGGATGGTGCTGGCCCCGGTAGCAGCCTCTGCTCAGACCCAGTTCCCTGTGAATGATGCCCTAGCAGATATTCGGGGGGGTACCTCCATACCGATTTACCTACCTGAGGTCTATCCTGTTTCTGAGCCCGTCTATGTGAATGGTTTGACGAGCCCCGATGGGTACTACCTCACCCTTGACTACACCCCCAATTGCGAAGGCGCGACCGCTTGTAGCGTGGGGAACCTGACCGCTGAGCAGGATGGCTATCGCTATACCGAAAGTGACCTTGAGGCAGGCGATCGCCTCGAAACCGTCCCCTTGGCCAATGGGGTTACAGGTCAGTTTGTTAATCTTTGCGGTGCCTATTGTTCCGCTATCTTGCAATGGGATATGCAAGGGGTGCTCTACACCGTTTACATGAAGAATGGCTCTTTGGAAGATGTTGTCGAGATCGCCAACTCGGCGATTCAGGCAGGGCCAAGAAACTAGGACGGAAAGCACAAGAAAACGCGAATGCTTTGATAAGCAGAAATCAAAGGGCAGGGAGCAGCAGGAAAACTTGCATGCTTTCTGCCTTTTCCTATTAACAGAAACGCCTTCTGACCGTCTGTCCCTTGCCTTCGCTAAAATAGGCCCATAGCGCTACGGGCGATCGCCCATCTACGCCATTTTTATGGATTCTTCCAAAATTGTTTTAACGGGTTTGAAGGCCCATCATTTTCGCCATCCCCTTGACCTGGAGGCAACTCAAGCACTTCAGCAGATTCCTGGGTTGGACATCATCATTCGCAGCGTGCTGGGGTCGGTTGGGGAGCAGTTCTTTCAGTTGGAGAACCTGGCGTCTGGGGTGCAGGTAAGCGAGAAGCAGTTACCCCATCTCCACGAGCTTCTATTGGACGCCTGCAAAATTCTGGAGTTAGAGCCGCCCCAACTCTTCGTTAAGCAGAATCCAGCTCCCAACGCTTACACCTTTGCTATGCGTGGGCAACAGCCCTTTATTGTGCTGCATACCTCGCTCATTGACATGCTGACGCCCGAAGAAATTCAGGCGGTGATTGCCCATGAGCTAGGCCACCTGAAGTGTGAGCATAGTGTTTACTTAACCCTGGCAAATTTGTTGATTCTGGCGGCCAGCACAACCGTTTTAGGGTCGATCGCCGCCCAAACCCTTCAGGAGCGCATGATGGAGTGGGTGCGCTGTGCCGAGTTTACCTGCGATCGCGCAGCTCTGTTGGTCACTCAAAATCCTCGTACAGTGGCCTCGCTGCTCATGAAGCTGTGCGGTGGTTCTCCCGCCTTGGCCCCCATGCTAAACCTGGATGCGTTTCTAGAGCAGGCCCGAGCCTATGAAAATTTGAGCACCTCCGAAATGGGCCGCGTACTGCGTCAAGCCCAGACGGCGCAACTTACGCATCCGGTTCCAGTGCTGCGTGCGAAAGAAGTCGATCGCTGGGCAACCAGTCCAACTTACGAAAATCTTTTACAACGGCGCACAATCCTATATAATAAGGAAACCAAGCCCGAGGGCGGGTGGCGGAATTGGTAGACGCACCACACTCAAAATGTGGCGGCTTCGGTCATGCGAGTTCGAGTCTCGCCCCGCCCATTCACATTACATAGAAAGCGCGGCGTTATGCGCCGCGCTTTTCATTGAGTCCCTACAGCGCTTTTCGTTTGAATCAGCTATGGCTGTCTTTGTGAAAGCCGCGCGGAACGCAGTTCTCACAGAAGCAACCAGATTTTAAGCACTTGAAAAGCGCTGTAAGGCAGGTTCTACAGATAGGGCATTACTTATCGCGGGCAGACCATACACCTGACACCAACATCAGCATGCCACCTGCGAAGAAGGCGATCGCAAACCCTGCTGGAATGATATTCATCCAATCTATGTTTTCCACAGTGCTCCTCTGGGTCGTACTAACTCGTCTACAGCTACAGCTATCAGGTTAAGCCAAAAGGAAAGAGCGGATGCGAAGCATCCGCTCTTTCCTTTTGGCTTGAACGAGACTGGACTACCCGGCTTGGGCACGACGGACTGTAGCGATCGCCGTCTGAGCCACATTGCGCCAGTCGGTTTCATCGCTATAAACCCCTTTGACCAGTTCTCCCTGAGAAAAGACCCGACAGAACAGTACGCTTTCATCGGACCCGGCCTGGGGGGCAATGGTGAGAGGATATTGTAGTTGGGCCGGGGTAAGTTGGGCGACTGCACTCAACAGCCCTTTGCTAAAGTTGGAATCGTGACCAGCCTCAACGATATAGGGGCGATCGCCCTGGAAAAACGCCTGCAACTTAACCGTTTCCCGCCCTCGCCGTTCTAGTTTGGGAAAGGAAATATCGGTTAGATAAGCGGTTAGAGCCGTTTGAGTAACGGGTGTGACGGCGCCATCAGTAACGGTATACCAGAGGCATCCGTTGGAGCGATTGGCATAAATCCGCATGGCTCCTGCGCTGTCATGCAACCCAAGCTGGGGTTTATCAAGTTTGGCCAGAATTTGTTGAAGCAGGTGGTTTTGCTCTCGGAGTACCAGCATCAGAGTGTTGGTCAGGTCTTGCGTTTGAAGCGTGGAGGTCATAATAAGAACCCGAGGGATAGGGGGTACAGAAGTTATGCCCCTGAGGAGTGCGACAAAATCTAGTTTTTGTGCACAAGGTACACAAAAACTAAACTTTTCAAGACTCTACAAGCATCAATTCTGATGATTGCAGGCGCGATCTGAAATCAGCCAGCTCATCCGGGGGAAGCAGGGTTAATTGGGTCGTTTGATGGCGATCGCCTTCAGGTAGCCATGGCATGACTGATTCTGGACGGGCAGGCAATGCATCCAACACAGCACGGCACCGGGCGATCGTTTCGTTTGAAATGTAAGCTTCCATCATTTGATCCTCTAGAAGATGTTCGAAACGCTGATTGGTTAAGGGGGCTAACCCAAGGACATCAGCCATTCCTAATCTGCTCTAGCAACCCCTTCGATGCGTTCTGGCATTAGAGAAAAGGGGTCAATGACATAGTTAGCAAGGGATCAGGGCTATTCTGCTCCCAAAAGCTTCATGCCTGTAAAATAATATTAGTACAAGTGTTCTAATTTGTCTTGTTTTCGTTCGTTATTCTTTCTGGCGGTTGCTAGCAACGGGTGCATCCCACGTTTGCAAATTTGGAAACCCACTTTTGTAAGTGAAGCGGACGAAGCCCGCTTCACTTACAAAAGTGGGATACATCCCCAGCAACCGAGGCTTGTTTCTTGTGAGGGGTCAGCTGCCTCTCCTCTCACGATAAACAAACAAAATCGTGATCAAGGGGAATTCACGCGAAATTTTTAAGGTCGTGCCTTAGAGTAAAAGCAGTACTCAACCAGGGTGAGAACAGAGTATGGTCGAAATCCTGGCCGCCCTTTCTATCTCAGCGGCAGCAGGAATCCGGGTCGCATTGCCATTGTTACTCATTGGCATACTTCGGAGCGATATTCTGTGGACGAATATGCCAATCCTTTCACGGGTGCCGCCCAGTGTCGTAGTGGGCGTTTTGGTGAGCTGGTCTTTGGTAGAGTTGATGCTCTCGAAAGACCGCCTGATGCATCGATTTCTGCAAACAATTCAGCTAGGGTTAGGGCCGATTGCAGGGGCGATCGCGGGCATTGGTGTCGCTCGCACCCTGGGCATTGACGCCTCGATCACCCCC
Organism: Leptolyngbya sp. FACHB-8; assembly: GCF_014695575.1. Lineage (GTDB taxonomy): Bacteria > Cyanobacteriota > Cyanobacteriia > Elainellales > Elainellaceae > Vacuolonema. The sequence continues at coordinate 465 of NZ_JACJOO010000095.1, read as the reverse complement.
CTTATCGGGATTACCGGAGGTGTCCTGGCCCTGGTGCTGCAACTGGTTCAGGTTGGCTGGTTTTACCGCATCAACAATATTCCCCTCTGGGTGATCTTTGCGCAGGATGTCCTTTGCGTTTCTCTGGCAATTTTCGCCTTTGACGCCCCCGAACATGGCGGTCTACTTGCTCTCCTACTCCTCTGGCTGGCGATCCGCAGCTCTAAGGAATGGCAGCGCTGGTATCGCCACCAGGCCGCTCCAGACTATAAAGATGATCCTCGACGAGGGAAAGAAGACCCGGACTGAAGCTGGTGGATGGTTGTTAGAGAAGCGGCGTTTTGTGCTGTTTTCATAACAATCATCCATAGCTCTAGGGCGTGTCATCAATTAGCCCCTCTGTCGGCTTAGAATCAAAAATCTGAGTTTTTGAAGCCAAAGAGGGAGATGTTACTATGGTGCGCCGTTATGGCCTGCGGGATGAGC
>NZ_JACJOO010000094.1 GCF_014695575.1 Leptolyngbya sp. FACHB-8 | reverse complement strand
AAAAAGAAAGTTCCAAAACCCGAACGGCAAAAAGACAAACCTCATGTCTCCACTGCTCGATTGCTGAGTGAATCGAAATCTAAAAAAGATAAAAAAGCACCTTGAAAGGGCTGGGGCGATCGTCCTGTACAGCAATCTGAAAGCCTGCCAAACGCGCAACGATCGCTAGTTTTTCGCCTACATGCCCCGCTCCCACAATTAGTAACAGAGGAGGTGGTTGAATGGTTTCGACAAAAGCTTCTGGTAATGGAGTACAGGAACCGTCTAATGAGGCATTCTGTACATAAGGCAATTGGTTTTGGGCAAGGGGTGTGACCAGGGTGATGGATTGCCCTGCCTGGAGTTTCGTTAGAATTTGGTGAGTTCGGGCGATCGCGTCTTCTCCCTGCCACCGCTCTAACCACACCCACATCATTCCGCCACAGATGCCCTGGGTTTCTCGATAAGGCGCTCCGGACAAATCGATCTCAACCGATTGTTTTTCACCTGTTTCTAAAACGATCAGCGCGTGGCGAATTACTTTCGCTTCCCCGGCTCCACCCCCAATAGTGCTGAACGTTTCCCCACCCGCATAAACGATCATTTTTGCACCGACTTCCCGTGGCACAGAGCCAGTTACATGAGTCACTGTAGCCAGCACAACGGCTCCCTGGTGCAGAGATTTCGCGAGTTGATGATAAAAATCCACTGAGGACATTACAGGCTGGCGATCGGGTTGGCCATCGCATCTAGAGCATGTTCTGATGTCGCGCGTACGGTTTCGATCGCCATCAAAATAGCTTCCGGGGTTGCGGGTAAAGCCAGTTGAACATGAGAGGACGTACCAAAAGCGGCGATCGCGGCCCGAATAGCCTCCCGCACCGACATTGCCAGCATAAAGGGAGGTTCACCAACCGCTTTGCTGCCGTAGATCACACCATCTTGGGCTGCCCGTTCTAAAAGCTGCACATTAAAGTGTTCAGGAATTTCGCTAATGGTTGGAATCTTGTAGGTACTGGGGGCAAATGTTCGCAATCGCCCCTGCTCATCCCATACCAACTCCTCCATCGTTAGCCATCCCATGCCCTGCACAAAGCCCCCTTCAACCTGACCACGATCTACCGATGGATTCAGAGACTCACCCACATCATGCACAATATCAACCTGTCGTAGCTTAAAGGTGCCTGTAAAACCATCAATCTCAACTTCACTGACGGCAGCGCCATAGGCAAAGTAATAGAAGGGGTGCCCTTTGCCAGCCGCAGCATCCCAATAAATTGTGGGAGTACGGTAATAGCCTGTGGCAGAAAGGCTGATGCGATCGTGATATGCCTTTTTGACCACAGCTTCAAATGACACTCTTAAATCAGGCTGAGTGACATCATAAATCCAGTTATTTTCAAAAATAAGCGCTGCATCCGGATCTAAATTCAGCATTTCAGCCGCAACCGGCATCAATCGTGACTTGATCGTATCACAGGCATCTTTGACAGCTTGCCCATTCAAGTCAGACCCACTAGAAGCGGCTGTTGCAGAGGTATTGGGAACTTTATCAGTACTGGTAGGCATCATGCGAAATCGCTCGACACTAACCCCCAAAGCCTGAGATGCCACTTGCAACATTTTGGTATGGAGCCCCTGCCCCATTTCCGTACCACCGTGGTTAAGTTGGATACTCCCGTCCATATAGACAAGCAACAACGCACCAGCCTGGTTGTATTCCACCTTATTGAAGGAGATGCCAAATTTAACTGGGGTAATGGCTAAACCACGTTTTTTGTATGGATTCGCCTGGTTGTACTGGGCGATCGCCACCTGCCGCTCAACCATATTCGAGATGGTCTTAGCTTCATTCCACACCCGTCCAATGCGATTGTCAGTGATTTCCTGACCATAATGCGTAGTGCTTGTTTCTCCCTGACCGTGGTAGAAGTTGCATTCACGAACGAATTCCGGAGGAAGTTTAAGAGCTCGTGCAACCCGATCCACAATGTCTTCAATGACAATCATGCCTTGAGGCCCACCAAAGCCGCGATAAGCGGTATTCGAGACCTTGTTCGTCTTGACGATATGCCCGCGCACTTCCAGATGGGGGATGTAATAGGCATTATCGACATGCAACATAGCCCGCAATAAAACGGGTGGAGAAAGATCTAAACTCCAACCACCATCAGCATAAAGGTCGACATCTAACGCAACGATTTTTCCATCTCGGTTCACCCCTACTCGATATTGGCCGAGGAAGCCGTGCCGTTTTCCTGTCAAAATCATGTCGTGATGACGGCTTAGTTTGACCCGTACCGGACGACCTGTTTTGTGAGCCGCGATCGCTGCTGCCGCCGCATAGGGATTTGCCTGCGTTTCTTTGCCTCCAAACCCGCCCCCCATTCTGAGACAGGTGACAACAACCTGATTAGACGCAATCCCTAAAACTCGAGCAACAATAACCTGAGTTTCAGTTGGATGCTGGGTAGACGCATACACCTGGTAGTGTCCTTCTCCATCAGGAATGACCCAACTGGTTTGCGTCTCCAGGTAAAAATGATCCTGTCCGTTCATTTCTACCTCGCCCTCTAGCCACAGGTCAGCGGTGGCTGACGTTGCCCCTAAACCCCGACGAACGACTTGAGGGGCCGTATGAAATGATTGGTGAGCGATCGCCTCCTTAACCGTCAAAACAGGCTCGAGCGGTTCGTACTCAACGACTACCTTTGCTGCTGCGTTACGGGCTGCATCCTCGGTTTCTCCCACCATCCAAACAACCACCTGCCCCCAATAGCTCACAACATCGGTCGGCAGTAGCACCTCATCATGGGCAATGGCTCCTGTATCATTCTCACCTGGAATATCATCTGCCGTTAATACCGTGACGAACCCCTCGACATCGTAGGCCGCAGAAACATCTATGCGCGTAATACGCGCATGGGCATGGGACGACAGGACTGGATACAGCGATAACATCCCCATGGGAGGACGCTGCTCATCGGTATAAACAGCTTTACCCGTAACATGCCCTTCTGCGCTCTCATGACGTTTGTGCTGACCGACGATCTGCATTGCTGCCATCTCCTTAAATCTGATTTATTGCACTTCGACAAAAAACTTTTCAAACAAATTTGCGATCAGGAGCTTGCAGTATGCTGCACTTCCCCGCAGATCGGTGAGCGGGGTAAAGGTGTCTTTTAAGGCAGCTTTTGCCGCCTGCACTGTAGCCGCATTCCAGGTTTGACCCAGCAGCATTTCTTCAACGGCGATCGCTCGTACAGGCGTTGCCGCTACGCCTCCATAAGCCAAGCGTGCAGAAACGATCTGGTTGTTGCCATCCAAATCAATGGTAAAAGCGGCAGCCACAATGCTGATGTCATCGGTTCCCCGTTTGCCAATTTTATAGGATTGACTGAGGCGACGAGTGGCACCTGGAGCGATCGTCTTAGGAATCCTAACGGAAACGATCACCTCACCCGCTTGTAAATCTGTCATGCGATAACCTTTGAAAAATTCGGCCAGTGCGATCGTCCGTTGACCAGAAGCACTGCCAATTCTTAGCTGAGCATCTAACGACAGAAGAACCGGGGGTAAATCCCCAATGGGAGAAGCCGTACCAATATTGCCCCCCAGGGTTGCACGATTCTTGACTTGACGGGCTGCGAACCAGTGCAGCATTTCATCGAGGCTGGGAAAGATGCCATGCAGCCGATTTTCAATTTGGCTGAGGGGAACAGCAGCTCCAATCTCAAGCACATCAGCTGTCTCGTGGATTTCGTGAAGTTCTGCGATCGCCTCCAATGAAATTAAAACAGGAAAGGATTGCCGATGATGGCTCATCTCCAAGCCTAAATCAGTGCCACCTGCAATTAGGGTTGCAGTTGGGTGTTGTTGTAACAGACTGAACACATCTTCTAGCTCAGTTGGGCGGTAAAACTCTTGATCATTCGTGATGTAACTGAGGGGGGTCAGGCTTACTGAATGTTGCAGTTTCTCTGTAAAGTGATCGCATGGTGTTGGGTTTGCCATCAACTGTGCAGCACGACGAATCGGGACATACCCTGTACAACGGCAAAGGTTACCTTCCACAGCGGCATCATCGACCACACCGTTGTAGTAGGCAGCAAACATACTCATGACGAACCCTGGCGTACAGTACCCACATTGGGAACCGCCAGTCTCCACCATGGCTAGCTGAACTGGATGTAGCTGCCCGTTGCTAATCCCTTCGACAGTAATCACCTCTCGCCCGGCTAATGAACCCAGCGGAATTAAACAACTATTCACCGCCTGGTAAATAGGTTGACCATCCAGGTCTCCCCCAACAAGCACAACAGTACAGGCACCACAATCTCCATCTCCGCACCCCTCCTTCGTTCCTGTCCTACCACTTTCCTGTAGATAGTGCAGTAGTGTTTGAGTCGGAGAAACCTGTTTCAGATGAATCTGCTGACCATTAATCGTTAGTATCAATTGTTCGGCTAGCTCTTGGGTTGTCATCTCTCCCTTTCTTACTGTGAGTCACAGTCATTCAAAATCCATATCTGTTAAAGATGTACTGATCAGTATACTTCTCCCAGGATGTAGAAATTTTAGGCTTCAGCTTTAAAGTTTTTATGTGGATAACAATCATTTCATAGCATCAGGAAAGTATCCGAAAATACAGCACTGTTTTTTGTATGCTTCGCGCAGGAAAACAATCTTTAAATAGAATTGGGGCGTTTAGTATTCGTCAATCTATTCAGAATTGTTGATATAAACCCTTTGAGGAGATAGGGCATTGCACGACAAATTGCATAGTGTTGTCAGAACTTTTTGCGGTAATTGTTCCGCCCATGTGCTCTACTAATTTCTTAACCAGAGCCAGTCCCAAACCAGTGCCCCCATGTTTCCAGGGATCATTGTTGGGAATGCGGTAAAACTTATCAAAAATACGCAAAAGCTCTTCAGGAGCTATTTCTGTGCCCATATTTTCAATTTGTAAAAAGAACTGATCAGCCTGGGCAAATGCCCGCACAAAAATCGCTTCTCCCGGTGGCGTGTACTTGCAGGCGTTATTGAGTAATTCCGTCACAATACGGCTTAAGCTGGGTAGGTCAACCTCTAAACCAGGGAAATTGGGTGCAATAGTCAGCTTCAAGGTTTGCTGTTGCTCCTGAGCTCGAATTTCAAAGGTTTCGATCATGTGAGGGAGCCAATCTTGTAAGCTGATAGGTGTAGGATCAAGGGCATACACCCCAGCTTCAATGTGTTGTAAGCTCAGCAAATCTTCAATCAGGGTTAATTCCCGCTCAGCCTCATCCTGCAAAACCTTGAGATACTGCGCAGCTTTGTTATTCTGAGCCTCTGGAGACACCATTTTTTGAACAAACGATTCCCCTTGATGAGTAATCGACATAAGCAATCGTGCAATCATGCGGATGCTGGCAATGGGGGTGCGTAGCTCATGGGAAATCGTACTTAGAAAATCATCTTTTAGTTGATTGAGGCGCTGTTGTTCCTGCAACTGAGTCTGAACGGCCTCATAGAGTTGAGCTTGGCGCAAGGCGATCGCACACTGATTCGCCACCTGCTCTACCAGATGCATCTCCATCTCGCTATAGCTAGCCGCCGCAGGTTTGAACACCCACAGGTCGCCCATCATGTCCGACTCTGACTGCCCATCAACAATAGGGCACACCAGAATGGCCGAATGCTTGCGAATAGAACCTGACTCAAGCTGGCAAAACGCAAAGCTATGGCCCTGATGCAATTGTGCATAAAGCTCAGAGGCATCCTGAATTTGGGTTTGCTGGCCCTGGGTAGCTTCAACACCCGGTTGAACATACTGGTAGGAAATGGTCGAGGTACGATGATCTGGGCTATGGAGGGCAGCATCACAGGCCGTTGCATCCAGGGCGATCGCCAACTCTTCCACCACGCTCTGTAGAATCTGCTGGGAGTCCAGAGAGTCCCGCACCTTATCAGAAATGCGTTTGAGCATGGCTTGAAATGAGAGTGCCTGCCGCAATTCCGCTGTGCGCGCTGACACCTCCTGCTCCAGATTGAGGTTGAAGGATTGGATTTCCTGATAAAGTTCGGCCTGTTGAATGGCGATCGCAATCTGCCCTGCCAGTTGAGAGAGTAGGCTCACCTCGGAGCTCAACCATGCCCGTGGACTTCCGCACTGGTGAATAATCAGCAATCCCCATAGCACTCCATTGAGTAAAATAGGCACTACCAACTTGGCCTGAACGGCCCACTGATCAATAAATTCCACCAGGCACGGCGTTATATCAGCATAGCCATTATGAACATCGTTGATAATGCAAATTCTGCCGTGTTCGTACAGTTCATAATAGGCTGAGGGGAAGACTTCCTCTGGAAATACCATGCCTAGAATGCTGGGAAAGCCAGATAAAACGGACTCTGCAACCACCTTTCCCGTTCCGTTGGGAAATAATTGATAAATTAATACACGATCTGCCCTCAATAAATGTTGAATGGCAGAGACCGTTGTATCAAAAACATTTTTTTTGTCTAACGACTCGCGAATGCGTTGGATGATCGTACCCATCACCCTTTCTTGCTCAGCCTGAAATTGCAAAATCTCACCTGCCTCTTGAAGGCGTTGATTCTGGTTACGAAGTTGTTGCTGCTGCTGCTGAATAGTGAGCTGATGACCAATACGAATAAGTACTTCTTCCGCTTGAAACGGTTTTGTTATATAGTCTACTGCACCTGCTGTAAAGGCTTTGACTTTATCATTGACATCATTGAGCGCACTCAAAAAAATGACAGGAATATGGCAGGTTTCAGGATTAGCTTTCAAGATAGAACATACTTCATACCCATCCATCTCTGGCATACGAATGTCTAACAGAATCAAATCGGGAAGGCTGACCTGTACCGCATCCAATGCCACTTGACCACTGATAGCTTGCCGCACTGTATAGCGCTCATCCCGCAAAATTGCCGAGAGTGTTCGCAGGTTGTCAGGCTGATCATCCACAATTAAGATGCTAAATTTTAGTTTCATTTTTAGGTCAGCCGTGGTCAGCATGGGTGCTCCTGGGTCATAGAGGAGGGTTGAAAGGCTATGGGAGAATGAACGATCATTCATCCTTTAACAAGATGGAATCTGTAGCTTTCAGCTGAGCTACCCATTGAACGATACGATGAAACTCAAAATCTTGCGCCAGTTGCCGTAACCCGATCGCCAGAGATAAATGCTCTGGAGAAATTTGCAATAGGAGTTGTAAAACCGCTTCCTGATCACAGGCTCGGGATGCTTGATGCAAATCCACCATCCAGGAAGGAGGCATCAAAAGCAGAGCATCCGGTGTTAATATTTGATTGAGGGGTAGCGCTGGCTCGGGGAAAGAGCCTGCATCCTCGGCATAAACATAGCTTAGTCCCAAATACTTCGCCATCTTTTCGCATAAGGTTTGCTCCTGAAAGGGTTTACTGATGTAGTCGTCACACCCCGCCGCCAGGGCCAGGTCACGATCGCCCTGGGATGCGTGGGCCGTTAGAGCAATGATGACCGACCGCATACTTTCTGAGGACGCATCCTGATGGGCTCGTTCCTGTTCCCGAATCCACTGAGCCGCTTCATAGCCGTTGAGAATGGGCATGCGGATATCCATCCAGGTTAGATGCGGGTGCCATGTTTGCCAGAGGGCGATCGCCTCCTGACCATCACAGGCTTCTCGCACTTCCAGGCCAATTTTTGTTAACAGTTTGACCAGCAGTAAGCGATTCTCAGAATGGTCATCCACTACAAGGATGCGATAGTTAGGTTGATTTGGTGCCAGACAAACCACTCGCCGATTCCATACCTCGGGTTGGTTATTGGTGCCCATTACCCGTTGAACGGGTAGGGTAAAACGGAAGGTACTACCCTGGCCAGGATGACTCACCAGGGTAATATCACCTCCCAATAAACGCGCTAATTTACGACTGATCGCCAGCCCCAGGCCCGTCCCTTCTGTGTTGCCTTGCCCTGCATCGGCCTGCACAAAGGCTTCAAAGACCGCCTCGCGCTCTGTGCTAGCGATACCATTGCCGGTATCTTCCACTTCAAAGCTCAGGGTCAGAGCTGAGGGGTAGCCCTCCTCTGGGATGACCTGCACCCGTAGCGCGATCGCTCCCCATTTCGTGAACTTGATAGCATTACCCAACAGATTGATCAGAATCTGGCGGAGTTTGCTGGGGTCGGTGGTGACATACTGCGGTAATGAAGGATTAATATCAAAGCAGAATTCGAGGTCTTTGGCGATCGCCCGCTGCTGAAACATATTGCGAAGGGAATGTAACAGGGCAACGAGATCAATATTGCACAGGTCTACGGTTGAGTGCCCTGCTTCAATCTTTGAGAGATCCAATACATCATTAATTAAATTCAACAGATGATCACCACTACGTTGGATGATTTGTAAGTTCTCTCGGTGTTCAGAATTGAGAGAAAGATCATGGTTCATCACCTGGGCAAAACCAAGAATGACATTCAATGGGGTACGTAGTTCATGGCTCATATTTGCCAAAAAAATACTTTTCGCTTGATTAGCCACCTCGGCTGCTTCTTTGGCCTGTTGCAGTTTTAATTCATCCTGTTTGCGACCACTAATATCTTGACCAATACCAATGCAAAAACCATTTGAAAGGGCAACATTTGCCCAGGAGGTATAAAGAGTTTGGTCAGTTGCTGTGCGAGTCAGACAATCTTTCCATTGACCGTTTGCCGACAGCATGTGATCCAGCACCTCCTGACGGTAGGTCGGGTCAGGGTAGCAATGGGTAAACACGTCCAGGTTCTGCCAATCTTCGAGCGACCATCCCAGTACTCGTTCAAGCTCAGGATTGATGGATATGAGCTGTCCTTTTGGTTCAAACATCGCCACCATAATAGGGATGTGATCAAAAATTGTTTGTAAAATCTCTTTTTGATGTTTAAGTTCAATTTCTGCTCGCTTGCGGTCAGTAATGTTGCGTACCATAATGAGCACTTCATCTTGTTGCATGGGAACGATACGCACCTCTTCGTAGTGCACTTGCCCATCAATTACAAGTTGCTGTTCGTAGATCTGGATAGCTTGTTGCTGTACAGCTTTGTAGGCATAGCGCATGCGCAGATCAGCAATATCAGAGGGCAAAAGATCCTGAGCCTTTGCACCAATACGCGACAGATCAGGATTAATAACTTTGAATTCACGACTCGCAACGAAGTCCAAATAGCGACCATCCAGGCGCATGCGTATCAGTAAATCAGGAATGGCTTCAATGATGGCCTGCTTTGTTGTTTCGCTCTGCCGTAGAGCATCCTCGATCTGAAGCTGACGGGTAATATCAACGGCTACCCCTCCAACCAGTGTCTGCCCGGATGCATCGGGAACTGGAAACTTATAAACGAGGAACTCCCCTAACGTTCCGTCCAAACGTGGAGCTGCTTCGATAGCCTCGACTACTTCCTGGGTATGAGATACAGTCTGAATATTAGCCCATAGAGGCTGGGCGATCTCAGGGCCAAATAGCTCAAAAATCGTTTTACCCACGGGAGCCTCGTGAAAGACCCGAAAAATGCGGTAATAAGTTTCATTCAAGTACATCACCACGCCATCTGCATCGGTAATCCAGGCAGGGGCAGGGCTGTGATTCATAAATGCCTGAAAGCGAGCCTCACTCTGCCGCAGGGCTGCTTCTACTCGCTGACGTTCAGCTTCAGTACGCTTGCGATCGCCAATATCCCGGCAAATGCAAAAATGCATCATTTCGCCATCAATCTCTGTACGACTGTAGCTAATTTCAACATCATAGAGCGTGCCATCCTTGCGACGATGGCATGTTTCAAATAGCGGTGTTATCTCATTACAGGTGCGAATCTCATGAAGCTCTTGCTGGGTCCATTGGGCATCCCAATCCACTACATTCAACTGGAGTGTTTCCTCCAAGGTGTAGCCAATCATCTCCGCAAAGCTAGTACTGGCCTGTACCACATCTCCATTCTGGTTCATCACTACGATGCCATCCATGGATGTACTAAACAGTATCTTGCTACGTAGCAATTCCTCTTGCAAAGCTATCTCTGCCCGCTTTCGCTCAGTAATATCAAGAACGGTACCGAAAAGCTTATCAATCTTTCTCTGGTCGTTGTAACGGGCTTTAGCACGGGTATCGACATAGCCAATGGTGCCGTCTGCCTTGATGACTCGCAACTCTATAGAACCCATTTGACATCTTTACAATCTCAAATTAAGGTACTGAAATCCCTTGAACCAAGGTACCATGCCATATTCCAGCAGCCTCACTGATGAAGAATGGAACATCCTCG
>NZ_JACJOO010000093.1 GCF_014695575.1 Leptolyngbya sp. FACHB-8 | reverse complement strand
GGGAGGTGATTGAAGGAGTGAAATTCAAGGATGGGATCCGAGTAGACCCAAAAACCGACATCAGCAAGAACGCCGCTTAATCTTTCTTCGTACACCAGATTTGACGATAACTCAGTGAAAATCAGATGGCTCAATTTCTAGAAGCTATTCCAGTGGCAATTGTAGTAGTAGATACTGCTGGCCGCCCTTACTACACAAATCAACGAGGAATTGAGCTATTAGGACAAGGAATGGATCCTTCCGTAACTCCAGATCAGATTCCAGAGGCTTATCAACTGTATCTAGCGGGAACGGATCAACCCTATCCCACTGAGGATCTGCCAGTTATCCGAGCGCTGACCGGCGAACGCACTACCGTCGATGATATGGAAATTTGCCAAACTAACAGTATGGTCCCCATTGAGGTATGGGGAACTCCCGTATTTAATGAACAGGGCCATGTGGCTTATGCAATGGTGGCCTTTCAAGACATCACAGAACGGAGACAAGCAGAGCAGTTATTAGCTAATTACAACTATACCCTGGAACAACAGGTGGCAGAACGAACGGCAGCTTTACAGGAAAGCGAAGCCGTACTACGCGATGTCTACGATGAGTTGCGCTTACGAGAACAGCAATTGCGACTGATCACTGACGCTCTTCCTGTTTGTATCAGCTATATAGATGCAAACCGATGCTATCAGTTTGTTAACCAGACTTATGAAGAGTGGTTTGGCTGTAGACGGGACGAAATTGTGGGTCGGTATGCTCGTGAGATCATCGGTGAGGCAGCTTATCAAGCGGTGAAACCGTACATCGATCGAGCGCTGGCAGGGCAAATTACAATTTATGAGGCAGAGCTTCCCTATCCATCTGGTACACGCTATATCAGTGGTTCCCTCATCCCTGACTTTGATGCCAATCATCAAGTCAGAGGCTACTATGGTCTGATTACTGACATTACTCAACAGCGAAATGCTGCACTACGAGAACTCAAACAAGCTGAGGAAACGACGATCCTCAACGAACGCAACCGCATGGCGCGAGAAATTCACGACACATTAGCACAAACCTTTACTGGCATTCTTGTCCAAGTAGGAGCTACGACCCAAGTGATAACGGATGATTTGGAAGCAGCCCAGTTTCACCTAGAAATGATCGATGAACTGGCACGTACCGGACTGGCTGAAGCGCGTCGATCGGTGACAGCCTTGCGTCCTCAGTTGCTAGAGGAGGGTGATTTATCGAGCGCTCTGCATCGGCTTGTAACTCAGATGCGAGCTTCTACCGATACTGCTTTAATTTACGAGGTTCAGGGCACAGCCTACTCCTTACCTGCCGAAGTGGAGAATAATTTGCTGCGGATAGGGCAGGAGGCGCTAACCAATGCCATAAAGTACGCTCATGCGCGCGAAATTCGCGTTGAGTTGGTGTATGAGGACACACGGTGCATCTTGCGTGTGAAAGATGATGGGCAAGGCTTTGGAGTAGGTAGCATCCCTAGCCATGGATTTGGGCTACTAGGAATGAGCGAACGAGCAGAGAGGGTTGGCGCACAGTTGACAATTAGCAGCTACCCAGGACAGGGAACAGAAATCTTTATCACGATTCAGCGAGAGCCAGCATCATGAACAGCCAATTTGCTTCAATTTGTGTTCTCATTGTTGATGACCACTCCATTGTTCGATAAGAATTGACAAGCAGCATTAACTGCGACTCTGGCATGGCTGTCATTGCTTGAGCTTGAGATTGCTCCGTTTAATTGCGCAGGGGATGAATAACCTAGACATTGCAACTATTTTGCGTATTGGTGAGAGTACCGTTAAATCTCATATCAGTCGCACTTTCAGTCAATTGGGTGTGAACGACCGTACACAAGCAGTGATTGTTACAGTGAAACGAGGGATTGTCAGTTTGTAGGCTGTATTTTAGTTTGAGTGTGTATTCTAACCTGAGTTGGAGCCGGTCTTCCGCTTTGGGATGGACGAATTAATTAATCCTCGTATGCTGCAAAAGTGTCAACTCTGAGTGGACGACAAACTGGAGTCAATTACCTATATTGAATTTATACAAACACTAGCAGCAGTTAAGTTACTAAGATTAATGTTTACTTGACATAAATTACAGGGGAGCTGTACGCGATCGCCTGCGACCAGCATACTTTTCCTCGGAGGTATCCGTGAGCGACGACTGCAACCCCAGCTCATTACTCGTTCCACCGTCAACACAGGATCATAAACAAGGTGTGTTGAGTACTACCGTTGTGCTGGTGATGTATGGAGACTATCAATCTCCTCAAAGTGCAGATGTTTACCGGCTGATTAAAGCAATTCAACGACAGCTTAGTGTTTCGTTGGGAGAGAATTATCTATGCTTTATTTTCCGGCATCTTCCAAAGTCTCAGAACCATGGTCAGGTCCGGTATGCGGCGGAAGCGGCGGAAGCAGCAGCACAAGGTCAGTTTTGGCAGATGCATGACCTGTTGTTCATGCATTAACAAGCGTTAGAAAATGGTTATTTAATAGAGTATGCCAATAACTTAGGAATCGATATTTCCCAATTTTTACAGGATTTATCTGGAAGAGTACATTTGGATCACATCAATGCAGATATTGCGGGCGGATATGAAAGTGGGGTAATAGCTGCACCTGCTTTATTTATTAATGGAATTCGTTATGTAGATCGCTGGAACGTAGGGCAATTGATAGTAGCCATTACTGCTACAGCTAATCAAGGTTCTTGATGCTGGTCCTGATGGTTACCCGATGAAGAGCGTTTTACAGTTTTATACACATAAAAAACTCATTTTAGAAATTCCAGTAATTTACTAAAAATACAGGGATAATGATAACGATGAGTTTTACATAGCAAAAGGTTTAAAGATTTCTGCCGTTGCTACTTGCATTCAACGTTGTAGGCAGTCAATGGTAAGCTAGACAAACCGGACTCTGCCAACTCGCTCTTCAATGTCTACTTCTACTCTGTTCAAGTGAGGGCACCTTTTGCCCTAGATCATCCTGCTCAACGTGCGCTGGTATTGCCGTTACTCCCTCAGCTAGGGAGACTTGGAGGAGATGATGCAGGAGCGGGGGGTGGAGGTAGGCGACAGAACCGCCGGTACTGTGTTTGGTACCTTCGAGTTTCTTGATGGGGTTCGCAAACGTTCCTGGCGACCCATCGTCGTCTACGAAGCGATCGGACGCTGCAAGATGGTCGCTGCCTGAAAGACCTCTACCGCCATGTCGAGTGCGGTCTACAGGTGTATCTCACGGGCCTAGACTATCCCCTCACGGTGTCCTGGTTCTGGCTGAAACGGGCTGATGGCAAACGAGAATTGCGATTTGTCGCTTCTACCTATCCTGATCCGTAGGTCTTCACGTGGAGACTACTCAACATGCTGTGCTTCATTTGTAAGTGGGGCATCAACAACAACAATATCGCCCCCACGTCGTACCCACACCCGCTCTACCCACTCATGCGGTTGGTGGGGTACAGGCGATTCCAGTGTCCAAGCATACTGATACTCCCCTGGTGCTTCTGCACAAATATCGAGGTGTATCGCACGGTCAAAAACTATGTGTAAGACACGGTCAGGTGTGAACAGTACTGAGGAAACCACGCGGCTGCACAGCTCAAGCAGGCGTAACGTCAAGGATTCGGTTCTACTCAATTGAGGCAGACGGTCATTCTCATGCAGTACGATGCTTGGCTCGGGTATAACTAACCGCCGCTGGCCATGCTGTGGTGTTGTCAAAAATAGTATGAATTCTTCATGGGAATTATATTGTATAGCCTCACAGAAGGCATTCGTTACCTCTTCAGTCAGGGTAGCTATGGCACGTTGTTGCTGGCCTGTATTGCTGACATAGTGCATACTCATCCAACGCGCGAGCTCGTCAGACGTCGTGAGCTCGGTTCCCCAATCAAAATCGTAGATCGTGCAAACGCAGTGTGCCAAAACCCATTGAATAATACGGGCTTCATGCTCCTCGAAGGTTGTAGTACAAAAGCGCAAGATTAGTTCAGTATCCTTGATGGCTACCAGTGAGAAGAACCCTGCCTCCTCACACATAAATGTTGAACCCGAGAGCCACCATCCTTTCCATACCTGGGTACTCATATCTGCCGGAGTGACACCGGGGAGTGCTTCAATAAAGGCGTAGAGTTGCGTCAAAAATTCGTGACGAAATGTACCTTGAACTGGAAACAGGTGTAATCCGTGGGGAAGCAATACGTCTTTGCTAATGGGTAAACTCATTGATCGGGCTTTCGTGCTGAATAGATTCTGCTGAGCGCCTCTAGTCGTTGGGGGAAGACTGCTGCAACCCTTGAACTAAAGCAAATTTTGCTAAACTCATGTCGCTTTGTGAAAAGCTCAAGCTCTTATAGATAGATGTCTGAGAGGCTTTTTCCCATAGCTCACCGTGCAAACTTTCCTGTGAACAAATAGTCCCCGTTTTGAGGACTGTCTCAAAAAAATTGATGTCATAGTGAGTGCAATTGACAAACACAGCCTTTATAACAAGCCCTACAAATGCCGTCAACGAACATACCTGATTATCGTCACCTAAGAGGACATTAACGATGGCTGATACAAGCATTCTCTCCCCCGCCCTGGCTGATGCTCAAGCTCAGCGTGACCAGGTAACGGCAATCGAAACCTATTCCTGGAACTTCCTGGGACCTGTGTTCTTCACCCTGTCTGATCTGAAAGTCAATGGCACGGCTGGAGAACCGATGCTGCCTGACTTCGTAGCATCTGGTCAGTCTCCCTACATTGTGGCAGAAGACGAAAAGGTTATTGCTAGTGTGAAAATCTCCTTCAACAAGTCGCCTTTGTCAGCTCTGCTGATGTGCCTGGAAACTAAGATCACGATGAACTTTCACTTTGAAGGCCAAGGCAACATCGCTGACGAAGTCGATCAGGTCGTCACGGTCTCCACCACGAAAGACACATACGATTACACCTTCGCGCTTCCTGGCACGGCTCGGAAGTGGGGGATGGATCCTGGCCTGTATGTAGTCTCAGCTACGGCTGAAGTTGGCCCTGCACAACACAAGTGCAGCCAGTTCATTCTGGGCTATGGCTATATTGCCGATGTGCTCCTGAAAGTCTACCCATCCGTGTAGGCTTGATCGAAATCGTGCCTCAGAGTTCGTCTCTGAAGCGTGATTGGTCAACTTCTTGGTTGATATGAGTGGGGCTGCTGGGGGTGCTTCTTCGTCAGTTCTTCTCTGGGGAAGTGGGTAGTGCCCGGGGACAGTATCCACTTCTCTCAGTGTTTTGCGATCGCCCCCGATAGAGGAACACCCAATCGGATCACCCGGTTGTAGGAGGAGGCAGGTAGACAGATTTGGTAATTTAAGTATAGAAATCGTTCATCTTCAACCCCCTTCATTCAGGTTTGAAGACGGAAGTAAGGAAGTACTCCTGAAGGAACGCGCCTCACCTACCGCTACAAAAAGAGGCGAAGCATATGAAACTGGTTTATCGTGGTGTTCGTTATGATGCGGTTCCTGCACAGCTTGATGTAGCTGATGCCCCTGTTACTGGGCAGTATCGTGGTGCGACGGTTCATTTTCACCAGGCCGCAAAACTTCCTGTCGTTCAACGAGTATTACACCTCATTTACCGTGGTGTCGAATTTGATGAGGCGATCGCCACTCCCACTGCATAGCAGTCATTCAAGTTTGAGAAACTGGTTAACGACGTGAAGACCTGGCTCTTGGGCTGGGTCTTTTTGTAAGAATTTCCTAGAAGTGTCGTGAAAACGGTGAGTGGAAATAGCAGTATGCAACAACTTCCCAACAGCGAAGTGAAGGTTTTGGTGCTCGGCAATAAATTGATCAAGCCATGACAGCTAAACTGGATGCATTAAGGGTTGGCCGATTGAGTAATTGCACAATCTCAACTTGAGCAATGCGGCCTGTTCCATCTGCATCAAAGAACAACCGTCCATTTCCGGAATTGTAGATAAAGCGATCGCTACCCCGCACAGCTCGGGCACCGACCGTTAAGTATTGAGCGGCAAGAACAGCCAGCGGGTGATTGAGACGGAAGTCTGTTCGGGAAATCAGTAATCGGTCCTCTCCAATGCGGAAATCGGTGAGCACATCACTTGATCCAGTATTGGGTGTAGCCAAGTGGAAAAGATCTTTCCCACTGCCACCTGTTAGGCGATCGCGACCTGCACCCCCCACTAAATTATCGGCTCCGGTGCCGCCCAAAAGGCGATCTTGCCCTTGCCCCCCAACCAGAATATCGTTGCCACTTCCTCCATCTAATAAGTCATTTCCTACCTCACCATACAAAGCATCGTATTTATCCCTACCGAACAAGGCATCATCACCACCGAAACCTCGAATGCCATTTTCCTGACCATTCCCAATGAGGCGATCGGCTCGGGTCGTTCCAACAAGCGCCGCCGGTAAAGTTGTGGCAACGAGATCCATGATAGATGTTGCCGTCGCACCATATCGATCCCGAATGGTGTAAGCAAATTGATTCAATCCGGCCTTATAGGGCACATAGATGTAATAGGCATCGCTGCTACCCTTCATCAAGGCACCGTTGCGAGGTTTTGCTACGGATGAAATGGTGAGGCGATCACCCGGATCCACATCGTAATCGTTCTGCAAAAGTATGGATTTATAGATGGACAGACTACGGCTCTGTGCAAAAATAATCTGATCTCTACGGGCATCAGGGGCATCGTTCGTGTTGGCGATCAATAAAGCGAAGCTATCACTAATTGTGGCACCATCTCGATCCGCCGCGGTCACTTGAATGCTAATTGTGCCCACATGGGTATTTCTTGGAGTGCCGCTAAAGGACAATGCCGAAGCATCAAAGCTTAGCCACGAAGGAAGCGGCTGGCCATCTTCTAGCGTTGCACTATAAGTCAGAAGGTCATTTGGATTGACATCTCGAAATGCGTTGCTGGGTATTGCAAAAACAAAAGCTTGATCTTCTCTCACAACTTGATCAAGTAGGGAAGTGGCTAATGTTGGAGCATGGTTATCGGACAAGATAGCTAACGTAAATACATCGCTTCTAGCCACTCCTGTCAAATCGGTTGCTGTTACCTGCAGATTGAGGGTACCAGCATCAGTAATGGTTGGGGTACCGATAAAAGACTGTGTTGAAGGATCAAAGCTAATCCAGCTAGGAAGAGGCGTTCCATCTTCCTGAGTGGCACTGTAGGTGAGGGCGTCTCCTGGATCAATGTCTCGGAATGTGTTGCTGGGAATTTGGAAATAAAACTCTATATAGTTAGAGGCTGATTGATCCCAGATAGGAGCAGTCAGCATTGGAGCATCATTGGTATTGGCGATCGCTAACGTAAACACATCACTGATAGAAGCTCCAGCCCGATCAGTGGCTTGTACCTGCACATTAAGGGTTCCTACGTAGGCATTCGTCGGAGTTCCACTAAAAGTCAGGGTTGTTGCATTAAACCGGAGCCATACCGGAAGAGGGCTTCCATCTTCCAGCTTGGCTCTGTAAGTGAGCCCATCCCTCGCATCGGTATTTCCAAATGTGCCGCTGGGAATGGTGAACGAGAATCGAGTATCTTCAGTCACGGATTGATCCGTAATGGCCGTATCCAGGGTTGGAGCCGTATTGCTCGTAATGGTCAGACTAAAGACGTCGCTGATGGAAATACCCGAACGATCGGTTGCTGTCACCTTTAATTGCAGGGGATGGATGTGCGCATTGGCCGGTGTACCTCTAAAACTCCGTGTTGTGGGATTGAACAGAAGCCAATCCGGAAGAGGAGTTCCGTCCTCTAGAGTTGCGCTATAGACGAGTGCATCATCCGAATCGATATCTCGGAAGGTATTGCTGGGTACGGCGAACAGAAAGGGTATTTCTGCCGTAGTGGCTTGATCGGCGATCGCGTTAGCCACGATTGGGGCATCGTTGGTATTGGTAACCGTTAATATGACCCAGGTGTTAGTGGTTCTGCCAAACCGATCCGTTGCCCACACAGGCATATATTGAGAACCTACGGCGGTATTGGGAAGCGTACCATTGATTTGTCCGGTTTTGGGGTCGATGGTGAGGGAGTTAGCAGGCCAAAAAGTGGACTTCAGACGTGCTCCGTAAACCAGAAAATCGTTGTTATCGTTATCCCTGAAAATATCCGCAATGGTTATGGAGAAAAACTCGTCTTCGATGACTGTTTGCTGTTTGTAAGGGGTGACCACGATAGGCGGGGCATTGGAACTCGCAATTTCTAACACAAAGGTGTCCGTGGCTGTAGCACCTGCCGTATCTGTTGCCGTTAGTTGAAGATTGAGAAAGCCTGCATCGGCACTCGTTGGTGTCCCGCTAAAGGTGAGGGTTTGAGCGTTGAATTGAAGCCACGTAGGAAGTGCGCTCCCATCCGCAAGAGCCGCACGATAGCTGAGAACATCACCTCCATCAGAATCCGTAAACGCATTGGCCGGAACCGTATATTGGAAAAAAGTGCCTCCCATAGCCCATGTATCGCTAATCTCTTGCCTCAAGGTTGGTGCGGTGTTGGTGAATTCTCTTCCCAATACCGTTCTGCCATTGAAGATTCTAGGACTATACAGATAGATCCCCCGTGTTTGATCTGCTTCTGTAGCAAGTAAGTCCATGGTACTTGAGGAGAAAATAATTGCACGTCCATCAGGTGATACCTCAGAACCAAGCCACTCTCGCTGATAAAAAGGAGATGGATTAGGCCATGCCAGAGTTGAGCCAGGCAGACTTTCAAGAAAGCTTCCTTCAATAACCCTTGTTTCCCCAGTTTGGCGATCATAAACATAGATCTGGCCAGTCGGGATGGAGGTGCCTGCTATCAAATTTGTCGCATTTGAAGCGAACGTTATATAGCGTCCATTTCTAGAGATAGACGGAAGCCGAGAATGCCCATTTGCGGGTTCTCCTTGTGCCCCTGCTGAAATCCTACTCGTTTGGCCTGTTTCCCGATCATGAATGAAGATATCAATAACACCGTTTGTATCGCCACTCACTAATGTTCCATCTGTAGAACTAAAAACGATGTAACGCCCATCTCCGGATATGTCAGCTGCGCTGATTTGCCCCGTGTTCTGTGTGCCGTCTGATGCTATCGAGGCGCGGGTCGTTTCTCCGGTTACGCGATCGCGAACAAAGATATCTGGTAACGCATTGGTATCGCCTGGGACCAGATTTGCCGCCGTCGAGTAGAAAGTTATATAACGTCCATCATCTGAAATTGCAGGGCTACGAGAATAGCCAAGCGCATCTGCAACTCCATTAAACGGAATTGAAATGCGTGTATTTTGTTGTGTTAGGCGATCATAAACAAAGACATCAAGATCATTGTTAATGTCTTCATCAGATGTCAAATTTGTCGCATAGGAAGATAGCGTAGTATAACGCCCATCGGCTGATATACCATTGACCCAGGAAGGGCCTGTATTTGATTGATTTCCGTTAGGATCGACTGAAATTCTAATTGTTTCACCGGTTTGGCGGTCGTGCAGAAACGCGTCATCGCGTCCATTAGTATCCCCCACGACCAGATTGTTGGAATAGGATATAAAGCTAATATATCGGCCATCTGCGGAAATAGAGGGACTGCGGGAGGAACTATATCCTTGTTCGCCATTAGAACTCAGCGAGACACGGCTGTAGGTTTTGGTGTAGCGATCGTAGACATAAACATTATCTATTCCATTGGTATCACCACTAACCAAGCTACTATCATCCGCAGTAAAGGTGATATATCGACCTGAGGCCGAAAAAGAAGCACTTAGGCCATACGTTGATTTCGCTAAGTAGCTGAGCTCTTGAGTACCGTCGGTAAAGACAAAACCTAAGCTTTCACTTCCAGCACTGCTTCCTCGAAAATAGGTCAGCCGACCTTGATTGATATCATCCTGGGTGAAACTGCTATCAACACTCAGTAGCTGCCCATTCAGTTGCAGTAAGCCGCCTGTGGGTAAATGGGTAATTGTGTAAACCAGTTGATCTGGAGAGGTATCTGCATCGCTGACTTGCAGCATCGCACTGGTAACGGTGACCCATTCGTTTTGAGCTGCTGAAACACCCGTATTGGCGGTGAGCGTAGGCGCTTGGTTGGTGGTGCTGGACATAGCAGTAGGAGAATAAATGCGATAGTTTCTAACACCAGCCTGGAAATATACCAAGATGGTCAGTCTTAGATTACCGACATCTAAAAAAATTTAGGCTAGAGCTTCTAAGAGTTCATCTCAACTTAAGAAGCCACTGCTTTAACAGTAATTACACTGATATCTTTTCATGAAGCAGGCGTATTGCAGTAACTACCATTGGAATGGCGACCACTAACATGGGTATCAGCAAGTGCTCTTAACAGAACCTACTTTCTTGGCCTCGCCGACATTAGGGCATATTATGAGTGGCTGCAACTGAGCCACGAATTTTCGCCAGGGCAACCGATGCTGTGATGCTACTAACTTGCGCCTTTGTAATTAGTAGGGAGAACTTGGTTAGCCAGCTCAATCACCCCTAACAGTGTAAGCTCCTCAGGGTAACTGGTTAAGGTAGGAGTTGCAACCTAAAACTAGCGATTGTCAAACTGGCCAACTCTAAACATTACAGAACCAGCAAGATAGTTGCTATTCACTTGAATAATTCTGATTCTATAAGCTTTTGCCCCTCTATATTCATATACGTCTCCAATACGCCCATCAGTGATTCTAAGATTTTGATATCCATCGCCTCCGATATTTCCAAACACTCGATTAGCCCCAATATAGCTAACTCCTATACTGAGGTTTTTCGTTGGGAATGTACTCTAAACTGCCCTTTTGAACTGTAATGGTTTGTGCCAGGGTAGGAGTGCTTTGGTTAGGAGCCGTTGAGTAGTAAGTGTCTATTTTCAGAACGAAACGTAGCTTCGTCGATAGTGCAGCCAGTATTGCAATCTAGGGCTCAAAGTAGCCTGGCGGATGGTTTAGGCACTCGACAGCGCACTGGCTGGAGTCATGCCAGCGAGTTCTGCTTGAAATTGGGATCCAAGTTCACTCCAACGCGCCATTTCGGTCAGGAGATGATTTAAGGTGAACTTTTCAAAACGTTCCAGTGTTTTGTCATGCTTAATGACCTCAGTACCATCACAATCTGGACAATGAATGGTTTCCTAAAACCATGAGTTAAAATTGACTAAGAGATATCCTCTATTCCAACAGATTTATAATACAAAAACAACAGATCTGTAGCACTACCCACTCCCAAGTTCACCGCAAGTAATGTAGTGTTTCCAAGGGTAAGTTTATCCTCTGTATTGCCATAATTGGGATACCACCTTGGCAATTTTTCCACAAGCCAAGAAATAAAGTATATTGCAACGAGACAATTCGTATCAAAACAAGCTCCGCTTTCTTGGGAATGTTGAGGGAGTAAGCTTGGCCCCAACAATTCGCCCTCTTCAATAACATGGAGCAATTCAGCAACTCGTGGAGTCGAGAAATGAGCGACCTCCGAGAGGTCATCATACATACATCCCGATTTCCCTTTTAGAATATTTTTGATGTTGGGCACTTTGCCAATCAACTTTTGCCAGGGCGCAGAGTCAAGCTCATGAAGCCTTGCCAAAGACTCCATCTGTTTTCTTATAAGAACTACTGCTTCTACTAAGTCACCATTAAAAATGAAGTCACAGATAAGGAAGTGTGTACGAATAAATGAGGTTTTTATGCCATCACGCTAGAATCACTACACCGCCATATTAACTATTTGTTGCTCTGAGTAGAAATCGCTGAATGAACTTGTTGCTGTAGAGGAATCCGAATAATGAACTCAGTTCCTTTCCCAGGTGTTGAGAAGCACTCTAGCTTGCCACTATGTTTCTCCGTGACGATTTGGTAGCTGATAGACATTCCCATTCCGGTGCCTTTTCCATGGGGTTTTGTGGTGAAGAAGGGATCAAATATTCGTTGTTGAATCTCTTTAGTAATACCGACCCCGTTATCAGCGATCGCCACTTCTACCCAGGCCGTATCAACAATGGATGTGCGGATTGTAATTCGACTTGGATTGTCCTTAATCTCCTGGTAAGTACGCTTGGCGTTGCTCTCTTCTATCGCATCAATAGAATTCACCAAAATATTCATAAACACTTGGTTGAGCTGCCCGGCATAGCATTCGACCAGTGGTAGCTTACCGTAGTCTTTGCTAATCTCAATCTCCGGTCGCTCAGATTTGGCTTTGAGGCGGTGTTGCAGAATCAGCAGGGTGCTGTCGATGCCTTCGTGAAGATCAACCGCTTTGTATTCAGCTTCATCCATACGGGAGAAGTTTCGCAATGACAGAATGATTTGGCGAATGCGATCGGTTCCCAGCTTCATCGAAGCCAGCATCCTGGGTAGGTCTTCCTGCAAAACTCTAGATCAATATCTTCAGCAGCCATTTGAATTTCAGGAGCAGGATGAGGATTATGCTGCTGATACAACTGCACAAATGCCAATAAATCCTCGGTGCATTCCTGCACATGAGCGAGGTTACCGTGAATGAAGTTGACTGGGTTATTGATCTCATGTGCGACCCCAGCCACCAATTGCCCCAGACTCGACATCTTTTCGTTTTGAACCACTTGAGCCTGAGTCCGCTGCAATTCTGCCAAAGTATTTTTAAGGTCAACTGTGCGTTCTTCGACCCGGTCTTCCAATTCTGCCTTGCTATGCTCTAAGGCCGTGAACAGTTCACTCATCCGTCCTGTCATGTGGTTGAAGGAGTTAGATAGGGTGTTGAGCTCTTGAATATTGCTTGCTTCTACCGTCTGATCTAGGTTGCCAGATGCCATTGCTTCACTGGCCCGATTGAGGCGAAGAATGGGACGAGCAATCAAACGAGAGGTGAAGATGCCCATTATAGAAGCAATAGCCAAAGCTGCAAAACAGAGCGCAATCGTGGTGCGGGTATTGGCATTGATTTGGGCCATGAATGTGTTCTCCGGCACACTGACCACCAATAGCCAGTCCAATCCATATTCATCGCGCCAAGGCACAACATGAACAAAATACTGTTCCCCCTGAATCTCAAGCTGGAAGTCCGTATCTTGAGCGATTGCCTGAAACCCGTTGGTAG
The DNA here is from genome assembly GCF_014695575.1 of Leptolyngbya sp. FACHB-8. Classification (GTDB taxonomy): domain Bacteria; phylum Cyanobacteriota; class Cyanobacteriia; order Elainellales; family Elainellaceae; genus Vacuolonema. Next base: position 24,573 of record NZ_JACJOO010000093.1, on the reverse strand, counting down.
TTTGAATGTGCTCAGCAATCGTGTGAATAACGGGATTGGGACTATCAATTGCTCGTAATCGTTGAACTTCCTTATTGACAAGGGCAAAGGGCATTTCTGTGCCAGAGTTAGCGATTAAGGTGCCGTCTCGCTCTACAAGAAATACTTGTCCAGATTGGCTAATATTCAGGCTGCGTAAGAAGTCACTCAGTTTCAATAGATGAATACCAATAGCAATCATGCCCAGCAAGCGGTTTTGAGCATCATAAATCGGACGACTTGCAGATGCGGCGATGTAAGGACCAGTAGGAAAATTTCCTCGGAATCTGATAGAAGTGGGGTTACTGTCTCATGTCATGTGTCAAATCGATTGGCTGGAGCTATCAGAAGGATATCGATTACAGGAAACTGGTTATGTGATAGATAAGATAGCCGTTACTGCCAGATAAGCGTGTTCTAATATAGACGGAACTTGGGCCTTAAGTTTAATCTGAATTGATCGCAAAGTGAAGTGAAAGCAGATCCAGTGGACCATCTACTTCTGATACCTACTTAAGGTGTAAACAATGTCTGTTGCAACGTAATTTTCTACGTTTTCTTGCAGTATTGATGGTTGTGTCGCAAAAACAGATCAATGGCAAGGTGGAAAAAAAAGCTTGGCTGAAAAAATTATTGGAACTTGAGAAGGCTTGAAGGGGAACAGAGTATGGTTTAAGCCGATCAGTTACCACACAGATCGGCAAGATTAATGGCATTTTTTGAAATATTAATTAAAGCTTTAAGAGCTTATAGCAGGTATTATAATTAGTTGTAATCCCAAAGCAGAATAGACGGTTGAAATATTTGATTTGGAAGTTTAAGCGCAATGCCTGCAACCTTACAAGTCAGATTGTTCGGCGAATTGTCGATTGTCTACAATGACCGCCCGATCGCTGGCATTAGTACATCGCGATCGCAGGCATTATTGGCGTATCTCGTCTTACACCGTCACGCCCCTCAATCACGTCAGAGCCTTGCTTTTCAGCTTTGGCCGGATTCGACTGATACTCAGGCGCGTACCAACCTTCGGAAAGAGTTGACCTATCTGCGTCGGGAATTACCTGAAGCTGATCAATTGCTTCTAGTGGAGTCAAAAACGCTGCAATGGTCGCCGGTTGCGTCATCGGTCCTGGATGTGATGGAATTTGAGGAGGCTCTTAAAGCAGCACAAGCGGCTGATGTCGCGACCCCACAAGCGTTACTCAAACAGGCGATCGCCCTTTACAAAGGCGACCTGCTGCCAAGCTGTCAGGACGAATGGATTGCCCCCGAGCGCGAACGGCTTCAGCAGCAATACATCAGCGCCTTGGAGCAATTGATTAATCACTTGCAGCAACAGCAGGACTATCGCGCTGCCCTCGGTTATGCTCAGCAGCTTTTGCGGGCAGACGCTGTAAATGAGGCGACTTACTGTACCTTGATGCGGCTGTACAGTTACAGTGGCGATCGTGCCAATGCCCTTCAGGTTTATCATCGCTGTATGACCGTGCTGCGTGAGGAATTGGGCGTTGATCCCAGTGCTACAACTCGCGATCTCTATCAGCAAATTCTCAACGAGGACGAACCCCCTCCTGCCGTTAGTTCTGCCACCAGTCCCACGATTTTCCTGACACCGCCAACCCCTTCCCCGGTACTAGCGCCTCGTCAGGATTGGGGTGAAGCGATCGATGTTTCTGTGTTCTACGGGCGGGAGAAAGAGCGATCGACGTTGCGGGAATGGATCGTCAATCACCGATGTCGAATTGCCCTACTACTGGGCATGGGCGGCATTGGTAAGTCCTCGCTGGCCGTTAAAGTGGCGCAGGAGATTTTAGAGAGCAGCGTAGCAGAGGCGCAGGGAGGCAGGAGAGATGTGCAGGAGAGCCAACTATCTCATCCTCCATCCACTCCTCCCCCTTTTGAGTTTGTGATCTGGCGATCGCTGCGCAACGCCCCTCTGCTGGAAACCCTCTTGGCTGAGTTGGTGTTATTTCTGTCTGAGCAGCAGGACAGCAGAGCCGAAACGGGGCGGCTCATTCACTGGCTCAAGTGCCATCGTTGCCTGGTGATTTTGGACAATGTGGAAAGCATTTTTTTGGGGGGTGATGCTAAGCAGTTACCCCTGCAGGGAAATTTGGCTGGACAATACCGTTCTGGGTATGAAAACTACGGAGACTTATTCAGGCTATTAGGTGAGGTGCAGCATCAGAGCTGTGTGCTGTTGACGAGCCGGGAGAAACCTGCTGAAGTTGCTGCCCTGGAAGGAAGTGAAGCTGTGCGATCGCTGCAATTGGGGGGAGTTCCAGAAGCCACCGCTGCAATTTTGGAGGCCAAGAATTTAGTAGGTTCTGAGGAGCAAAAACAGCAGTTGTGCCAGCGGTACAGCAACAATCCTCTGGCGATAAAAATCGTTTCTACTTCGATTCAAGATTTATTTAACGGCAGTATTGCAGATTTTCTATCTGAAGATGCGGGTGTTTTTCATGGCTTGTATCAACTACTCGATCAGCAGTGCTTGAGAAGTTCTGTATTTGAAAAAAACATCATGTTCTGGCTGGCAATCAATCGAGAGCGAACAACATTAGCAGAACTGGCTGCTGATTTTGTACCCGCTGCGTCTCGTGCTGATTTATTGCAGGCCCTGGAATCATTAAGCTGGCGATCGCTCCTAGAAACTCAGTCAGGAGGCTATACCCAACCACCGATCGTGATGCAATACGTGACCGATCGCCTGATTGAATGGATTTGTGATGAGATTGAAGAGATAGCAAATGGAGAAGAACAAACATCTTCTCGATCTACCCCAACTGCTCCATTCACCTGTTCCAGATTGCCCAAGCCTGCATTTGCGGTTCCCCTGCTTCACAGCCATGCATTATTAAAAGCACAAGGTAAGGATTACATTCAGGAAATTCAAATTCGCCAGATCGTACAGCCGATTTTGCATCAACTTCAAATCCGCCTGGGAGATCGGGCCCAGGTCGAGCAACGGCTGACTCGAATTCTGGTCAAACTTCGGCAGGACGCATCGCATCGATCGGGATATGCGGCGGGCAATGTGTTAAACCTGCTGATTCAGTTAAAAACAGATCTGACAGGCTATGACCTCTCTGATCTCGCGCTTTGGCAGGCGGATCTGCGAAATGTTCGGTTACATCAAGTCAGTTTGGTAAACAGTGACCTGTCCAAAACTGTCTTTACGGAAACGCTGAGCCTGACGTTAGCGGTTGCGTTTAGCCCGGATGGTCAACTGCTAGCAACAGGGGATACCAACCGGGAACTGCGGATCTGGCGGGTTGCGGACGGTAAAAATTTATTGATTTGCCAGGGGCACACAAACTGGATCTGGTCGATTGCCTTTAGTCCCGACGGTCAAATGCTCGCGAGTAGTAGCGATGACAAAACTATCAAGCTATGGGATGTGCAGACCGGGCAGTGTCTCCAGACGTTGCAGGAAGCACCCTATCAAGTCTGGTCGATCGCCTTTAGCCCAGATAGTCAACTGCTTGCTACTGGCAGTGAATCGACGGTTATCAGACTTTGGAGTTTGGCCAGGGGGGAATGCTGCGCCACTCTGGAGGGCCATACTGACTGGGTGCGATCGGTTTCGTTCAGCCCGAACGGTCAACTGCTTGCCAGTGGCAGCGAGGATGGAACGGTGAAGCTATGGAATCTCAAATCTGGCAAATGTTGTAAAACCTTGCGGGGACACGAAAAGGGAGTCTGGTCCGTTGCCTTTAGTCCAAAGGGTGATCGGTTGGCAAGCAGCAGCAGCGATCAGACGATCAAGCTCTGGAACGTTGAATCTGGCGAATGCCTCAACACTTTGAGCGGACATACCAACTGGGTGCGATCGATCGCCTTTAGCCCCGATGCTCAAACGCTTGCAAGTGGCAGCGAAGACCAGACGGTGAAGCTGTGGCAGGTGGACACCGGAGAAAATTTTCAGGTTTTGCGAGGGCATACAAGCTGGGTGCGAGCGGTTGCCTTTAGTCCCGATGGTCAAACGTTGGTCAGTGGTGGTGGCGATTATACCGTCAAATTTTGGCACTTCCACAGCGGACAATGTTGGAGGACGCTTCAGGGCTATACCAATCGGGTGCGTTCAGTTGCGTTTAGTCCAACTGAACCCCTGTTAGCAAGCGGCAACGACGATTACACCGTTAAACTCTGGGACAGTCGTACCCGAGACTGCCTGTATACGCTGGCAGGCCACACGAATTCGGTTTGTGGCGTGGCGTTTAGTGCCGATGGTCAGCTTTTAGCCAGCGGCAGTGGCGATCAGACCATTAAGCTATGGAGCATTTCGAGTAAACAGTGTTTGCACACCTTGGAGGGACATACAGGTCGGGTCTGGTCCGTTGCCTTTAGCCTTGATCGCCAACGCCTGGTTAGCGGCAGCGATGATCATACAGTCAAGATCTGGAATGTTCAAACCGGGCAGTGTCTTCAGACGTTGCGAGGGCACACAAGCTGGGTGTGCTCAGTTGCCCTGAGCCCGGATGGTTACACTCTGGCTAGTGGCAGTTACGACCAGACGATTAAGCTCTGGGACATTCGCACAGGAAAATGTTTGCATACTCTAGCAGGACATCAAAACTGGGTCTGGTCAATTGCCTTTAGTGACGATGGCCAAACGCTTGCTAGCGGCAGTGGGGATCATACGGTGAAGCTATGGGATACAACGACCGGAGACTGTCGGCGATCGCTAGAAGAACACAGCAGTCGTATCTGGTCAGTGGCATTTAGTCCCAATGGAAAAAGGCTTGCCAGTGCGAGCAGCGATCAAACAGTGAAACTGTGGGAGGTTGATACAGGCTACTGCATGCATACGCTGAAGGGACATAGCAATCTCATCTGGTCAATCGCCTTTAGTCCAGATAGTGAAACGCTGGCAAGCGGTAGTCAGGATGAAACTATTAAACTCTGGAATATCCACACGGGAAAATGCTTACATACCCTGAGAGCCGATCGCCCCTATCAAGGAACCAATATTGCAGGGGCGATCGGACTTACCGAAGCTCAGAGAACGGCATTAAGAACATTGGGGGCAGTTGAACGAGACAGCAAGGCAGACAGCGCTTCCACATCCCACACCCTGCCTCTGATTGGACGTGAGCAGGAGTGGAACCTGCTGCACCGATGGCTAACCGACGATCACCGCTCAGAGATCCTGCTGCTGCTGGGTGAACCCGGCATTGGCAAAACCCGCTTACTGGAAGAACTGGCGACCACGGTACGAGCTAACAATGGTCAGGTGCTATGGGGATTGGCATTTGAAGCCGAAATGCTGCGTCCTTACGGAGTCTGGATAGATGCGCTGCACTCGCTTCCTGCCCAGGCTCTGGCGGATTTGCCAGTCGAACTCCAATCGCTGTTTCCCGAAGCGTTTCCCAGAGCAGAACCAACCGATTTAAGACGATTATTTGACGCAATGGTGCGTTTACTGTCGCAGCTTTCAGCTAACAAGCTCGCGATCGTGATTCTAGACAATATCCAGTGGCTTGATGAAGCTTCGGCCGCTCTGCTACACTACGCTGCCCGTTTACTGGGCCATACGAGGGTGCGATTTGCCTGTGCTGCCCGTGCCCGTGAATTAGCAGCGAGTCAGCCCGTTAACAAACTGGTGCAGTCCCTCCGGCGCGAAAATCGATTGCAAAGTCTGGAACTGCCACTTCTGAATCAAACCCACACCGTGCAGCTCGTTCAGGAAATTGATTGGGCGATCGACGGCAACCAGATTTTTGTTGAGAGTGGTGGCAATCCGCTCTTTGCGCTGGAAATTGCTCGCGCCATTGCACAGCATGGGACAGCCTGCTCGGAGAGTCTGGAGGCGCTGATTCAGGAGCGACTTCAGCAGCTCAGTCAATCCACTAGAGAATTCTTATCCTGGACGGCAGTGCTGGGTCGCAGCTTTAACCCCACGACCATTGCTGAAATTGTAGATTTCCCTTCAAATAAACTGCTGACGGCGATCGAAGAACTGGAACAGGAAGGCATTATTTGCCCAGGGGCGATCGTTCAAGGCGAAACGCAGTACGACTTTGTGCATGATATTGTGCGCCAGATTGCCTATCATCAGATGTCTGTCCCACGTCGTCGTTTAATGCACCGACAAATTGCTCAGGCATTGAAATCATCTTTTGCCACCGAAGATTCTTTTGCCAGTGAGATTGCTTACCATGCTTCCTTAGGTGGGAATCATGACTTGGCAGCATCGGCCTGTATCATTGCAGCGGAACGCTGTTTACGCCTGTTTGCCTATGCTGAAGCTTCCCAGTTAACCGAGCGAGGACTTGAACACTGTCAATATCTTGAGCATTCAGCGCGAGTCCGCTGCCGGATTGAGTTACTGAAGCTGCATGTTTTAGCAGGCGTGAACAGAGAGCGATTTGCCCAACTCGAAGCCGAACTCCATCAGCTTATTGAGGAGGCTCGCACTTTAGAGTTGCAGGACGAGGAGGCAACCGGGTTTGAAGTGCTGATCGCACTGAATTACGAGCAGGGCAATTTGACAAGCGTTCAGGAGCATTCGCTGCGGGCAGCCGAGCGGGGTCGGGCAGCCAGTTCTACCACAACGGCTCGAATGCTGGCATACACAGGCTGGTGTTTGGCGGAAACCGAGTGCGAAATGCCTCGTGCAGAAGCTCTGTTGCTCGAAGCACAGTCCCTCGCTGCCAGGGTGGGTGTAGAGCTGATTGATATTCCCTGCGGCCTGGGCTGTGTGCGCCGCCACGCAGCAGATTATCCAACGGCTCGATCGCTTTTGCATCAAGCATGGAAGATGGCGCAGGCAGAGCAGGATCATTGGCGAGAGTGCGCCTGTCTAACCTATCTGGCAATGACAGAGCTAGAAGCCAGTAACCCGATCGCCGCCATTCCCTACTCATCGGAATTAGCAGCCGTTGCTGCCAAAATCAGCGGAGAGGGAAGTGAAGGAGCCTTTGCTGCCGCCCTCGATGCCCTTGCCCGCTATGCAGTTGGACAAACGGGCGCAGAGCAAATGTTGGCACAAGCCTTGTTGTCGCTTCGCCAACTGGATTCGCAGCGAATGATAGCTTATACGCTAACGTTTGCCGCAGAAATTGATTTGAAGGAGCATCGCATCGAATTGGCGATCGATCGGGCCGAAGCCGCTGTTAGAGCCGCTCAGATTGTGGACCATCCCAGTGAGACTGCGCTTGCCGAAGCAACCCTAATTCGTAGCAGGTTAATGCATGAAGACCATCAAATTGCCCTCGAATTATTTGAAGATTTGCACCAGAGAATTAATGTTTATATGATTAGTGAGCGAGCGCGAATCGCAATTCAACAGTTGGCAGAATATCTAGTAGAACAGCCAGAGAAAGGCTAAATCAATTAGCTAAATATCAAGAAATGCAATTCATAGATAATCTTGTAACCAAGAGATAGGAGGTAGAAATGGTAAGAGTTCTGGTTGAAAAAATATTTGATCCGCCGATCACAAAAGAAAAGTGGAATCAGGATGTAAAGATGGCAATTCCCTGCCACAGTAGCCATGATGTCCATTGGATTCGTTCCACAATGTCCCATGATCGAACCAGGGTGATCTGTGAGTTTGAAGCCCCCGATGCAGAGACGGTACGGCGATCGTTTCGCAAAGTGGGCTTACCGTTTGCGCGGGTATGGACAGTGGATGTGCTAGAACCCGTTGTGATCGATGATGCCGGGACAATTGGCACAAAGGGGTGGCTGGTCTGCGATCGTATATAACAGCCTTTATGGGTAATAGGGAGACAAGAAGCTCAAAAGACTTTCCTGCCAAAGCTTTCAGATGTTTCTGCTGAGAGGTGACATGAGCGTTCTGGAAGGATCGGTAAGCTGCCTTGGTTGCTGCCCAATCTTTGCTTGCTTGGTTTATCGGGGCTTCTGGTGCCTCTGATAGGTCTTGTGCCAACTTCTTCAACCGAGTATTTAGGAGGTTTCTGCATAAGAATTTACCCAGAATGTCGGTGCTTTGCCCGCGAAGCGGGCAAAGCACCGACATTCTGGGGGTAATTTCATTACTGGAAATCTCCTTAAGCGTTTATCTCCTAGATTGACATACTCAAACTCTTGTTTACTCCAAGATTTTGTCCCTTGTAGGTCACGTTCTATAGCAACTACTTTAGGAGAGCGAAACGTTATGTAAAACCTTGAGTTTTACACCTTAAGAGAGAAGAACAAGCACTATATCAGGTGTTATAGCTAATTAGAGTGCTCCCAGTATGCTTTATGCCTGCAATCGATCATCCTCAGTTAGCAAATCTCGTGCGAGAAACGCGACAGCGTTTAGAACTCTCTCAAACTAAGTTTGCTGCAAAGTTAGGGGTTTCATTTCAAAGCATCAATCGCTGGGAGAATGGGCGAACAAAGCCCTTACCTATTGCATTGAAGCAGATTGAGCACTTATTGCATCAGATGGGTGAGGCCGGTCAGGATTTGCTTGCCAAATACTTCTCAGAGTGAGGATGGGGAACCGATGACCGATAATCTCCGCCACTCTATTTCTTCAAACAATGGTTCATCTCAAGACATTTCCCAAACGGCCAATTTACCTTTAGAGATCCAGGCGCTACAAATCCTCGATAGCAGCGATGACTGTATCAAGGTGCTGGATTTGGAGGGACGTATCCTGTTCATGAATCGGGGAGGGCAGGCACTGCTCGGTATTCAGGACATCACGCCCTTCCTTAACACCTCCTGGGTAAAATTTTGGCAGGAAGGGGAGCAGCAAGCGGCTAGGGAGGCGATCGCCCGTGCAGGAGCAGGCGAAGTTCGCTCGGTTCAAGGCTATTGTCTAACGTTGAATGGCGAACCCAAATGGTGGGATAACAAAATCAGTCCCATTCGAGGTGCAGATGGGAAAGTTGAACGGCTGTTGTGCATCTCACGCGACATTACTGAGCGCAGACAGATTGAGGACCAACGCAAACAAGCAGAGGAGCAATCGCGGGATTTAGAAGAGCGCTATCAAGCCATTATTAATCAAGCTGTGGCAGGCGTCGCCTGTGCCGATCTCGATGGTAAATTAATACTGGTCAATCAGAAATACTGTAATATCACCGGATACTCAGCTGATGAACTGAGGCAACTCCGAATACATGACATTACCCATCCTGAAGACCTCCCTCGTAATGTCGAACTGTTTCATCGGATGCGGACCGAAGGTACGCCGTTTGAAATTGAGAAGCGTTATATCCGGAAGGATGGCTCGGTTGTCTGGGTCAACAACAGTGTCTCGGTGATCCGCGGTCGCAATGGTAAACCGCAATCGGCGGTCGCGATCGTTCTGGATATTACTGAGCGCAAACAGGCAGAAGCATCCCTGCGGGCATCAGAAGAACAGTTCCGCTTATTCACCGCTGCTAGCTCTGACACAGTATATAAAATGAGCGCGGATTGGCGCGAAATGCGTCTCCTTAATGGCAAGGATTTTCTTGCCAGTACCCAACTTCCAAGTCAGATATGGTTTGAGAAATATATTCCTCTAGAAGAGCAGCCTCGGGTAATGGCGGCGATCGCAGAAGCTATCCGCACCAAGAGCACCTTTGAGCTAGAACACCGCATTATTCAGCTAAATGGAACAATCGGCTGGACGTTTTCGCGTGCAATCCCACTGCTGAACGACCAAAATGAAGTCGTTGAATGGCTGGGAGCGGCGAGCGATGTGACGGCCCGCAAACAGGCAGAGTTGAGTGCTGAATTACTCGCTACAGTAACTCAAAACCTGGCTGAGGCAGCCTGTGTTGAAGACATTATTCAAACAGTTGGCGAACAGTTTAACCACTATCTGCAAGTGTCCAATTGTGCGTTTGTCGAAATTAACGAGCGCGCGAAGGTCGCGACGATTGATTACTGCTGGCATCAGGAAGATGTGCCCAGCTTGGTCGGCATTTATCGTCTACCAGAATTTGTCACAGGAGAATTCCTTCAGACTGCCAAACTTGGGCAAACCATTATTGTTCGAGATGTCGAAACTGACCCCCATATTGGTGACCCAGAGCAGTTTGCAGCCCTCAAAATTGGTTCGTTTATCAACGTTCCTTTGATTCGAGAGGGTGAATGGAAGTTTACGCTTGGTATTTATCATCAAACTCCTTATAACTGGCGCAGCAATGAGATTGATTTGATGCGCGAATTGGCGAATCGGATTTGGACAAAGCTAGAACGGACTCGTGTTGAAACCGCTCTACGAGAATCCGAAGCCAAATATCGATCGCTCTTTGAATCAATAGACGCAGGGTTTTGCCTAATTGAAGTTCTATTTGATGACACCGGAAAAGCATTTGATTACCGCTTTCTAGAAGTCAATTCAGCTTTTGAGAAACAGACTGAACTGGTAGATGTGATTGGAAAAACCATCCGCGAATTAATTCCGGAGATTGAGAACCACCGGTCTGAACTTTACGGCAGAATTGTACTAACAGGAGTCTCAGAGCGGTTTCAAAACGTTGTTCAGGAAGCGGGGCAGTTTTACGATGTTTATGCCTTCCGCATCGGTGAGCCGCAAGAGCGCAAAGTAGCGATACTCTTCAACGACATCAGCGATCGCAAACGCCGTGAAGCAAATCTTGCCTTCCTCGCTGACATCACCGAAGACTTCTCGCGTCTTTCGAGCGCTAATGAGATCATGCAAACGGTTGGGGCAAAGATCGGTGCCTATTTGCAGATTACGACTTGCAACTTTGCGGATGTTGATAAAGCTCACGATCAGGTGACGGCTCATTATGGCTGGAGCAGTTCAGATGTGCCAAGTACAAGAGGCACGTTTCGCATTTCTCAGTACTTAAGCAAAGAGTTTGAGCGGGCAAGCCGGGCTGGAGAGATGGTTGTGATTTGCAATACGCAAATTGACCCACGCACGGATGCAGCAGGCTATGCTGCACTCAACATACATTCATTCGTCACCGTTCCGTTTCATCATAATGACACGTGGACCCATTACATCGCCATCTGTGACTCGAAACCCCGCGACTGGCGTGAAGATGAAATTCAACTGATTGAGGAAATCTCAAACCGAATCTTCCCACGTCTAGAACGTGCTCGTATCGAAGAAGCCCTATGGGCATCAGAAGCTAAATATCGATCGCTTTTTGAGTCGATAGACGAAGGTTTCTGCCTGATCGAAGTTCTGTTTGATGAAACTGGAAAGGCATTTGATTACCGCTTCCTCGAAGTCAATCCAGCCTTTGAGAAACAGACCGGGTTGGTGGACGCGATCGGCAAAACCGTACGCGAATTAGTGCCGCAGCTTGAGGAACACTGGTTTGAGCTTTACGGCAGAATCGCGCTAACAGGAGTGCCAGAGCGATTTGAAAACGCTGCCCAACAACTGGGAAGGTTTTACGATGTTTATGGCTTCCGGATGGGTGAGCCACAAGAGCGCAAGGTGGCGGTTCTCTTTAACGACATTAGCGATCGCAAGCAAACTGAAATCGCATTGCGTGAGAGTGAGGAGCGCTTCCGGCTCATGGGGGATGCTGTTCCTCAAATCGTCTGGATTACGAACTCAGAAGGTCGGGTTGAGTTTTTCAATAAACAATGGAGCAACTATACAGGAGTGCCTTACGAGCCAACGACAGCCGCAGAAATTGCTGCCAACTTCGTTCATCCGGATGATGGTGCCATGACGATGGAGGCATTTAATCAAGCGCGCGAGATGGGTAGCATCTTCACGGTCGAACATCGAATTCGAGCAGCCGATGGAACCTATCGATGGTTTCTCGTGAAAGCCGAGCCTTATCGCCACCCAGAAACGGGTGAGATTATTCGCTGGTTCGGTGCATCCGTCGATATCCACGACCGCAAACAAGCTGAAGCGGCGATCGCCGCCGACCTTAGAGATACTCAACTGCTGCGTGACCTGAGTGCGCGGATGACCACTGAAACCGATATTCAGGTGCTTTATGACAAGATTTTAGCGACAGCGATCGCGCTAACACAGGCGGACGCCGGCTCGTTTCAATTCTTCAATCAAGCAACTCAAGAACTGTTGCTGCTTGCCACTCAAGGTATCAGCCCGAAAGTGGGTGAGAAATTTAATCGGTTGAGCACGCGTTGCCATACATCCTGTGGCATTGCATTAGCAACTGGCGAGCGAGCATTTGTGGATTTTGATGTGCCAGCCAGCGAAGACCCTGACGGTTCGAAGCGATTGCATTTTGAGGCTGGGCTGCTCTCGGCCCAATCCACCCCGCTGATGTCTCGTTCGGGCCAACCCATTGGTATGGTTTCCACCCACTGGCGCACTCGTCACCGACCGAGCGATCGTGAATTACGATTTCTCGATCTGCTCGCGCGGCAAGCGGCGGACTTGATTGAGCAGCGACAAGACGCCGCCCAACGTAAACAGCTTTTAGAACGAGAACAAGCCGCACGGGAGGCAGCCGAACGTGCCAACCGCATCAAAGACGAATTTTTGGCCATCTTATCCCATGAATTGCGATCGCCCCTTAATCCCATTCTCGGCTGGTCTAAATTGCTTCAGAGCCGCAAGCTAGACGAAGCAAAAACAGCCCAAGCTTTAGCAACCATCGAACGGAATGCCAAACTTCAATCAGAACTGATTGAAGACCTGCTGGATGTTTCTCGAATTCTACGCGGCAAACTGAGTCTTAATGTGGCTCGGGTCAATCTTGCCTCCACCATTCGAGCCGCAATGGAAACGGTACGGTTGGCAGCAGAAGCGAAGTCCATCCAAATAGAAGCAAGCCTTGTAGAGGATGCCGATTTGATTTTGGGGGATTCCACTCGATTACAGCAAGTGGTTTGGAATCTTCTCTCCAATGCTGTGAAGTTCACCTCCCCAGGAGGACAGGTCAGTATTCGATTAGACCGTCTTGATTCATCTGCTCAAATCATCGTTAGTGATACGGGACAGGGGATTGCCCCTAGCTTTTTACCCTATGTGTTTGACTACTTCCGTCAAGAAGATGGGACGACAACCCGAAAGTTCGGTGGATTAGGGTTAGGTTTGGCGATTGTGCGTCATTTGGTTGAATTGCATGGAGGAACGGTGAGTGTTGAAAGCCCTGGTGAAGGGCAAGGAGCAACCTTTACCGTCCGGCTTCCTCTCCTGTCCCCATCATCGAACACCAACCAGGATGAGCGATCGCCCGACCCATCTCTCGATTTGAGGGGCACTAAAATTCTGGTTGTGGATGATGAATCCGATACCCGAGAATTGGTGGCATTTGTATTAGAGCAACAAGGGGCACAGGTAACAGCCGCTACTTCTGCCCAGGAAGCATTGAGCATTCTGCCTCAAGCGAAACCAGATGTTCTACTCAGTGACATTGGGATGCCGGAGATGGATGGCTATATGTTGATCCAACAGGTGAGAGCGCTTGCCCCCGAACAGGGAGGCCAAATCCCGGCGATCGCCCTCACAGCTTACGCAGGGGACACCAACCGGCAACAGGTTATTGCCGCAGGCTTTCAAAAACATATCTCAAAGCCTATTGAACCGGAAGTGTTGGTACAAGCGATTACAGGTCTGGTTGGGAATAATTAGAACGCGACGAGAAGTCTTGTGAAGTTATCTCTATCTAAATTTGTACCAGCCACGATTGTTTTTGTGAGAGCCGCGCGGAGCGCGGCTCTCACAAAAACAATCGATTTTATGCGCTTGAAAAGCGCTGTATCTGGCAAAAATACCCACTATGGGATGAAAGATGCAGCTTTGAGTGCGTTTAGCTGAATAAATCAAATAGGCTCAAGAATTTGATAGTGGAGCAAGAATTAGATAGCAGGGGGATAAGCATTTTCCTACCCTAAAAATGTCTTGAGAGAATGCATCAGCAAAGGTAGGAAGAAAAATGGCACATCTATGGCACATTGATGCTAGTCCACGTGGAGAATGTTCTCATTCTCGTACGCACTCGAATAAGTCTTGCTCGACAAAATTGGGGGGAATAGTCATGTTTGCACAGCTATATTTTCCGCTAAAACTAACAGCAGCACTTGGATGTGGGTTAATTGCAGGAGTGTTCTTTGCCTTCTCGACCTTTGTCATGCAAGCTTTGGCTCAGCAACCACCCGCTCAGGGAATTGCTACCATGCAATCCATTAACATCACGGTGATTAACCCCTGGTTTATGGCTGCGTTTTTGGGTACGAGTGTTGTTTGTCTAGTTTTAATTGTCTTTTCGCTACTCAATTGGCAACAGCCCATAGCCGTTTATTTGCTCATTGCTGCTTTGCTCTACCTGATCGGTTGTTTTGGGGTGGCAATCGTGTTCAATGTCCCCCTTAATAACGCGTTAGCTGCTGCAAACCCTAACAGTAAAGAAGGCGTAGAGCTTTGGTCTAAATATCTGACGAACTGGATGTTTTGGAACCATATTCGGACGATCGCAGCATTCATAGCCGCCGCCTTATTTACAATGGTGTCCAAAGCTCCACTAAGAATGTAGAGACTGATATAAAACGCTGGGGCAATCATGCCAATATCAAAAAGTATTGACTGCTTGATCCTACAAGCAGAGGGACGGGAAGCCTAGTATACGCCTTAGGTGATGCGCCCGATGTGCGATCGCTGGCAATCAGCTCTTCAGGTGTTCTCTATATGAATGTCCATGTGGGAGGAATTTTACGGTCGCGTGCGGGCAACTGCAGTGTGTCACGAAGCCGAATCCGCAACAATTTTAATGAGCGTATTATTGACATTAGTTCGGACAGTTTTTCTGAAACCCTTGATTTTGCGTGCGCTTCGCGCACGCAAAATCAAGGGTTTCAGAAAAACTGTCCAGAGTATTGATTGAGACCAGGTGGAAGCAAGGCAGCCCTTTATCGTCTTGAGTGTGTCATTCCCCAACACCTAATTGGTACTTCAGAAATGCCAATTAAGCGATTAGGTACGGTGGTGTGGGGCACTTCATGCCCCACACCACCGTTGCTGTTCTTAACGAGCGATCGCATCTTCAACTACAACCAGGTATTCCGAGCCATGTTGGATGCCATGCTTTGGCTCAGCTTTTGTGTAAGGTTTGGTCGTATCAACGGAACGATACGTCCTATTGCTTGCGCCAATAATGGGCGGTCATGAAGTGCTGCCACTGCCCGTCATCCCTCAACATATGGGAAGTTAGAATTCGATGATCGTCACTCTTGAACTCGATCACGTCTTTGTACTTTCCTAGTTTCTCGTCACCCGTCATAGCAGGTCCTTCAGAATTTAGCGTTAGCACGGTTTCATCTGCATTTAACTCCCCATCGTATTGCCAAAGATGCGTCATCATTGATCCAACCCATGTGCCCACATAGCGTTGTTTCTGTGGGTCGTAGCCGAGGGTCATCAGCGTTGTTGCAAGACCACATCCAGGCATCTCACCCTGTCCTTCCGCCAGAATCCAGATTTCCCCAATCGAGCGAACAGTCTCGGTTCCTGTTGATTTTACGGGAGGTTGATCGGGACCCATCATCGCTTCGGTTTCATAAGTCCACTCACCAACGAGCTTCTGCAGCCATTGATGTTCTTTTTGAGGGTGAACAGGCATGGGTGAGCTTTGTTCGATTTGGATGGTTTCCATTTTTTATCTCCTTATGATGAATGATGGAAGATTGCGATCGCATTGATGTTGAGTCAAAAGCACTGCACTCTACCCATACGTTGGATGTTGCGGCCATCCGCTTGGAGAGTCTTCAAAGTCCTCTTGCCGCCCATAGGGGGTCACATCGAGAAGACTGTAGGTATCAGTGAGGGATTCAACGCCACGGGCATAAGTCGAGTAGGTGTAGATCAGTACAAATGTTGTGTCACGCTCATTCAACCTTGAAAGATCACCCAAGGCATTAACGTAGCCTGTACAGCCCATACAACCCTTCTCCCACTCCGGAGCAAACATGAAGTGGTAGATGATGAGTTGGGTCCGTCCTGCAAATAAATCGATCAGTTTGACAGGGCCATTCGATCCTTCAAAGGTATATTCCTTTTCAAGTTTGACCATAGGCAGCCTGCGTCGTTCAGCATTGATGCGATCGCGATGCTTTGTCAACTCTTTCTCATGTTCAAGCAGTGTTTTACGAGCAGTCAGCCACTCATCTCTTCCAACAATACTTGGATGTGCAATTGTTTTCTGAAACATGGTGAATCTCCACGGTGTAATGGTTGAATTCGAACAACAAGCTACGTTGCATCTGCAGTTTTATTGAGGTTTACATCTCTACCTTGTCCTGGGTAGATTGAGCCTGATCAATTGCGCTTGGTCTAGAAGTCCTGAGCGAGTTGGGCAGCTTCCATATAGCAATGCTCCCGCTCGGCGTTGTTCAGAGCGTTTTTGAGGTATAGATCAGTAGTAAATATCTCATTCGGCTGCCTCCTTTGTGGTTAAGTCGAACGGCGATCGCTCAAATCGACATCTCACTGAAAAAAAATCTATTCAGCACGGTCGAGCTTTGCCCCCTTTGTAAGTTAGTCGAACGGGAATTGCCCTAATCGACACATTCCCAAAATTTTTTTATGTTTTTTGTGTCAGATATGGCTTTAACTACAAAACCAGTTCCGTTTGCCGGTCGTGTTTCTGGGACTGCAGTGAGCTGCCAGAACAGCGTTGTCCCTCGCTCAACCATAGATAAGGAGATTTCCAGCAATGAAATTACCCCCCAGGATGTTGGTGTTTTGCCCGCTTCGTGGGCAAAACACCAACATCCTGGGTAAATTCTTATGCAGAAACCTCCTAAGCTCCGAATCCACCGTTGTTCGCGTTTGCCATTGCTATTGCGGGTTAGTTTGAACCCCTACAAATTTCGGGCGGAAAGATTCGCTGAAAGAGCTGAAGTTGCTGGCAGTAGTGAGTAATGCGTCCGTAAGTGATGAATGCAATCAGAACGTAGCTCACGGCTAACAACAGCAGCAAATTTTTCTGATGCTCGGGGTGATTCAGCTTCAACTTGGACAACACTCCCACCAATGCGCCACCCACGGAACCCAGGGGTACGAGAATGATCGCCATCTGCACAATAGTAATTCCTCCATAGGGACCACTTCCCATAATTTCTGGCTTTGAAAAAATGGGCAGTACAGCCACTAGAAGCGTCCCAAAGAAAGCACCAATGATCGCTTTTGCGATGCTTTTTTTGAGGGAGTGGGAGATGATTCCTACGATAAATCCTACGATGGTTCCCACTATGATGGCGACCATTAAGCTAATCACAGTGCCATTCAGCAAAGCGGGCAAGATAATATCAATAAAAAGATTACTCATTTAAAATCTCAATAGTTGTCAAAAATTATAAGCTAGATGATTACTGGCTTCAGACTGTTCAACAGATCTGAGTGATGCTAACGACTCGCTTAAGGCAAGAGCAAGGCCACGAGAGGATGTCAGAAATCAACCGCAAGCCGGTGAGCTGCCAAACGAGACAGGCGATCGCCCCTACATACTGAGGCGATCGCCCTGTCCACTGAGTCTTCCAGTTTTTCGTCTGTCCAACATAGGAGGTTTGTGCACAAGAATTGACCCAAGATGTTGGTGCTTTGCCCGCGAAGCGGGCAAAGCACCAACATCCTATGGGTAATTTCATTACTGGAAATCTCCATACCAAAGGTTGAATCGCTTCGGGGTAATCCGAATGCTGTTGTAGACGCTCTTGAGCCGGAGAATTCTACTCAACCCATTATCAATACAGATACGTTGTACACGTAAGCGACAAGAAATTTCTGCTCCGCATTGATTCGGAGCTATATACCGTGTTGGAGAAGTGGGCAGCCAATGATCTCAGGAGCCTGAATGCTCAGGTTGATTATCTGCATATAGCTATAGAAGCAACCAAAATCACAAGTAAAAATATTTAGAGAGTCAATACCCTCACAGTTGATATTTAGATGATGTTATGGAGTGATTAACTTTTTCATAGTTGAAAGCCTAAACAGATTAGCCATTCAAATGACTTATTCGGTGACAACTTTTATACTAGCTTTCAAACCTGAAACTTTTTGTTTTTCTATTGATACGCAAAATATTTTAATTTAGGACAACATTGCGTTTCTGGAAGAAATTTATCCTGTTGTAAACCAAAGTATGAATAGGATCTATGCAAAATCGAAACTATGAGATTAGTTTACTTGAGCTCGCTTAATGCGAGTCTCATCATCCTTCTTGTTCTTGAAAGGATACTTAGACCTTTGGTGATCTTTTTTAAGGAGCTTCATGCTGTCCTCCGTAGCTGTCCGGAATTTAGCTAAGAAAATTGCGCTCTAAATTACATTTTTTCGGTTACAACTGTCTCTTGTGTTCTTCCGAATAAAGTTCACCCTTTAGGGGAACCAAAGCGTTCTTCTAAACGCGTTCGTTGCTTATCCAGGAGGGCCCATGTCCAACTTCAGTGCTGTATTCGTTGAAGTTTTTCCTCTATCCCTTTAAGTCCTGCATCTCAGGCTAATTCTGAAGCCTTGAGCCTTTGCAACCCATAGGTCAAACCTGACCCATTTATCCTTGGGGCGTGTTCAAAATGCCTCAAGCTTGGCACGGCGTTTTTTAGAAGAACAGTAGCTAGCTCATACTGTTTTGTCGCTTCGGAGCTGTCTCCAGTCCCTTGTCCACTTTTTTCTAGGGTAGGAGTAGCCATCAACGAAGCATTTCAGGTTGTAGCATTTACAATTTTTAGGAGGTTTCCATGGCCACCATTACAAGCATCACGCTGCCTTCCAATGAGACCTACGGGAATCAGGAAATACTAGAATTTACGGTGACATTTGATGAACCCGTCACCATTACCCCAGATGGCGCGGATTCAGTACGTATTCCCGTTACATTAGATGCAGGGGATACTGCTTTTGCGGTTCTCCAGGGAACAGGTGCGTCTTCAACAACGCATACCTTTAGCTATGCCGTTACAGAAGGCAACCTTGACACCACAGGTATCCAATTAGGTACAGCGATTGAACTGGGTGGTAATGCCACGATTGTTGATGCTGCTAGTGCTCCTGCGACGCTCACATTCCCAAGTGTTGGAGATACAACAGGGATTTTGGTGGATGCTGTCGCACCTACCATTACAACTGTCACCCCACCGACAAATGGCACCTATGGTGTTGGGCAAAATCTTGATTTCACCGTCACCTTTGACGAAGCCATTACCCTAACACCGGGTACAGGTTCCATTCGCCTGCCCATCACGTTGGATTCAGGCGAACCTATTTTTGCTGAATTGCAAGGCCCCGGTACAGACCCCAACTCCTACGTGTTCCGCTACACGATTGCTGAAGGAAATGTTGATAGTAATGGTATTGAAGTTGGAACGGCGCTTGAGTTGCAAGGGGATGCTACGGTCGGTGATGCTGCTAACAACAGTGCTGTACTGACCCTTCCAACTGGCGTAGATACGACGGGTGTTTTGGTGGATGCCGTTGCACCGACCATCACGGCGGTCGCATTACCCACGAACGGCACCTATGGGGTTGGACAGAATCTCGACTTTGCGGTCACCTTCAGTGAAGCGGTTACCCTCACCCCCGGTACAGGGTCTATCCGCCTACCCATTACTCTGGATTCGGGCGAACCGCTATTTGCTGAACTGCAAGGCCCTGGCACCGATCCAAACACTTACATCTTCCGGTACACCGTTGCTGAGGGTAATACAGATACCAATGGCATTCAGGTTGGAACCGACTTACAGTTGGAGGGCGATGCCACCATCACCGATGCCGCAAACAATTCTGCAACACTAGCCATTGCTAATGTTGGAGATACAACAGGCATTCTGGTGGATGCGGTTGCACCTGAAGTGACAACGATCGCCCTTCCCAGCGATGGTGTCTATGGTCTAGGCCAGACATTGGAATTCACGCTCACCTTCTCAGAGGCAGTTACAGTAGATACCACCGCAGGAACGCCCAGTTTATCCCTTACAGTTGGGTCAGAGACCGTTGATGCAGCTTACATCTCTGGCAGCGACACTAACGCGTTGGTCTTTGGCTATACCGTAGCGGCAGGTGATGAAGATACGGACGGTATTGAGGTTGGCTCCGCGCTGAACCTGAATGGTGGCACGATTCAGGATACAGCGGGCAATGGTGCTACCCTGGCACTGGCTCCAACCGAAAATACGACAGCTTTGCTGGTGGGAAGCCCCAGTGATGATCCCTTAAATGGAGGAACTGGGGAAGATGGGCTAGTAGGAGGCGTTGAGTCTGATCCCTTACTGGGGGGAGGGACTCAGAGCAGCGTAAGCTACGAGGATTTAGTTGGCTCAGTTAATCCGGCTTCTTTGCTTGATCCATCGCAGGGCTTTACGCCATTGCAACCGCTATCCCCGTCTACCATGCTGAATCCTTCCGACCAACTTGTAACACTGGGGACGTCAACGCCGTTGCAAATTGACGAAAGAGGTTCTGAGGTAGTTCCCTTACTGGTTCCTCTAACAAACTCCTAACCCACTCCAACGGCTCATCCACGATGAGCTGGCTCATGCTTGCATGCGACGAGTGGTAGGGCTGTAGCTTGGATTGAAATATCATTGACAGGACAACTTGATCTTTGTACGGGTTGTCCTGTCTCATTCTGTCTGCACAATACAGGCTTCCGCTCATCAATACTCTGGACAGTTTTTCTGAAACCCTTGATTTTGCGTGCGCGAAGCGCACGCAAAATCAAGGGTTTCAGAAAAACTGTCCGAACTAATGCTCATGAACTGCTTTATAAATACAGCAACGGTGGTGTGGGACACGAAGTACCCCACACCACCGTACTTAATCAACGTTCACAGCGCTATATCACCGGGCGATCGCTTCTTTTTCCTACCAAAATCAACGGCCTGTCAAAACCCTTGTGGTCGGGCATTGTGAGAGTTACGATGCAGACTGGCTCCCTTTAGAAGGTCACTGTCTTACGCTTTAGAGTTGATCTGAGTGTCTGTTGATCTCAAAATCAGGAGGTGAAAATGACCCTGCTGCAATGTAGCTATAACCTAAGTAGCCCATTATGAGAATAAGGGCGATCGCCAACAATTTCTCTAAAATTTCGTAACCTGAAGCAGACCGTACCATTGATTGGGAATTCGGTTTCTTACCTGAATAGATTCGAAGATGCCGGATGTCTTCTACAACAGGCGGGCCTTCTAACTTTTGTCCCTTGAACTCATTCATGCTGGGATACCCATCATCTAAAAAAACAAGATGTTAATGCCTATATATGGCATCCCACCTGATGGAAATAACGGATTGAGAATTGTGCAAAAAAAGATATCTTGTCACCTTTCTAAAAATTCAGGAGCTAATTGGCGACATTTTTTTATTGTCTACGCATCTTAATGAATGAAGCTATCGATGCTGTATTCAGGCTAATCAGCATTAACCGCATCTGTGCTCATTCCTTAGGAAGAGATAGATAAATTTGGTGTGAATGATCTGGATGTGATCTAACACACAAAGTTTATTTGAAGGATTCAAAATAAAATACGTATATGTACTACTTGTTGTTCTGTCTAAATATTTTATTTGTATTTTTTCGTATGGTTTAGTATTGTTAAGTTAGCTAATTAATATGTTCATATTTCTTCGTGGCGATGAGGGAACTTATTTTGGGTTGTTATCGTCCTTTATTTAATGTGTGTTTTTCCAATATCAAAAGTATGCTTCGTTTGGTCGACAGATTAGCTGGAGAGCTATAGCACACAGAAGCTGTAACGCTTGGAAAGCAATGACACAGATATTTTCCTGTCGCTTGCTGGTCGTTGATCAGTATGCCGATACATCAGAGATTCAACCTCTCTAAGTAACCTCAGTTCGGGTTAAGGGCTTTTTCGAGTGCCGCGCTTCGCGCGGCACTCGAAAAAGCCTATCATTGCGTGCGGTCGCGCACGCAATGATGGGCGGTTCGGCTTATCCCGAACTGACGTTAAGTAGCGTACCAAAGTAGGCCTCCTTAAAAGCTGCTACCCAGATGATGGGGCAGAAATTAAACGTCTACCTGGGGCTGTCCAGGCCACTCAGGGATGTCTGATGAATATTGCGGCGCTCGCCATTCTAGACCAAGTTACTCGTCTACCTGAAGGCTATGAGAGCCCTTATAGCTTGGGAAGTACTGCCGGTTGTCCACTGTTTTATTCAAGCGGATCTATAGGCAGTAATGAATGTAGAATGAGCGATCGCCGCAGTTGAAGATTGTTAAATGCACACAACAAAAAGCAAGGTGACGCAAAGCGTCACCTTGCTTTTTGTTGTGTGCATTTAACCTTACTTGTTATAACTGGGCGAAGAGCCCTAAAGCTACAACACATCCAGAAGGCATGGTAGCAGCTACACGAGAAACGGTGGCTCTTCTCCGTCGATTACCTTAGGGAGATGAGGGTTTTCTTAACCAAGCTGCGATCGCCGTATCGAGGGAGAATAAACCACCACCATTAGTCAGGAAGAAGCTAAACCACAGGGCGTAGAGGGAAGCCGTTTCCAACGGAGGAACCTGCCAGCCGTCTTTTTTGAGATGAAAGAATATCGCAATTAGCATGGTAAATAGCAGTACCAGGGCATTTAGCCGAGTGAATAATCCAACTGCCAGCAGAATCGAACTTACAATCTCAGCATAGGCAGCACAATAGGTCAGGAAAACTGGGTAGGGTAAGCCAATAAAACTTACAACCCCGCTCGCAAAACCCTGCACGTCTGCCAATTTGCTAAATCCGTTATGGATCATCAGTAAGCCCACCACCACTCGAAAAATTGTCCAGGCTACCTGGGCAGTGCGGTTTTCGATCGGGGTAGATTGCAGAGTGGCGTTCAGTAATGTTGGTTTCGTTTGAATTGCAGTCATTGCTAGGAATAGTTTCAGTTAGGTTTAATTGATTTTCGCCCATAACTGCCCAACTGATTCTGCTGTCCTGATGTTCTGGGCGATTGTTTACCGGATGGGGTAGTAGAGCAGTAGGTAACGACAGACTCTAACTGCCTGATTAATGCCCTAAACATACGGCTGTCGCTAAGTTCTCATACAAACGGCTAAACCGTCATTGCTTTAGAGAGCGTGTGGCAGGGGTTATAGCTTCTCAGGGGATAAGATCTTGAGTATTTCTACTTTTCGAGAACTGCCCACCCCATACTCGATCGCAATCTAATTCCACAAGGATTTGATGCAGACCCTATCTCTAAATTTAAATATGAAAAAGCCGCCCAGTAAGTAGCAGCGGCTTTATCAGGTGCTAATTTGTACTCATTTTGGCAGAGCTTGCTTGGCTTGGCTATCTGCCAAAAGGGTGAGGTGAAATGTGAGAATTTGTGTAGCGCTCTATCTGAGGGGACTCTTTGGGAGCATCTCAATTCTCTGCTATGCTGTCGTGCTTACTAAGTAGAACATTCACTCCACTGAAAACTCCATATTCAGCTTTTTAGCATCAAGTCTCTTTCGTAAGTTAGATACAAGATCCAGTTCTTATGGAAGAAAGGCTTATGGATAATTGCCGATAGTCTGGAACCTGTTCACGTTTAAACAATCTTTCCAACTCATCCATAAATAATGAGAAGGATTGGTAGGATTCTGCCCTAGAGGTGAGCCAGTAGTCGATTGGTATTCCTTAAGGACCGCTTGAACGTGATCGAACTGTAATGCAAGGAGAAACAGTAATGATTCCACCTGCTTCAAATCGACAGCTATGGTTCCGCGTTGCTCTTGCTGCCCTATTTCCTATATCACTTATCACGGTGGGCTTGCGAGAACCTGCGGCACAAGCTCAGGAACAGTCAGGCGATCGATCGACCACAGCGTCAGATGGGGTTTATCTCTACGGAACCTCTCCTCAACCTAACCAACTGGCACGAGATTACGTTCTGTTTGAGCGTCACAATGACGAAGTAATTGGTGCATTCTATGTGCCACAGTCTGAGTTCACCTGCTTTTCAGGCGATATCGAGGGTAGCCAGTTGGCGGTTGAGGCTGTAGTTCCCGAGGTATCTGAGCCCCGTGAAGTAAAAGCAGAATTAAACAACTTGCATAAAGTTCGCACGATCAGTGCGAACGATCATCGAATGCTAGATATGTGTAGGGAAGCGGCACCTGTCCGCTAGTTCCACTCCTCCCGGGTGGCTGATTTTGCGTGTACAAGGCGCACGCAGAATCAGCTTGAATCTTTGTTAAGGCTTTGGTAGTTGGCTTATACGTTGCGCAAGCCAAAGCAGAAGATGAATAACGCTCAAGTAAAGAGAATCCGTCACAATGATCGCAGGAGAAATGCTATTAGTCATGGAATTTTAGGACATGCAAAAGCCACTGCTACTCATCAAGTGCGTTCAGAATATGATTTAGCGGTTCAATGATTTGTGAGTTCTGTCTTGGGAGGGATGAAGTGGTTCTCCTCGTGATAGAACTTTAACAAATCTAAACAGTGCATTATAAGAGTAAGTTCCCTTTGGTTCTGGATAGAGGCTGTGTTCTTCAGTTATGGAGCATCCCCAACGCCCCCAGCAAGATATCGATCCAAATCAGGCTCTTTTTATCGCTGATAGCCTGGAAGTTCGCGATCGCATTGATGATTATCAAATGTCAAGCGGGTTGAGGTGTCGCGACAGCAGAGTTGACGGGTTAAAGACATAGACCGCAACGACAACATCAGATCGCAACGACAATTTCGGATCGAAATGACAAC
>NZ_JACJOO010000092.1 GCF_014695575.1 Leptolyngbya sp. FACHB-8 | reverse complement strand
TGGCCGAAACCGAACTCAGTGTTCTAGCTCGGCAATGTTTAGATCGCCGCATTGCCGATGAAGAAGCTTTACAACGAGAAATCCTGGCTTGGGAGGAGCGTAGAAATACCCAATTGCGAACCATCGATTGGCAATTTACGACCGATGATGCGCGGATTGAACTCAAACGGCTTTACCCCTCATTTCAACCTTGACACACCACTAGCTGAAACGTATCAATTTGTCCTGTTGCTTCAAATTGATGCAGACAGCGTTCCAAATCTGCTTTGAGACCCCAAGCATTTTGATAGCGATCCTCGGCATTCTTCGCCATCAACTTCATCACAATGTTCGAAACTGCTTGAGGAATGGCGCTAGGCGAGCCGTCCTTCTCCCTTTTCCCTTTCCCCTTTGAACTCTCCCAAATTTCATGCGGCGGAATCGGTTGTTTAGCAATATGGCAATGCACCAACTCCAAAATGTCTGTAGTTAGGAACGGTAATTGCCCAGTAAGCAATTGGTAGAACGTCACACCAAGCGAATAGAAATCGGTGCGGTAATCGAGCAGACGGTTCATTCGTCCGGTCTGCTCTGGTGATAGGTAGGCGAGGGTTCCTTCTAAAATATGAGGACTGGTGAAGGTTGGATTCGTGCGATTAAATTGCGTTGCAATTCCGAAGTCAATGATTTTGACAATGCCCATGTGTGGATTGAAAACAATATTTCCAGGGTTGATATCTTTATGAATCACGCCAGCCGCATGAATTCTACCGAGGATGTCTGTGAGGTCGATCGCCAACCGCAAAAATTTAGATAATGGGATGGGGCAGAAATCTGAACGCTGCTGCATCCATCTTGCGAGAGATTCGCCACCAAAATCTTCTAAAATTATGACAACTGTGCGTTGATACTCCTGCTGGCTATATGCCTTTATGACACCCTCCAGATTGAGAGAGCGCGTGATCTGGTATTCCTGCTTATAGCGCGTTACCTCTTGGGAAGTAGGATAACCTTGCTTGAGCATTTTAACCACAATTGCTTGGCCATCTTGCTCCCTGACAGCACGATGCACCAAAGATACGGAACTCTCATAAATTTTGCTCCGAAAAGTAATTCCAGGTAGGGTAAGCATAGACGCTCCTCGCCATTTCTTCGCAGTCCCCTCTTGCTACCGTTTAAGGTTCATTATTCAAGATGTCTTCAATTCACGCCATTTAAGTTGGTTAAGTTAACCCTTAACTTAAATAATTAGATCGCATAAGATTAGAGTACATGACTTATTCACCAGACTTAATTGGAAGTAAGAAGGTGAGATCAATCAAGAAGGGATTACTCTTCTCATCCCTCTTTCAATTAGGCAACGCCTAGATAAGTTGACTCAGTCGCGAGTTGTGGAGTTCACAAGCAATCCCCATCATACCGGTAAGATCTATCCATGTTCTCAGCGGATGCACCACAGTCTTGTACCGCTTGATGCCTTTAATATGATGCTCGTTGAACTCAATCGGATTCTGTTCGGCTAACCATTCTCCTGTCCGAGCTGCCCAATACAAGGCAACTTTAGCTCTTCTAGCGCGTGAATGAAGTTGCTGTGACTCTCGCCATACAGACTATCGGCCAACATCAACTCGAAACGAAATCTCATCGCTTGAACTTGAACAAGTATGGCAGCGGCAATTGCGGTTTGCTCTGGTACACATCCTTTTGGAGCCGGTCTTTGGGTTTGTACACCTCAAACGTCAAGGGCAAAATCATGCCCCGGAACAAGGCATAAGCGGTGACGGCGACAATCCCATTTTCTCCTTTTTGCCGACGTTGCTAATGAATTGACGCTTGACGTAATCGGTGTGGGCGCCTTTTTTGACTACTGCACAGACTAGTACGCTGAGGCGGAAATCCATCACCTATGTTTTTGTGTAGGGTGCTTCGCACCCTACACAAAAACATAGGTTGCGAACTTAGGCCGCAGCCTACTAGGGGGATTTGAGGAGCAAGTGATGCAGTCCAGACTCTTGCGTTGAAGTCTCGAAATCATGCCGATATACAGGTATTTGGAAGCCTCAAAGCTATGCACCTCGGGGAATAGATGGGCGAAGGGCTGACAATATTCATCTACCAAGCGTAGGGTAGGACGGGCTACACGAGGGTCTACCATAACCGGCTCTAGCCAGGGTGATACACCTAAGCCCTATAATTCTTCAATTGCCGTACAACAGAAATCAAATTAATTCAATGCTTAGAGAAGATTGTGTTCTGAATTTGTTGATGATGCGGTTGTGCTATGATCGCCCAGTTGAGATTTCTTTCTAAATAAGATCATTTCCAGATACTTAATCACCACATAGAGCACCGGGACAACCAGCAAACTGAGGAACGTTGCTACGAGCAATCCACCGAATACGGCGGTTCCCAGCGAGTGACGGGCATTAGCTCCCGCTCCAGTGGCAATCACCAGTGGAAAAAAGCCAACCAGGGCAGCAAATGCAGTCATCAGAATGGGACGAAACCGTTCTTCTGCAGCAATTAAGGCTGACTGAACAATGCTCTTGCCCTGTTCTCGGGCTTGGTTGGCAAATTCCACAATCAAAATGGCGTTTTTACTCGCAAGCCCAATTAACATCACTAGTGCAATATTGGCATACACATCGTTAGACAGCGTTGGTTCAATCATCCGCCGCAACGCTATCGCACTTAATGCACCCAAAATCGCTAACGGCACGGTCAGGAGAATGATGACCGGGTCAATATAGCTTTCGTATTGCGCAGATAGCACCAGAAACACCATGATAATGCCAAACAAGAAGATCAGCGGACCCAGGCTTCCAGCTGCGACTTCCTGACGGGTTAAATCTGACCATTCGAATTTGATGCCGGGTAACGCCGCTTCTTTGTACGCATTGCTGATAGTCTCGATCGCTTGCCCACTGCTGTAGGTATCCGATTGAGTACCCTGAAGCAAGATGGAACGGTAGCCGTTGAAGTGAGAGATAATTGCGGGCCCCGTATAGGGTTTAACCGTGATCAACTGATCCAGCGAAATCATCGTGTTGTTAGTCGATCGCACATAAATCTGCTTGAGATCCTCCGGTTTGTTGCGGTATTGTCCATCTAGCTGCACATACACCTGGTAGTAGCGGGGACCCAAAACAAACTGGCTGACGTAAGATGAGCCAATGCTGGTGCTCAGCGTTGTTAACGCATCACTAAAATTGACATTCAACGCATTAAGCTGATCCCGATTGATGTTGATTTCATACTGGGGCGTATTGGCAGTAAATTGCGTGAAAGCACCTGGTGGCGAAAAGATACCGCTTTGATTGGCTCTCTGCAAAATATCCTGGGCATTTGCAGCAAACTCCTGGAAGCTCAATCGCCCGTTTGTCGTATCTTCGAGCTGCATGTTGAAGCCACCTAAAGGACTAAAGCCTGGGATGGGCGGCGGGCTGGAACCCACAGCCGTTGCACCCGTAATCTTGGTCGCCAGTTCGCCATTCAGTTTTTTCAAAATGGCACTAACCGTTTGATTGGCTTTAGAACGATCGCTCCAGGGTTTGAAGTGGGCAAAAAAGATGCCCTGATTTGCCGCATTCCCATTAAATCCAGCACCGCCAATTTCAGCAGTTGATTCTATCTCCTCAATCTTTTCCAACGACGCATGCACTTGACCAAGAATATTGTTGGTATATTGCAACGAGGCATTGTTGGGACCCTGTACGAAGCCCAATATGGAACCTTGATCTTCAGCGGGAACGAAACCATCTGGCACCGATTTAAACACAAGGACGGTGGCAGCGAGCCCAACGAGAAACAGCGCAATCACTAAATAGCGCAGCCCAATCAGATGAACTACGATGGCTTTGTAGCGATCAAGCACCCAGGCAAAGCCCCGATTAAATCTGTCAAAGAACCAGTTCTGGTAAGCACGTGATTCCTGCGGAGAACTCAGCAGAATTGCTGCAATGCTGGGGCTAAATGTGAGCGCGTTGAAGGTTGAGACAGCAATGGAAAAAGCAATAACCAGAGCGAATTGACGATAAAGAAGCCCAGTTGCTCCAGGAAAAAACGCGACGGGTACGAATACTGCCATTAATACCAATGACGTCGAAATCACGGCTCCAGTTAGCTCGTTCATCGCAGCATGGCTGGCCTGACGGGCAGTCATCCCTTCATGCTGCATCTTAGCCACGATCGCTTCCACCACTAGAATTGCATCGTCCACTACCAGACCTGTTGCCAGCACCAGACCAAACATGGTCAGGCTATTAATCGAAAAGCCAAACAGCTTGGCAAACACCATTGCCCCAACTAATGAGACAGGAATTGCAATCGTGGGAATAATCGTGGCACGCCAATCCTGCAGGAATATGAAGATCACTAGAACCACCAGAACGATCGCCTCAGCTAACGTGATAACCACTTCCTTATTGGATTCTTCAATAAAACTCACCGTGTCATATACCAATTGGGTGGTGACTCCCGGTGGAAAACTCTGCTTCAGCTCTTCTATCTTGGCAGCTACCTGCTTTGCCACATTCAGCGCATTGCTGCCCGGAAGCTGATAAACCCCTAATGCAACCCCAGGCTTACCGTTGATTTTGCCTGAGACGCTGTAGGACTGCGCGCCCAGTTCTGCCCGGCCTACATCTCGCAGCTTTGTCTGCGTTCCATCACGACCCACCTTAATCACGATGTTTTCCGCTTCATCGACGGACTTAAACTGTCCTTGAAGCTTGAGCGGAATTTGGTAGAGTTGCCCTTTAGGAACAGGTTCTGCCCCGATTGTGCCGCCACCAACCACCACATTTTGCGACTGAACTGCGCTCACCACATCGTTAATTGTGATATCGCGACTTGCTAACGCATCAGGATCTAACCAGAATCGCATTGCATATTGCAATTGCCCAAACACATTCACCTGCCCCACACCAGGAATACGAGCGATCTCATCAGTAACCGCCAAATCAACAAAGTTACTAATGAAGGTTGCATCATATTCATCATTGGGTGAGTAAAACCCGTACACAACCAGCAGGCTAGGAGATGCCGTTTTAACCGTGATTCCCTGCTGCTGCACAGATTCGGGCAGGAGCGGCACTGCTTGTTGTAGGTTATTTTGCACATTCACCTGATCTTCATTTGGGTTCGTATCCACCCCAAAAAATGCGGAAATACTGCTGCTGCCTACCACACTCGATGAGCTGAAATACTGCATATCCCGGGTACCGTTGAGTTTTCGCTCAATGGGTGTAGTAACGATTGTTTCGATCGTTTCTGGGTCAGCCCCCACATAACTAGCACTCACTTGCACTTGAATTGGTGCAATTTGGGGCACATATTCGATCGGCAACAGCGGCACACTGACTGCCCCCAGTAGCAGAATTACAATGGTGAGAACCGTGGTTAATACAGGTCGCTTAATAAACGTATCCGCGATGGAAAAAATCACGCTGCCTCCTGGTGATTAGGGCGAGTCATAAGCAATCAGAGTGCTGAACGAGCGGTATTGCTGACCTGGGGTGCAACGGGAGTTCCTTCCTGCAACTTGAGAATACCCGATACAATGACGCGATCGCCCGGTTTTAGACCTTTCACGACCTGATAGTTCTGCCCTTGAATTGCTCCAAGAGTCACGGGTATTTGATGTGCGATCGTTTGGGTCTTGCCATTGACGATTTTATCTTCAGCGGTAAACACAAAGTTTTGCCCCCCAATAGTTGTGACAGCAGTGGTAGGAACCAAAACTCCTGGTTTTGTATTCCAAATCACTCTTGCTTTCACGTATTGAGCGTCCCGTAAATAGCCACGGGCATTCGAGAACCGTGCACGCGCCAAGATAGATTGAGCGGTTGGATCAGCTTTAGAAGCAACGAAATAAATTCTCCCTGAACTGAGCGGTTGTTCAGTGTTGGGCTCAAGCAATTGAACCGATAGCCCAGTTCGCAGTTCGTCAGAACGGTTGATCGGAATTGGGAGCTGTAGGTCAAACGCTTCATTTTGGTTAATTGTAGTGAGAACCTGCCCAGTTGTCACATAGTCACCTGGCTTGAGCGTAATATCTCCCACTGCCCCTGAGATGGGAGCAATCACTTGCTTAAAACTGAGGCTAACTCTAGCCGTTGCCGCATCTGCCTCAGCCTTATGAATATTGGCATCAGCTTGCTCAACAGCTGCTCTTGCCGCTTTGACTTGCTCTTGGGCTTGCTTCACGGTATCGGATTTCACTTTGAGTGCGGTAGCATATTGGTCGCCAGTTGCCTGGTCAACTGCCCCTTGGGTTACTAAATATTGATAGCGATGGTTATTCACCTGCGCTAACTCATACTCCGACTGTGCCGAGGTTAACTGCGATTGCGCCACCCGAAGCTGCTGAACCAGCGTATTTCGTGCCGCCACGGCTGCATTAACGTTTGCCTGAGCGCTATTCACTTCTGATGCCGTTTGATCCAGATTTAAGAGAAAAATTGGGTCGCCTTGCTGTACGCGATCGCCCGGTTTCACCAAAATGCGATCAATCCGCCCGTCGATTTGCGGTTTTAACTGAACCGTCTGCTCTGCCTCCAGTGTGCCAACAAAGTCAGTACTGTCTTGAAGGGTGCTAGATTGTAGCGTTTGCAACTGCACAGACGCAGGTGGAGGACTACTGGCTTTGGCAGGGGCTTCAATCTTTCCACAAGCCGCAGTCAAGCTGGAGAGTAAAAGGGTGATGCCAAGGAGTGAGTATCGCTTCACTAGAGACCTCCCATTGTGGAGAGTGGATGGGTTATTTGCTGAGGTTGAGTGCTCGATGTCCGATAATTACCGTTTTGAATTTTAGATTTACGATTGCAGATCGTGAATGCCCCACGGCATAGGGATTCGGGAAATCATCTGTAGCATCTATTTCTCAAATCGGTAATGGCGCAATTACCCTTTGGGAAACTACGAAGCACCCACATTTAAGTCTCGGTCATACAGTCGAGATGAGAAGTCAAGATGAGCAACTTAATGGAAAGATAAGAAACGAGTGGTGGTGTTCCATGTCATGTCAAATTAAATGCACATGATCAAGCTGCCTTACCAAATGGGAACCAGTCATAGAAGGTTAACCCTCGGATTAAGTCCTGCTGATGGAGAAGTCGTTGACAGCGTTGGTAGACCCATTCCTCTATTTCATCAATCGAGTCAAATACTTGATTGGCGATCGGCTCATTTACCAGTGGCTATAACCGCTCAGTCGGTTGCAACTCTGGATCGTTCGGTCACGGTTTTAGCTTGGCGGTATCGCTGCTCCAATGCCTCCAGGCTGAGGTGAGGGCTGATCGTGAGACGTTTCGGCATTTGTAGAGAGGGGAGTTGAACTTCCTCCCATATTATGGATATTTAAGCCGACATAATATTAGCCGCAATTACCGCAGAGCTGAAGTGAGCTGGTGGAATTTTGTTGTTGCATCCGTTACAGTTTTCACCACGGTGATTGTTGGTCACATTGAAGCAGGATTGGCACGATACTACTTTAATGTGGAATCTGCATTGAATTGGCCGCAATTATCATGAACAGTAGTGGCGGTTTCACGATGGTGATGCTGGCATAATGAAAGCAACGAGATGAATGAGTGAGGAATGTGCGATGGATGTGACTTCAAGGCTGACAGGCGTTACAGCTACAGATACGCTAAAGCAGGTAGCTTGGCAAGAACTTGAAGCATCCATCCTTTACTATCAAGGACGCCCTATAGGAACGATTGCGGCCCATGACTCAAGTGTAGATACCCTAAACTATGACCAATGTTTTATACGTGATTTTGTCCCATCTGCTCTAGCATTCTTAATGCGCGGAGACGCAGAAATTGTGCGTCACTTTCTGGTTGAAACGTTGGCGCTTCAAAGTCAAGAAAGGCAAATGGATTGCTTTAAGCCAGGGCAAGGGCTAATGCCAGCTAGCTTTAAAGTACAAATCATTGACAATCAAGAACAGCTGGTTGCAGACTTTGGCGAACAATCGATCGGGCGAGTAACGCCAATTGATTCCTGCCTGTGGTGGGTGATTTTGCTCCGAGCCTACGTTAAAGCAACAGGCGATCTGCAGTTAAACTCTAAACCAGAATTTCAACAGGCTATTCGGTTGATTCTTGATCTTTGTTTATCGGCTCGATTTGACATGTATCCGACGCTGCTCGTTCCAGATGGGTCATTCATGATCGATCGCCGCATGGGGGTTTATGGGCGTCCCCTAGAGATTCAAGTGCTGTTCTATGCCATGCTGAGATCGGCACAGGAGCTATTGCTACCGAATGATCAGAATCTGCTCTATTTGAACGCAATCGAAGAGCGGCTCAACCATTTGAGCTACCACTTGCGAGAGTATTACTGGCTTGATTTCAAACACCTGAATGAAATTTATCGCTACAAAGAAGAAGAGTTTGGCGATCGTGCCGTCAACAAATTCAATATCTATCCAGATTCGATTCCTCAGTGGCTGGTTGAGTGGATTTCTAGAACGGCGGGCTATTATGCCGGAAATTTAGGATCGGGGTGGATGGATTTTCGCTTTTTTGCCTTAGGCAACTTAATGACTGTGATCACCGGATTAGCAACGCATGAGCAATCCCAGGCAATCATGAATCTGATTGAACAGCGCTGGGATGACTTGATTGGGCAAATGCCAATGAAGATTTGTTTTCCCGCATTACAGGATTTGGAATGGAAACTCCTCACAGGTTGTGATGCCAAAAATGTTCCCTGGTCATATCACAATGGTGGAAATTGGCCTGTTCTGCTTTGGATGTTAACCGCCGCTGCTGTCAAAGTGGGCAGAACTGAATTAGCTCAGAAGGCAATCGCGATCGCTGTAAGCAACCTTGAGCCAGACGAGTTCCCAGAATACTACGACGGTCGCTATGGACACCTGATCGGTCGGGAAGCCAGAAAACATCAAACCTGGACGATCGCGGGTTATTTAGTCGCGAAAGCAATCATCGAAAATCCTGACTATCTCTCACTTGTTTGCTTTAGCGATGACATCACGGTTATGCACTGTGCGATTAAATGATAGTGCGCTTAGGAGGTTTCTGCATAAGAATCTACCCAGGATGTTGGTGCTTTGCCCGCGAAGCGGGCAAAGCACCAACATCCTGGGGGTAATTTCATTGTTGGAAATCTCCTTAAGAAGATTACAGCCCTGACGGAACTGCTTGGGAGTACTTTCCACACGATCATGCTCACTCTCGTGCCTATCGCTGGAGTGAGGATGGCACTGCTAGTATTTCCGATACGCATCAGCGATTATGTTTTGCGATCGCGTTGTGGAACGACGAAGATCGGGGATGCAAACGATACAAATTATTTGTTCTTAAAAAGTTTTTGCGACACAACCCTTGGACTACCGATATCTTTCATTTGAGTCTCCTTTCGCAACCTTTAATTGGGGCTACCCAGTAGAAACTCTTTCCTACATTCCCAGCGCTGTCAAACATGAGAGTTTCCCGTCACTGATTAGGATATTAACGATTGCTTAATCCAAACAGACAATTCTCAACGTTCAACTGCCCCTAATGCTAACAGCGTAGCTTGTTGTGCAGCGGTTAGTCCTTGGACACCTCGAATGTTCATGTTCTCGTAAATGCGCTCACCTCGCAGCGTTTTGAGGCATTCACCCGTTCTGACATCCCAAAATTTAATTGTTTCATCCTGACTGCCACTGGCAAAGATCTGACCATCAGGACTAAAACTGTTAGAGTAAACTGCACCGGTGTGGCCGTGCAATATCTTCAAACATTCACCACTCTGCACATTCCACAAGCGAATTGATGCATCAAAACTACTGCTTGCCAAAATCTGATTACCCGGAGCGTCAGTGGAGCAATGGTTCGGGGCATAGGTAACTGACCAGACATAGCCTGTATGTCCCTGCAACACCTTGAGACATTCGCCGCTACGAAGATTCCAAAGCCGAATAGCCCCGTCATGATGACCTGTAACTAAGATTTGGTTGTCATGATTGAAGCAGACAGAACAGATTCCGCTGGGGGTTGATAATACCTGGATACATTCACCATCGTGCACATTCCACAGCCGCACCGTTTGATCAAAACTGCCACTTACCAAAAACTGTCCGTCGGAGGTAAAGCTGACGGGCCAAACCCAATCGGTATGACCATGTAATACTTTGAGACACTGACCTGTTTGTGTATCCCACAACCGAATCGTATTATCTTGGCTGCCACTCGCAAGAGCCTGACTATCTGGGCTAAAGCAAACTGACCAAACCCAGGCTGTATGACCTCTCAGTTCTCTAAAACACTGACCACTCTGCATGCTCCACAATCGTATCGTTTGGTCATTGCTGCCACTCGCGATAGTCCGAGCATCTGGGCTGAAACAAACTGACCAAATCCAAGCGGCATGGCCTTGCAATACCTTAAGACACTGACCATTTTGTGTATCCCATAGTCGAATGACTGCATCTTCGCCACCACTAACCAATGCTTGACTATCTGGGCTGAAACTAATGGAATGGATGCCACAAGACTTTCCCTGTAGGACTTTGAGACATTGACCTCGTTGTATGTTCCACAATCGAATTGAAAAGTCATAGCTGCCACTGGCAATGGTCTGACTATCAGGGCTAAAACTGATCGACCGAATGCCACCCGTATGACCACGCAACACCCTAAAACACTCACTGCTCTGAATATCCCATAGTCGAATCGAAGCATCGAAACTAGCGCTAGCCAGAGTCTGACCATCTGGGCTAAAGCGAACTGACCGGATGTCTTCTGTATGCCCGTAAAGTACATTGAGACACTGACCGTTTTGCACATCCCACAAACGAATGGCTCCATCATCATCGCCACTTGCCAAAGTTTGACCATCTGGGCTAAAGCGAACTGACCAAACCCAAGCTTCATGACCATGTAGTATGTTGACGCACTGACCGTTCTGCACATTCCATAAGCGAATTGTTGTATCGTTACTGCCACTAACAAGCGTTCGACCATCTGGGCTGAAACTGACCGACCAAACTCGCCCAATATGTCCCTCTAATATTTTCAAGCACCGACCAGATGCTACATCCCATAGGCGAATGCTAGAATCCTCACTACTACTGGCAATTGCTTGGCCATCAGGACTAAAGTTGATTGAGTATACAGAGTTTCTGTGCCCCTGAAGAGTCTTGAGACATTCGCCTGATATCACACTCCATAGGCGAATCCTAGCATCCTCACTGCCTGTAGCAAGCATCTGGCCATCTGGGCTGAAACAGACACAAAAAATCCAGCTTCTATGTCCTTGAAATGTGAACAACTGTTTTCCGTCTGTTACTTGCCATAGGTGAAGAGTCCCATTAGTACCGCTTGTTGCCAGATGTCTACCATCTGGTGAAAAAGCGACCGATTCAACGCCACCTAATGTTTCTGCAAACACGGATTTTGCCAAGTCAGCATTGTAAAAATTAGCTTCTCTTAAGTTGACCTGCCGTAAGTCAGCTTGCCACACTACCATATTTGAGAAGTCGTAACCGCGTAAATCAATTTTCAGATACACAAGTAAGTTGAGGAGATTACCTGCCATGTAGTTCGCTTGGAGCGATCGCTGTTGTTTCAGCATTGCTCTTAACTGTTGCTCAACTGCTTTAAGATCGCCAAGTTGAACCAACAACTGTTCAGCGATCGGCTCAAGGATCAATCGCTTTTGCATCTCGCGAATATAGTCTTTTGCTTGTGCTTTGATTAGTGCATGAGTTAGCAATATGGGTAAAGGGTGAAGCGGTAAAGAGGAAAAAACTGTTTTCCTTTCCCCATTTTTCTTTCCCCATTCCCCAATTTCTTGGCATGCCTGCTCAACTAATCTCTCTGTGACGTATTCCAACACGACAGGTTGTAGGAAGAACTGCTCATCTTCCTTTTCGATCAGCGACCGCCGCCGTAAAGCCTGAATTCCATCGGGTAGTCTGCGCTTAGACACTGTAGTCGTAATATTCTCATCTAACTCATAAAGTGAGACAGGTTCCCGGCTAATCGCTAGCCAAATGATGACCTCTCGCTCAATATTAGAAAGACGATCGAACTGTCGTTGGAGTACATCTCGAATGTCATCAAAAATGGCTAATCCTTGTTTCACATAGTTTAAAACCTCAACAATTCTACCGTTAAAGAGTTCTTGAGTGGCGGCGGCTACTAGCTTCAGTGCTAAAGGATTGCCGCTGTAATGTGTAATTAATTGCTTCCATTCGGACTCGGTACCCGTAAATTCTCCTTTGTAATGAAACAGTTCTCGCCCTGCTTCTGGGTCTAATCCTTTCAGCAAGAATGCTCGTACTGATTGATTCTCACCTTCAAGTAACGCAATTTCTCTAGGTTTTTCGCGACTGGTCAGGAGTAGGCAACTTTGATGAAAAACCTCTCCAATACTTCTAAACAGTTGCCCATATCCCTCACACCCCGATCGATACTGTCCAGTTTGCTCTGGGCTGAGAATCATTTCGGCGTTGTCGAGAATTAACAAACAACGGCAGGAGCGCAAAACCTCCATCAACCTCAGCAGTTTTCCATCCAGGCTACTTGGCAAAGCAGTGTCTTTTTGCTGTGCCCTCAACAAGATGGGTAATACACCCTCTAGCCACTCTGCTAACGGTGGAGCGTTTTGTAGCGATCGCCACACTACTACCTCAAACTCAGATTCAATCTGCTGCACTAGTTTGGCGGCAAGTGTACTTTTACCAACTCCACCAATACCTACCAACAGGACTAACCGACAACGCTCTTCTAACATCTGCTGCTCAAGACGCTTCAGTTCTTCACTACGTCCACAGAAGAGGGAAGTATCAACAAGATTACCCCAATCTCGCTGAGATTGCTTTGCTGAGGCAAGCGGCATGCTCGAGCGCGTATAGTCATTTAGGTTTAACTCCAACCCAAAGGCTAAAAATGCCTGCTGCAACGATTTTTTATCGATAGGTGTCGAGCGCCCTAATATCTTAACGATCGTGCTTAAGGATAAACCTATGCGCTCACTCAGTTCTTCCTGCGTGAAGCGATCCCCAGCATTTTCAGTAGCTTCAGCCTGAGTTTTGGCAGATTGAAACCTGCTCCACCCTTGCGTTGTCAGAATAACTCCTCGATGATGTTTATTCTTTTGCGATGGCATCAGAGCTTACTCAGAGCAGGATACAAAAGCTAAATACAAAGTGTAGAGGCTCTACTCAAAACATCGTTAGGAAAACTTTCTTAAGATCTAGGCAGATGCAATCAGGACTAATTTGAGTAGGCGAAACACGTTCCTGCTTCTAAATAAGTTTGTGTTTTGTGGCTGGGATGAACCTTGGGCACTGGTATTGCTGCTACGCCCTCAGCTACCGAGATTTGGAGGAGTTCAAGTTCTCAATGGCGAACCTCCTGCCAATACCAATAAAGTGGAGGTCAATATCATTCCTGGCTCACATCATCGCTATTCAGGTGGCGGCACCACCATTGCTCAACAGGTATTGGTTGATGTATTAGATAAACCATTTCCAAAAATCATGCGGGAGTTGGTGCTAGACCCGTTAGGCATGACCAATAGCACCTATCAACAGCCACTTCCAAACGATTGGTTAACAAGGACAGCAACAGCTCATTCATTTTCTGGTATTCCTCTTGAAGGCAAGCACCACATTCATCCTGAGATGGCAGCAGCAGGTTTGTGGACAACTCCATCAGATTTAGCCAAAGTCGGAGTTGAACTCATGGAAGTATTGCGTGGACTAACTGCCACCGTTTGGAGTAAAGAGACGGTAGAAGAAATGCTGCGTCCCCGACAGCCAGAGCAAACCCAAGAAGCGGATGAATCATTTATAGGATTAAGGAATGGATTATTTGCAGGATTAGGATTTTTTGCAGGGGATGGAGTTGGTGATGGGTTCTACTTTTTTCATAGTGGCATGAATCAAGGATTTGTATCATTGATGCGTGTTTACCCATATATGGGAAAAGGTGCTGAGTAGATATCATGAGTTTAAGATCACAAGCAAATCCACACATAAGAGCAGAGAAGCAGAAGTGAAAAATACAAATTGATGTAACAAGGGTTGCTCAACACTGCGGTGAACTGCGGACAGGGTCGTGGACTAGACCTGTGGATCGGGTCAGACATTCACACCAAACTCATAGCGGTTGATGAACAAACCAATGACAGCATCGTGCAACCAGATCGACTTAGAAAAGCAAATCGTTTTGCGAGCTAAGCGTTTAATTCTCGTGTGTAACGTTAAATGCTTTGAGATGACGATCTTTTTTTAACGCTTTAGTCACGGTAGTTCGGCTCATTTTGAGGACTCGTGCTGTGTCACGAGTTCCACTGCCATTGATAGCCAGATCAGTAATTTGTTGCTTGAACTGGGGCAAATATTCCCGGTAGGCATACTCTCGAATAAAAGTGCAGCGAGAGCAGTCGGAGTTACGACATTTACACCGTTGTTCCCCCTCCCCCGATTGTCCATGTTTAACTACATTATTGCTGCCACACGTAGGACAAAGAACCAATTCAAGTACCATTTCATAACCGCGAGGCCGACGGCTCTTTCAGTTTCATCCATTTCTACAGACCTAGTGGTCCGTCAATGTTTAAGTGTGGGGTAATCCCACACTTAAACATTAAATTTAAGAAGTTTTTAAGGGGTTATAAACCCCTCAAAAACCTCTTGACATGCTACTAGGCCACTACCCACGTTGAATGGGTATCAGTCCTGAAATTTTTTCTTGATTATTCGTTACTCTGCAACAAATTTGTTGGGATGAAACAGCTCTGTTTGAGCTAGAGCCTCTATCTTAAGGGGGATTTTTATCCATAAGGAAGTTCGCTTGAATGGAAATACCCGTTTACGCATACGGACAAACGCTGCATGAAACGCGACGCTGCCGGAAAATTTGTGAACAACTGGAATTCAGAGACAAAACAACGAGTCAGTATATCTCTAACCAGAACAGCATGGCGATCGCTAGATAAGGAAGCTCAAAAACGGGGTATTTCTCGCTCTGAAGTAATTGAACAGTTTGCTCGGGGTCTTGAAGTTGAGCATGCTAACCGGGAGCTGCCTGCTACTATCCCAGCCGTTGACCGCACAGTAGCCACTATTCTAGAAAGTATCACGGATGCTTTTGTTGCCTTCGATCGCGACTGGCACTACACCTATGCCAATCATGCTGCTGCTCAAATTTTGCATAAAACGCCTGAAGAATTAATTGGCAAGCATGTCTGGAATGATGTTTTTCCCGAATTGGTGGGTGGAGTTGCATACGAAGCTATGCACCGAGCCTTCATAGAGCAAGTTCCGGTTGCTTGGGAAGAATTTGGGGAGCCGGTTCAATGTTGGCTAGAAGTTAATGCGTATCCTTCATCAGAAGGGATCGCTGTTTATTTTCGCAATGTGACGGAACGCAAGCGAGCAGAGGCAGAACGGGAACGATTGCTGCAAGAGCTGGAACGGGAACGGGCTCAATTTAAAGCTGTTTTGCAACAAATGCCAGCAGGTGTCTTAATTGCTGAAGCTACGTCTGGCAAGCTAATGCTGGCAAACGAACAAGCGAAGAAAATTGTTGGATACGACTATGAAGAGTCCCATGCACTAGAAGACTATGTATCCAATACTCCGTTTCAAGCGTTTCACCCTAATGGACAGATTTACGCATTGGATGAATATCCACTGTCGCGATCGCTCAGAACAGGTGAAGTTATCGTTAATGAGGAATTGGAGCTACGTTACGAAGATGGCGACCGTACCCTTATTGCAGTCAATTCAAGCCCAATTTTGGATAAGCAGGGACAAATTCTAGCAGCCGTTGTCGTTTTTCAAAATATTACTGAGCGTCAACGGACTGAAGCACTGCTTCAAGAACAAAGAGATGCATTAGAGAACCAGCAGAAATGGTTAGAAATGGTATTGGATTTAATGCCAACACCTATGGTATTTATTGAGCCAGAAACGGCAAAAATTATTTTTTCTAATCGAATTGCGAATGAATTAGCAGGGGGTGATTTACCTAAGAACAAATCACTGAATGAGTATTCGGATGCTTATTACTGCACAGATGTGAATGGCGATCGCATCCCAGCAGAACGAATGCCCGCGGTTCTGATCGCTCGGGGAGAACGGTTAGAGGACTACGAGATGAATTGGTATACCCCCGGCGGCATTCGCTCAACTCTTTGCTGGGGAGAAATACTACCAGCTATGTATGGACATCCTGCAATCGGCATTGGAATGTTCCAGGATGTGACTCGGCTCAAGCAAATTGAGGAGAACCTGCGGCAAACGGAAGAACGCTTACAGCTTGCCCTCTCATCCGCTCAGATGTTTGCTTGGGATACAGACCTGAGAAGCCTGGAAGTGGTGTGCTCCCCCAATGCGGTAGAAATTTGGGGGTTTCATAGTGGGCCATCAGAAGCGTTTCATACCTTAATGCATCCCGACGATCGCCAAGCAGTTCTACAAGCGGTTGAGCGGACCATTGCAGGAGACTCTTCCTTCTCTTACGAATACCGAGTGATGAGTCCAGATGGCCAAATCCGTTGGTTGAGAAGCCAGGGACGTGTCTATCTTGATGAAGCTGGGCAGGCGATTCGGATGATTGGGGTCTCAGCAAACATTACTGAAGTTAAGCAGATTGAAGCTGAGCGCGATCGTCTATTAGAACAGGAACAAGCTGCTCGACGCTTAGCTGAGAGTGAGCGTCAGCGGCTGAGAGATATTCTCATGCAGGTACCCGCTATGTTTGCTGTACTATCGGGACCCAATCACGTCTTTGAACTGGCAAATGCTAAGTTTCTCGCAGTGTCTGGACGTTCTGAAGATATTATCGGCAAGGCAGCACGGGATGCCTTTCCTGAGATGGAGGGCCAGGACTTCTTTGAGATTCATGACCACGTTTATCAAACTGGGGAAGTTGTTCGAGGAGACGAATACTTATCTCGTTGGGATCCAAATGGAGATGGCAATTTAGTTGAGGGATTTTTCAATCTCGTATTTCTGCCACTGAGAGACATTGATGGTTGTATTGACAGTGTTTTGATTCATGGGATTGAAGTCACCGACCAAGTACAAGCTCGTCGGCAGGCAGAAGCTTTACTTGAAGAACTTCAGAGAAAGGAAAAACAACAACAGTTTTTGATCGAATTGAATGATGTCGTCCGTGTCATTCAAGATTCAAAAGAGATTGTGTGGCACGTAGCTACCGCTACAGGGCAACATTTCAATGTTACTCGCTGTACCTATGCTGAAATTAATGCAACACAGGAATATCTTATCGTCGATCGCGATTACTGCAATGGAGTGATGAGCATAGCGGGCCGCCATCACATCGATTCTTTCGGCCCTGCACTAATTACAGAGTTAAAGCAGGGCAAAACCATTGTTGTTGACGATGTCGATCGCGATCCCCGTACGGCTGGGTCAGGAGCTACTAGTTTTGATGCAATTCAAACAAAATCTCTTCTATGTGTTCCCTTTATAAAAGAAGGACGATTTGTTGCATTATTCGTACTACATCATATCGCTCCTCGTCGATGGACAGAGGAAGATGTGGAATTGATGGAGCGAATTGCTACAAAAACCTGGTTAGCCGTGGAGCGATCGCGAGCCGAGGCAGAACTACGTGAAAGCGAGGCTCATCTGCAACTTGCGCTTAAGGTTGGACGCATGGGAACCTGGGATTGGAATATGCAGATGAACACTGTCGCGTGGTCCGATGGGCAATTTGCCATCATGGGGTTACAAGCTAGCGAACATGCCCCAAGCTATGACCTCTGGGCAAAAAGTGTTCATCCAGATGATTTGGCTGCGACAGAAGCTGTCATTCAACAAGCCATGCAGGAACGAACAGAGTTCCACCATGAATATCGAACTCTCTGGCCAGATAGCTCTCTGCATTGGACAGAAGCAAGAGGACGATTTACTTATAATGCAGACCAGCAGCCGACACGCATGATTGGTGTACTAATTGACATTACGGAGCGTAAGCAAGCAGAACAAGAACGGGAACAACTGCTAGAGCGAGAACGTATTGCCCGATCTCAGGCAGAAGCCGCACAACAGCAACTTGCAACCATCGTTGACACCTCTCCGATTGGGCTTGCGTTATTGGATGCTGATCAGCGATTTATCGCCATCAATGAGGCACTTGCTGAAATTAATGGATTACCTCGTGAACATCACTTGGGCAAGTCAGTTTCAGAGCTATTTGGTGAAGTTGATCCCAAAATCGTCGAAGTTATTCGTCAGATTTACGCCACAGGTAATCCTTTGATCTCGCCTAACCTCCCAATCAATACACCTGGGCATGGCGATCGCCGTCCTGGTTATTACAACGTTTACTATCTACCTACTGTTGACTCAAATCATCAGGTAGAAGGTCTGTTAGCCTACATAGTCGATGTAACGGAGCGGTTCAAATTAGAGCGAGCCCAACAATTTCTCTCAGAGGCCAGTGCCGTACTGGCATCCTCTTTAGACTACCAAACAACACTGGAGCAAGTCGCCCAGCTAACCGTACCGGGCTTAGCCGATTGGTGTACAGTTCACATTGTTGAGGAAGATGGCCGCATTAATCAGATCGTCGCGCACATCGATCCTGCCAAGCTGGAATGGGCCCATCAGCTTCGGGAAAAGTATCCGTTAAACCCAAATGACGCTCGTGGAGCCGCCTTTACCCTACGGACTGGACAACCTGATTTTGCGCCAGACATTCCCGATGAACTATTGGTACAAGCAGCCCGTGACTCTGAGCATTTAGAGATCCTGCGACAGGTTGGCTTTAGTTCTTTTATGAGTGTGCCGTTGCAAACTCAAGCCCGAATTATTGGGGTCATCTCCTTTATATCGGCTGAATCTGGACGACGGTATACTTTGGCAGATGTACGATTAGCAGAAGAATTAGCTCGTCGTGCTTCTCTCGCAATCGAGAACGCCCAATTGTATCAGGCCGCTCAACATGATCGCGCTAAAGCAGAAGCCGCTAACCGAATCAAAGATGAGTTTCTAGCAGTTCTATCCCATGAGCTACGATCGCCCCTCAACCCGATTCTTGGGTGGACAAAGCTGTTACGTAGTAAGCAGCTAGATTCGACCAAAACCGAACATGCTTTAGAAACCATTGAACGTAATGCCAAGTTACAGGCACAACTGATCGAAGACTTATTGGATGTCTCCCGAATTTTACAAGGGAAAATGGCATTAAATACTGCACCTGTAAATTTAGCTGCTACAATCAATGCGGCTTTAGAAACTGTAAACTTGGCAGCCGAAGCAAAACACATTCAAATTCAAACTGTACTCGCTCCTATTTCTGGAAGTATTTTAGGTGATGCAAATCGCCTTCAGCAGGTGATTTGGAACTTGCTTTCAAATGCCGTAAAGTTCACCCCTGAGGGAGGACAGGTGGCCGTGAAATTAGAGCAAGTTGAGCTTGAGAATAAAGAATTAAGAGTGCAGAGCAAATCCAATTCTCAATTTTCTTCCTACGCCCAAATTACCGTTGCAGACACGGGTAAAGGTATCAGCCCAAAGTTTTTACCCCATGTGTTTGATTACTTCCGTCAAGAGGATGGTACAACGACCCGACGATTTGGTGGGCTAGGATTAGGACTGGCGATCGTTCGTCAACTCACCGAACTACATGGAGGCACCGTTTGGGCAGAGAGCCCAGGGCCAAGTTTAGGAGCCACCTTCATCATTCGGCTACCCATAAACAGGGGCGGGCAGAAACAATCTTTTCAAACTAAACCGCTAGAGAAGGGGGCAGACTTAACAGGAATTCAAGTTTTAGTTGTAGACGACGATGCGGATATGCGGGAATTAGCTTCCTTTATCCTGACCAACGCGGGTGCACAGGTGATGACTGCAGACTCAGCCATGCAAGTGTTGCCCCTCCTAAATCAATCTCTGCCTGATTTGCTGCTGTGCGATATCGGAATGCCAGAGATGGATGGTTATTCCCTCATTCGACAAATCCGAAAATGGGCACCTGAACAGGGTGGAAGCATCCCAGCGATCGCGCTCACAGCGTATGCAGGGGAAATTAACCAGCAACAAGCCTTAGCTGCTGGATTTCAAATGCATATCTCGAAACCCATCGAACCAGAAGAACTGGTTCAGGCGATCGCTCAATTAGTTCACTCTATGTAGGGGATTTCTACATAAGGATGTACCCGTAATCTGGGGAGTTCGCGCGCAAAGTGGGCAAACTCCCCAGATTACGCCTACAGCAAACAAGCTCAAGGATGAG
Source organism: Leptolyngbya sp. FACHB-8 (assembly GCF_014695575.1). Classification (GTDB taxonomy): domain Bacteria; phylum Cyanobacteriota; class Cyanobacteriia; order Elainellales; family Elainellaceae; genus Vacuolonema. The sequence continues at coordinate 222 of NZ_JACJOO010000092.1, read as the reverse complement.
TTGACTAGAAATCTAGTACGCTGAGGCGGAAATCCATCACCTATGTTTTTGTGTGGGGTGCTTCGCACCCCACACAAAAACATAGTATGTAAACTTAGGCCGCAGCCTACTAGTACTCAGCGGCTTAAGTTTGCCTATGATTAGAGGGTTGCACTGCTCCCTAAGATTATGCCTGGACTCCGCCCTCCAGTTTTGACCCTTAGCCCCAGCGACCAAGCAGCT
>NZ_JACJOO010000091.1 GCF_014695575.1 Leptolyngbya sp. FACHB-8 | reverse complement strand
TGCTCAGTCAGAGCTACGATGTATTTCTTTTTTGCCATGCTGTTAAAGGGGGAGACGAGCTTTCATCCATTATCGTTTAGTTACCCCTCAAAATAAAGCTGACAGACCACTAGGGCTTCAGGATGTTTCGGAACAGTTTCATCTTCCCCAAAAGCTTTATGGGCGTGAAGCAGAGGTTGCAGCGTTACTGGCAGCGTTTGACCGAGCGACGGGGAGGGAAAAAGGGAAAAAGGAACAGGGAGAAGAATCCACTGCCTCCTCGCATTGTGAAATGATGTTGATATCTGGTTACTCCGGAGTTGGCAAATCTGCGCTTGTACAAGAGCTATACAAGTCGATTACTGCCAAGCGGGGTTACTTCGTCTCTGGTAAGTTTGACCAGTTTCAGCGCAATATTCCCTACAGTGCGATCGCTCACGCTCTCCAAAAGTTGGTACAACAACTGCTGAGTGAACCTGAAGAACAGGTGCAACAGTGGCGATCACGTCTTCTCACCGCATTAGGCAGCAACGGTCAACTGATCGTCGATGTGATTCCCGAAGTAGAACTGATTATTGGCAAGCAACTCCCTGTACCGGAAGTTGGTGCAGCGGAAGCTCAAAACCGATTTAATCGAGTTTTTCAACAGTTTATCCGCGTCTTTTGTTCAAAGGAACATCCTTTAGTCATTTTTCTCGATGATTTGCAATGGGTAGATTCGGCAACGCTTAAGCTAATTGAATTAATCATGCTGGATGATCAAACCCAGCATCTCTTTTTAATTGGAGCTTATCGAGACAACGAAGTAGACTCAACTCATCCACTCGCATTAATGCTGGATCAATTACGAAAACAAGAAATTGTATTCCAGGAAGTTGTTCTAAAACCTTTAACGCTGGAGCCATTGAGTCAGTTACTTGCTGAGACATTGCGGCAAAATCTAGGCACCATTCGCCCCTTGGGTGAGTTAGCGCTGCGGAAGACGGAGGGTAACCCTTTTTTTGTGGGTGAGTTTTTGAGAATGCTATATGGCGAAAAGCTGCTGAGCTTTGATGCAAAAGGCTTATGCTGGCAGTGGGATATGGCTCAAATCCAGACTCAAAATATTACTGATAATGTCGTGGAGTTGCTGCTGAACCAGTTAAAGAAGTTGCCTGAGAATACGCAGCATGTTCTCCAACTAGCAGCATGTGTGGGTGCTGAATTTGATTTAGAGACAGTCGCGATCGCGGATGAGAAATCCCTTGAATTAGTTTCCTTAGATTTATTAGCAGCAATTCAAGCTGGATTAATTCAGCCGCTATCCGAATTAGATGAAAACCTATTCGTTCAAGACTATAAGTTCTTGCACGATCGTGTCCAACAAGCTGCTTATGCTCTCATCGATGAGCCGCAGAAACAGGTAGTTCATTTACAAATTGGTCGCAATCTACTCAAAAAGATTCCATTAAAGCAGCGAGCAGAGCGGTTGTTTGAAATTGTTGATCATCTCAATTCTGGAATCGAGTTAGTTACCGACCAACTTGAACGGAATGAAATTGCCAAACTGAATTTGCAAGCAGGTCAAAAAGCCTTGACAGCAAATGCTTATCAAGCAGCTTTCAAGTATTTCAATGTAGGACTTAAACTTTTGAATATGGAGAGCTGGCAGCGCGAGTATGACCTAACCTTATCATTGCATTCAGAGGCAGCAGAGGCCGCATACCTAAGTGGTCACTTTGACGAAATGGAGCGGCTTGTCAAAGATGTACTCAACCATGCAAAAACCGTGCTCGATCAGGTGAAAGTCTACAATAGCAGGATTCAAGCATGCCTATCGCAAGGGGATCCTAGAGAAGCTCTAGAAATTGGCCTGGAAGTCTTGCAACTATTGAGAGTTAGCCTAGTGCAAGCTCCAACTCAGTTGGATGTTCAAACAGGATTAGCGGAAACAGCTTCACGACTCGCCGGGCAGGAAATTGAGGGTTTGATTGAACTACCGGAGATGAGCGGACCTGAACCACTAGCAGCGATTCACATCCTGGCAAGTATTGTGGCTTCTGCATTTATGGTGTCACCAGCCCTATTAATCCTGATTGTGTGCAGAATGGTGAACCTATCGCTCAGTTATGGAAATGCTCCCTGGTCACCATTAGGTTATGCAGCTTATGGATTTGTCCTATGTGAAGTAACTCAAGACATTGAGCGGGGGTATCAATTTGGGAAATTAGCTTTAAGGTTGCTAGAAAAACTAAATATTAATGAATGTGATGCTAAGGTGTTTGAAGTTTTGGGCACTCATGTCATTCATTGGAAGGAACATCTGGGGGAAAGCCTGTCTTTTCTGCGAAACGGCTATCAAAGAGGCGTGGAGATTGGAGATTTTGAGTTTGCTGGTTATTCTGCCTTTCATCTGTGTTACTCCTCATTTTTTGCTGGCCAGGAGCTTACAGCATTAGAACAAGAAACAGCAACTTATAGTAAAGCAGTTAGTCAAATTAGGCGAGAAAATCCTTCTATCTGGCTTGCCATACTGAGGCAAACAGTTCTTAATTTGTTAGGTCGGTCTGACAACCCAAGCCGATTAATGGGCCCAATATATTACGGAGACCGAGTACTATCAAATTCAGCGGTTGGCATCGATAGTGCAGATGGAATTCACTTCTTGTTGCTCAACAAGATTATCCTTCTTTATCTTCTTGCGGAGTACGAGCAATCAGCCCAAACTGCAATTTTAATGGAACAGCATTTGTATTCTGCGGCAGGAATGTTAGTTGTGCCGTTATTCTATTTCTATCATTCTCTAACGTTATTGAGTCTTCTAGCGAAGGCAGCAGCACCCGATAGAGAGCGCTATCTAGAGTGTGTCAATACTAATCAACAAAAACTGCAGAAACGGGCAGATTATGCCCCAATGAATTATTTGCACAAATTTCATTTGGTTGAGGCAGAGAAAGCGCGAGTTTTGGGGCAAGTACTGGAAGCGGAAGAGTTTTATGAACAGGCGATCGCAGGTGCGGCTGAAAACAAATTTATTCAGGAAGAAGCATTAGCGTATGAGTTGGCAGCTAAGTTCTACTGGGAGCGAAATCGACCCAGAATTGCTCGCACTTATATGCAAGAGGCACATTATGCCTATACCCGATGGGGTGCAGCTGCAAAGGTTAAAGATTTAGAAATCCGCTACCCACAGCTATTTCCTCAGTTGTTGGATAAAACTAATCCACCAATTCGTACTACTGCTAGCACCACTTCCAATTCCTCAGATATTGCTCTCGATTTAGCGACAGTCATAAAAGCATCACAAGCAATTTCTCGTGAAATTGAGTTGGGGCAATTGCTCACTTTTTTAATGGGGATCTTAATTGAGAACGCCGGTGCACAAACCGGATTTTTGATTCTAGAAAGTGAAGAAGAATGGGTAATTGAGGCTGCTTGTGAGCTTCATGCGGAGGAGAGTACCTGCGCAACGCGAGTGCTACAATCTCTTCCAATGTCAGGTCGATTGCCCGAATCCATCATTCAATATGTTATTCGAACTCGTGAGCCAATCATCTTAAACGACGCAACTCGTGAAGGTGATTTTATCAATGATTCTTATATTCAACATCATCAACCTCGATCAGTCTTGTGTTTACCACTGTTAAATCAAAGCAAGTTTGTTGGTGTGTTGTATTTGGAAAATCAATTGGCAACGGGAGTATTTACACCAGAGCGATCGCAACTTCTCAATCTACTCTCTATTCAAGCTGCAATTGCGATCGAAAACGCCAGGCTCTACTCAGCACTATGCGCCAGCAAAAGTCAGATGGCCCAATTCCTGGAAGCTGTTCCGGTCGGAATTGCTGTATTTGATGCGGTAGGTCGTCCCTACTACTTTAATCAACGGGCAACTCAGCTCGTCGGCAAAGGAAGTGATCCGTCTGTGCCCCTAGACCAACTTTCGGAAGCTTATCAAGTTTATCTAGCAGGAACAAAGCAGCCCTATCCGATCGAGAGATTGCCATCCATGCGCGCGTTGAGCGGCGAACGTAGCACAGTGAACGATATAGACTTTCACCAGAACGGCACCATTATTCCAGTAGAGGTGTGGAGCACGCCTGTGTTTGACGAACAGGGCAATGTGACTTACGCGATTACAAGCTTTCAAGACATTACAGAGCGCAAACAAGCTGAGCGGCTCCTAGCTGATTACAACCAAACGCTAGAACGACAAGTTACTGAGCGGACAATGCTGCTTTCTCAAGAGATTGAAGAGCGCCAACGAGTTGAAAATGCGCTACGACACAGCGAGGAGCAACGCAGGCTAACCCTAGACTTCACCCACATCGGTAATTGGGACTGGAATATCGTGGAGAATACATCAGAGTGGAATGATAATCACTCTCGATTGCTGGGATTAGTTCCCAACGAAGTAGAATGCAGCTACGAAGTATGGCGCGATCGAGTTCATCCAGAAGATGTTGACCGAGTTGAGCAAGCTGTTGCTAAAGCGCTGAAGACTCATACTGACTACGAAGCTGAGTATCGAGTGATTCACCCGGATGGTAGTATTCATTGGCTGTTTGGCAGAGGTCGAGGCATTTATAACGAAGCTGGACAGCCTATGCGAATGTTAGGTGTCATTCTCGACATCAGCGATCGTAAACGGGCTGAGGAAGCCTCCATCTTAGAGGAGCGCAACCGTATGGCACGGGAAATTCACGATACCTTAGCGCAAGCTTTTACAGGTATTTTGCTCAATGTCGGATCGATGACACAAATGCTAGTAAACGAGTCAGCATCTACCCAAATACAGTTGGAAAGGCTGGAAAGGATCGATGAACTGGCCCGAACGGGACTTACGGAAGCTCGTCGTTCAGTGGCAGCACTGCGCCCCCAGTTATTAGAAAAGGGCAATTTACAGAGTGCGCTGCATCGCCTCGTGACTCAGATGCAATCAACAACCAAAACTACGTTGATCTACGAAAGTAAGGGTATAGCCTACTCCTTACCAAGCGAGGTGGAAAACCACTTACTTCGGATTGCGCAGGAGTCTTTAACAAATGCTATCAAATACTCTAACGCTGATAAAATCTGGGTTGAATTGGTGTACGAAGAGGCTCATTGTCTTTTGCGTGTTAAAGATGATGGACAAGGTTTTGGAGTTGGTAGTATCTCATCGATTGGTGGTTTTGGCTTGTTAGGAATGAGCGAACGAGCAGAACAGATCGGTGCACAACTCACGATTCAAAGCCAACTTGGGCAGGGGACAGAAATTACTATCACCACTAAGCGGGAGTGAAAATCACGATGAGTCAATCGGCTAAAATTCGAATTCTGGTTGTTGACGATCACTCCCTTGTTGCAGAAGGATTAGCAAACATCATTAACTACGATCCAGAAATGACAGTGATTGCTCAAGCAGAGAACGGGCAACAGGCGCTCAATCTGTACCGTGAATACCAGCCCGATATAACCTTAATGGATTTACGAATGCCAATAATGGAAGGAGTTGAAGCTATTGCTGCAATTCGTGCTGAATTTAAGTCAGCTCGAATTATTGTGCTAACGACCTATGATGGGGATGAAGATATTTATCGGGGATTACAGGCAGGTGCGCAGGGATATCTACTTAAAGACGCTAAACCGAACGAACTTTTGAATGCTATTCGCATGGTTTATAGCGGCCAGCAGTATGTTTCTCCAACTGTGGGTAGAAAGCTGGTGGAACGAATGAGTAATCCAGCACTTAGTGAACGAGAGTTAGATGTGCTCCGGTTGATGGCACAGGGATTAAGTAATCAAGATATCGGAACTGCTCTAACAATTGGTGAAAGTACTGTCAAATCACATGTGACGCATATTCTGAGCAAGCTAGCAGTGAGCGATCGCACACAAGCCGTTATTGTTGCGGTTAAACGAGGGCTTGTTAGTTTATAGATTGTATTTAATGGGCAGCTTGATTCCAACTTTAGTTGGAGGTGCTCCTCTACTTTCAATGGAGCGCGTCATCCATCGCTGGAATACACAAAATTGTAGACTCTTAGCGGACGTGAGATAGGAGTTTATTCCCTATATTAAATTTATGAAAGAACCAAAAGTTGCTCAACAAGAGTTCAGCTTGCCTTCATAAAGTATCGACACCTGAAAGAAAATCATGACTTTATTCAACGTGGCATCTCGTTGAATTCGTTTTCAGCCGTTCATTCTATTGACGATCGTGGTGCTGATAATAATTTCTAACTTCGTCTTTAGGACAAACTGACTCTGTTGTAACAACAGAGAGTCGTTCAACAGGTGTGAAAAAATGGTTGATGATCATAGACACCATTTCCTATTTGTTCCACCTTCAATTCAGGATCACATTCAGGGCGTGTTAAGCGCCACTGCTGTACTCGTTCTGTATGGAGATTATGAATGCTCTCAAAGTGCGGATGTCTATCGGTTGATTAAAGTTGCTCAACAGCAACTGAGTCCTTTTCCTGATAAGAATAATATCTGCTTCATTTTTCGCCATTTTCCACAGATACAAATCCATCCCCATGCTCAACGAGCAGCAGAGGCTGCAGAAGCTGCAGCAATTCAAGGCCAGTTTTGGCAGATGCATGAGATGTTGTTTATCCATCAACAAATGTTAGAGAACGGCTACCTCGTAGAGTATGCAGAGCGTTTAGGACTTGATATTTCGCAGTTTTTACAAGACCTGTCTCATCGTGTGCATATTGCTCGTGTCAATCTGGACGCTGAGAGTGGATACCGAAGTGGAATAAAAACTGCACCTGCCTTGTTTATCAATGGAATTCGCTATACCGATCAATGGAATATAAAGAAGTTAATTGCATCCATCATTAATGCGGCTAATTAAGAGAACTCATTAGAGTATTCAGGAGAAACATCATGACAAATCAAAAGCTATCTCGTGTTTGGTTAATTACAGGCAGTTCAACAGGATTCGGTCGTGCTTTGACTGAAGCTGTCTTAGCTCAAGGCGATCGCGTTATTGCAACTGCTCGTAATATCAGCAAAATCCAGAATCTAGAACACAAATATCCACAAATAGCTAAAGCTGTTCGTTTAGATGTTACCGATCAAGCAAGCATTCAAATGGCTGTGCAAATTGGTTTAGCCACATTTGGTAGAATTGACGTACTGGTGAACAATGCGGGATATGGATTGATTGGTGCTGTTGAAGAGGTGAGCGATCAACAAATTCGTAACCAATTTGAAACCAATGTCTTTGGTCTGTTGAATGTGACTCGCGCTGTCATTCCCATACTCAGAAAGCAAGGCTCAGGTCATATTCTAAATATGTGTTCAGTCGGTGGACGGCATCCAGTACCAACGATGGGGCTTTATGATGCTTCTAAAGCAGCGGTCGAAGGACTTTCAGAGTCTCTCGCATCTGAAGTGAAACCTTTTGGAATCAAGGTAACGATCCTTGAGCCAGGAGGCTTTGATACCGGTTTTGTAGACCGTTCTACAGTTTCGGCAGAACCAATGCCAGAGTACGATTTTTTGAGAGAGCAAATCGCTAAGTTTGCTGCTGGATATGTTCGGGGTGACGCTGTAGCTGGTGTCCAAGCGATGTTGAAGGTCGTAGAATTGCCTGACCCACCCCTTCGCCTGGCGCTCGGTCCCAACGCGCTACCAACAATAATTCAAAAACTCACGGCAGATATTGAAGAGTACAAACGCTTTGAGCACATCTGGCAGAGTTCTACAGCCAATGCAGTTCACAATTCCAGCCTGTCACATTCCAGCTAGCACGAATTGATATTCCAACATTGATTATTCATGGGGATGCCGTTCGGATTCTGCCACTGGAAGCGATCGCTGCAAGATGACTGTAATTATCAAGAACAGCCGCTTAGAAGTGATATCGGATGGTCCCAACGCGATTCTCTGGACACATGCAGACAAAATAAACCCCTTACTACTGGACTTTCTCAAGGAGGAAAAGGTATGGCTCACTATGATTACATTATCATTGGTGCAGGATCGGCGGGTTGTGTGCTGGCTAACCGTCTAACTGAAGATTCTGATACAACTGTTTTACTGTTGGAAGCAGGCAATCCGGATACAAAGCCAGAGATTTTCATGCCACTGCAATTCATGAGCCTACAAGGTTCTGAAGTGGATTGGGCTTACTTCTCTGAACCAGAACCTTACTTAAATAATCGCAGAATGTTCTGTCCTCGCGGCAAAGTTTTGGGAGGAAGCAGTTCGATTAACTTCATGTTTTACATTCGGGGAAATCGCCATAATTATGACCATTGGCAGTCACTCGGAAACCCTGGTTGGAGCTATCAAGATATCTTGCCCTATTTCAAGAAATCGGAGCATCAGCAACGAGGAGCCGACACCTATCACGGGGCAGATGGAGAACTAAGCGTCAGCGACATCAAACCTTCTGCAGCCATATCTCAACGCTTTATCGATGCGTGTATGGCAATGGGCTACGACTATAATCCCGATTTTAATGGTGCCCAACAGGAGGGAGTCGGCCCTTATCAGCTAACCGTTAAAGACGGTAAACGTCATAGCACAGCAGCTGCTTTTCTTGTGCCCATTCTCGATCGCCCCAATCTGACTGTAGTAACTGGGGCATTGGTGACTCGGTTGTTGTTTGAGGGAACTCGTGCTGTTGGAGTGGAATACTTGAAAGAGGGTATTCTGCACCAAGTCAGAGTCGATCATGAGGTGATTTTAAGCGCGGGTGCATTTGATTCACCGAAACTGCTGCTGTCTGGCATTGGAGATGGAAGTTATTTACAAACCATGGGCATTCCGGTTGTCGCTAATTTGCCCGGTGTCGGACAAAATCTGCAAGACCACCTGCTTGTCCCTGTGGTATATGAAGCAACTCAAGCAGTCTATCCTGCAAACACAAGCAATGGGATCGAAGCTGGCTTGTTTCTGCATACCAAAGGCGATCAGGAAGTGCCACCGGATTTACAGTTTTACTTCGGTCCCATCCAGTTCTTACCGCCTGGCTATGCCCCGGCAGAATTTGGGTTTACAGGTGCAGTTTCTGTAAACCGTCTGCACAACATTGGAAGTGTCAGCTTACGTTCCACTGACCCCAAAGATCCACCTATGTTTCGGATGAATTATCTGCAATATGAAACCGATGTGCAAAAGCTAATCGGTGCAATTAGATTAATGCGCCGATTGCTACATAGCAGCGAATTTGATGAGTTTCGTGGTCAAGAAATCGCTCCGGGTGCAGACGTTCAAAGTAATGCAGAGCTTGAAGCTTATGTTCGAGATAATTGCAATACGGTATATCATCCAGTTGGCACTTGCAAAATGGGTACTGATCCGATGGCGGTGGTCGATCCTGAACTGAAGGTACATGGAGTTCAAGGATTACGTGTCATTGATGCATCAATTATGCCAACGATTACCACAGGGAACACTAACGCACCCACTATCATGATTGGTGAAAAGGGAGCAGATTTCATTAAAGCGGTTCGCGCTCAACAAACGTTGATGACCCAATTCAACGCGAAAAATTCCGGTTCAGCTAGGATTTCTAGTCATCGATGATTCTAATTGATAATAGTGTATTCACAACTATCCACGCAATTTTCTTGAACAGAGGCATCGTTGACTATAATGAACTTATCCTTGTAGGCAAACATTGTTGCATCACCAATTCATTACAAAGCTAAGCTTAATATCACCCATTGTTTTTATGTAGCGTTGGTTGCACGAAACTGGAGTACGATTCGCAGCCTGCTCACAGACAATGCACACTGGGTACTAAGTGACAAACGATTTCAAGCATGGCCAATGGAGTTGATGCAGTTGCCGATCGCGCTCGCAAAATCGCAGGCTATAGGCTGAAGTTTGAGCTGTTGCATATTCTGGTAGCCGAGGCAATGCTGCACTGTCTTTGCACAATAAGGCGAAGCAGGATGATCGTATCCTCGAAGAGCATTTAGCGACGGTATGTCGGTTGAAGGATGGCAGAATCGCCACGATTGAGACGTTCCTCTTTGATGTGGATGGGATGAATGCCTTCTGAAACAAATTTAAATAGTAGTAGTGCGAAAGCAATTGTTTATTAAATCTCAAGAATGGAGAAATAATCATGCTTACAGAGCAAGGAAAACAGAACGGTGTTGTATTGCAAGCCGGTCAGGGAAAATCTTACTGGGTGCTAGGTGATTTATATACGTTTAAGACCGTGAGCCAGGATACCAATGCAACCTACTCACTTATGGAAATGATTGTTTATCCTCAGACAGGTTCGCCTCCTCATATTCATAGCCGCGAAGATGAATCGTTCTTGGTTCAATCAGGAGAAATTCAGTTTCAAGTGGATGGAGAAACCATTATTGCAACACCGGGAACCTTTCTCTACTCCCCTAGAGGACAAACTCATGTGTTTACGAATGTCAGTAACCAGCCTGCTATGGTCTTGTGTTGGGTAACACCAGCTGGGCTGGAGCAGTTCTTCATGGAGATTGGCACTCCGGCTGATGATCCGACTGCACCGCCACCTCCAGTTACAGAGGCAGATATTCAAAAAACGATCACTTTAGCTCCTCAATATGGTTTGACTATTTTGTCTCCAGATTCCTCTCACTAGTTGCTAAGAGAAACCATGAAAGCCCTTGCCGTTGATCCCACTCGTCTCACTCATCCACCAGATTGCTTTGCTGAAATTGCTGTTGAACCGCCCACCTTAAGAGCCAGGGATTTGCTAGTGCGAGTGCGGGCGGTGTCCATTAATCCAGTGGATTATAAAGTTCGTTCATCTATTCAAGACAAGCAATCCGCCCCTCAAATTTTAGGCTGGGATGCGGCTGGAGTCGTGGAGCAGGTTGGATCACAAGTTAGCCTATTCAAACCAGGGGATGAAGTGTATTATGCAGGCAACATTACTCGCCCTGGAAGCAATAGTGAACTTCATGCGGTTGACGAGCGGATTGTTGGTCGTAAGCCTGCCCGTCTTTCATTTGAACAAGCAGCAGCACTTCCACTAACCACGATTACTGCCTGGGAAGGATTGTTTGAGCGCATGGGAATCTCTGATCAAAAGTCAGAAATCAACCACGGCAAACACCTTCTGATTATCGGTGGCGCAGGTGGAGTTGGATCGATCGCCATTCAATTGGCAAAGCAGGTTGCTGGGCTAACTGTGATTGCAACCGCATCCCGACCTGAAACCGTCGATTGGTGTCTCAGAATGGGAGCGGATTACACAATTAATCATCATCAATCCTTCAAATCAGAACTGGAAGGAACTGGCATTCAAGATGTGGATTATATTTTCTGCTTGAACGATACAGAACAACATCTGGTCAACATGGCAGAAACAATCAAACCCCAGGGAAAAATTTGCTCGATCGTTGAAACAGAACATTCCATTGACATGAATTTGCTCAAAAACAAAAGTGTGACGTTTGCCTGGGAGTTTATGTTTACTCGCTCCATATATGAAACCAATGATATGCAAGCTCAACATGATCTATTGAACAAAGTCTCAACATTAGTGGATCAACAAATCATTGAAAGCACAATGACAGAATGTTTGGGTTCTTTAACTCCAGAAAATCTCGCGAAAGCTCATGCTCAACTCGAATCGGGTCGAACGATCGGCAAGCTAGTCTTGTCCGGATTCGCACAATAGCCATGTGCGGCGAATAAGACCTGATTCGATTTTAATGTACTGAAATTAATCCTCCCTCATCGCTAGGAGCAAAATACCATGTTGCAACCAGAAGAAGCCATTTTTAGCACTCAAGGACTCAAGCTTTGGTACAAAGTTTCAGGTACTGGTCCCATTTGCATTGTGCCTACTCCAGGGTGGGGACCGAGTTCCGATATGTACTTCCAAACCTTAACCCCACTTGAAACGATATTCACCCTTGTTTACCTTGATACAAGAGGCACGGGGCGTTCGGAGCGACCAGTGCAACCAAGCGATTACACCTACGATCAGTTTGCGGCTGATCTGGATGCACTTCGACAGCAATTAGGACAGGAGCGCGTTTGGTTAATGGGGCATTCCGAAGCCGGGCGTCACGTACTCTACTATGCTTTGCAGTATCCTGACCATTGTGCTGGGCTGATCCTTCTCGATGCCGTCAGTTTTCAGGATGAGCGATCGCATACAGATATGGAAATGCGCCTGCGGGAACGACAGCACGAACCCTGGTTTGACCTCGCCTACCAAGCATTTACTAGTCAGGAAATGCCGGAGTCAGAAGCCGATTTTTTGAAGTTTATTCAAACCATCCTTCCGCTCTACTACTATGATGTTGCTAACATCCAGCTCAATGCGTCTCACCATGCTGCAACATCAATGTCTTTAGATGCGTTCAAAGGTTCTGCTCAATGCCAATGGCATAAAACCAACCTGATGTCGCGGCTTAAAGAGATTTGTGTTCCAACTCTGATTGCGGTTGGGAGCCATGACTTTATTTGCTCGCCCCTCCATGCTCATCGATTACATATGGAAATCACAGGCTCAAAGTTTATTTTGATTGAGAGAGCAGGCCATTTTCCCTGGTATGAACAACCCGATCAGTTCTTTACTAAAGTGAAGGAAGGGTTAGCCGCTGTCCAAGCATCAACTTGGCACAATTTACTCATTAGATAACATCAATTCCGTTCTTATTCTTCAATCTCCGCTTGTAAGAAACTGTTTGTAAAAGTCAATTAAGCAGTTTTCCGATCCCAGGTTCGTCTGTTTTTGGTAAGTCTTCGTAGCATCAATCGAATCATCACCACATAGACCATGCCTTCGTGATTCTCTGGTAATCGTTCATAGTCTCGGTTGAGAATTCGGGCATTCTTCAGCCAGGTCCAAGTCCGTTCTACTATCCATCGCTTCGGTTCTACCTGAAACCCCTTAGCATCCTCTGCTCGTTGGCTAATCTCAACCTCGACTTGTCGTCCTTCTTGCTCAAAGAAGTGCTGAATCAATGTTCCCAGATCTCCTCGATACCCCTTATCCGCTAGCACCTTCACGATGCGCTGATGCATCTGCAGAACCCAGACTAAAACACCAGGAGCTGTTTTGACATCTGATATATTGGCGGCACTGACATAGCAACCCAGCACCAGGCCCAGCACATCGACCCCAATATGACGCTTGCGTCCCTTCACCCATTTGTTGCCATCAAATCCCTGTTCCTCCCCCCTTTTTGTCCCAGTTTCACGGACTGACTATCAATGATCACCAAGCTCGGTTCTTCATGCCGTCCTGCGGCTTGCCGTACCTGCCGTATCAGGGTCAGGTTAATTTGCTCCCAGACTCCCAACCTCACCCACAAGCGATAGTATCCATACACCGTTTGCCAAGCTGGGAAATGCTTGGGGATTGCCCGCCATTTCAGAGCATTATCTGCCCGGTAGAAGATAGCGTTAAGGGCTTCCCTTAAATCGACCTCTCGGTCTTTACCCAAGGGCTTAGGAGCAGGCAACAAGGGTTCAACGATTTCCCACTCGGCATCGGTCAAGTCGCTGTCATAGAGAGGTTCAGTCATGGTCAGCGGCTAACTTCGACTCTGACGCAATTCGTTTAGAGACATCTTGCGCTGATTCCCCGGATTGACGGCAGGGGCGGTTACACTCCTGACATCGCCACCCGGCTAACTGTTTGGCTTGTAGACGCTCCACATCTAGATAACGCATCACGGATTGGGTCTGAACTTCAAACTCCTCAGTATGCATATAATTCGTCTGTTTTGATCAGGTATTTGGGAAAAGCCAGTTTATTTAGCTACAAGATGGGCGTGTTTAACCTTCCTCCGCTTACCCACCATGCCTGAACCGACGAACTTCAGCAACTCGACCACCTGAATAATCTATTTGATGTTGATAACGACTCCTAGACTTTCATTGGCTAAGCGATCAGCGGTACACAATGCATAGGTACCGGGTTGTAGGGAAAGGTTTGTCCTTGTATTGGGGAGAATTTCCTGGAGGCTCCAGGTGGTTCCGGTCTGTCGATAAAGGGTGAAGGAACGGGTGTTCGGGGCGGCAACCCAGGAAAGTTTGCCGTCTATCGTACGAACGTTTTGCGGAGGAGCGGGCCGCGTGTTGGAGAGCCAGGGCATGACTGGAGGGAGAGCGGCGGTACGGTAAGTGTCGCTTTGGAAGCGATCGCAAATGCCTTGGCGATTGGTTAGAAATGCCTTTGCACTATAGAAAATATTGCCCAGCACAAGCTTCGTTTCCAATTGACGGGTGATGGCGACCTGACGTTCAATCTCGCTCAACTCCCATGTTTTACCGTCTAACTGTGACAGGGTGTTGCCGGGGTAGATGTGTCGTCTCTGGGGATTGTTGTCAGCCCACCACTCCAGCAAAACAGGATAGCTCTGGGCAGGCGGGTCAATGCGCCAGTAGAGCTGCGGTGCGAGGTAATCGACCCACCCCTGTTGAAGCCAGCGTAGGGCATCTGCGAATAGTTGGTCGTAGGCATCTAATCCCCGAATCTGGGGTGGCTGGCCGGGGCGATAAATGCCAAAGGGACTAATACCAAATTTGACCTGCGGTTTGGTGCTGCGAATGCCTGTAGCAAGCCGTTGCACCATGCGGTTCACATTATCTCGCCGCCAATCGTTCAGGGAAAGCGTACCACCCCCGGCCTGATAACGCTGGTAGGTCGCTGCATCCGGGAAGGTCTGCCCTGCAATCGGGTAAGGATAGAAGTAATCGTCCAGATGAATGCCATCTACGTCATGACGACGCAGTACATCCATAATGACGTTGTAAGTCTGGTCTTGGACAACTTGTGAGCCAGGATCCATCCAGGATTGGGTGCCCCAGGGGTAGACTACATCGGGATGGGTCACAGCCAGGTGGGGCGCAACGTTCACCGTTTGACTCGAACTGCGTGCCCGGTAGGGGTTAAACCAGGCATGAATTTCTAGATTGCGCTGACGGCATTGGGCGATCGCAAATTGCAGCGGGTCATACAGGGGGTTGGGCGCTCTGCCTTGAGTGCCCGTTAACCAGAAGCTCCAGGGTTCCAGCGTGGAGTTGTGCAAGGCATCCCCCTCTGGCCGCACTTGCAAAATCACCGCATTGAAATTTAATCTCTGCAATTGATCCAGAATGGTGATGATCTCAGCCTGTTGTTGTTGTGTAGTCAACGTGCGGCTACTGGGAAAATCAATATTCCATACCAGGGCAACCCAGGCGGCCCGAAACTCTCGTCGGTGGGAGACCTGAACCAAGGGTGTCCATTGGACAATCCATTCCGATGGAATGGGTGAAGCCTGCCCCATGTAGACCAGACTTTGATAGATAAAGCTCGCAACCTCCGCACGGGTAGCAGGTTGTTGAGAGTGAATTTGAGTGCGGTCGGGATAGTTCACCACGATGCCTGCTGCGGTTGCCGTGGCGATCGCACTCCTGGCCCAGTCGGGAATTTCTGCTGCATCTCGGTAGAGGTCTGCCAGGGGAGCCTGCCCCGAAGCGGTCATGCCCAGTCCCCCCACCAGCGCTACCCAGGTTTGGAGTCGGGGAATGGCTTCTGTCGGGCGAAATTCACGACCGGGATAACCCGACATGAACCCGGTTTCGTAGGCCCACTGGATTGCAGGGGCTGCCCAATGGTTAGCAGGAACATCAACATAAGGGACGTAGGGACGTTTAGGAGCAATGGCGAATGCCCCCCGCAGCATGGAAGCAAATTCAGCGCGTGAAATCAGCTGGTTTGGGCGAAAAGTGCCATCCTCAAAACCTCGCAAGACTCCCCGTTCTGCCAGGGCTTCGATAAAGGGACGTGCCCAGTGGGTCTGGATATCGGGAAAGCGGGGAGAAGGAGACTGCGGCATAGGTAGTTAATGGAGTGTTGGGCTAAGAATACTTCTTCAGATTCATTCAATAGTGCAAGAAGGACTTTGAGTGACACTAAAGTGATGAATATGATTAGAGAAGGACAAGTCAAAAAAGTCAAACAAGGGGACAGTGTGTCTCAAGTGAAATTTATCGAAGCAATCTTTGAAATTGCTGATTAAGGGAATACGGACGATATCGATCGTTTGTCCTTAAGAAGTTCTTGCAATACAACCAGCGAGATTGAGGAGCATGACGCGGCCATGACTGCGATCGCCCTTCCCTGTATTAGCAAGAATATCAAAGGGTCGCATTACCAGGAGTAGTAAGGCGTGAGCATCACTCATCCCATGCCAACCCATCAAAGTGAAGACGCGGGATTTTCGATAGCGTAGTATTATTATCTCCGCACACTGCACTCTGGGTAGAGCAGCATGGACCAGTTTACAGGTGGCTGCCTTTGCGGCAACGTCCGAATTGTAGCGTCAGGACTGCCATACCGAGTCGGGCTCTGTCACTGTCTTGACTGCCGCAAGCATCATGGTGCCCTTTTTCAGGCTTCTGCAGTGTTTCCACAGGATGCGGTCACGATTGATGGCGAAACACGCGACTACGCCGGGCGTTTTTTCTGTCCCCGATGTGGCTCGTCTATTTTCGCACGCACTGCAGACGAAATCGAAGTAAACTTGGGCTCTCTGGATGCCCCTGACCAACTGATGCCGACCTATGAAAGCTGGATCATCCGTCGTGAATCCTGGTTGCCGTCGTTCCCGCTCACAAGGCGTGCAGAAGTCTGATATCGATCAGGTGTTGCTCGTAGGCGGGAGCTGCCAAATTTGGGCAATTCAGCAGCTTTTTATGGCCTACTTTGGGCCGCAGCACGTTCAGCTTCACAAGCCGTTCGAGGCAGTTTCCCACGGGGCACTTGCCCTGACGCAAATTGCCGGACTGGAGGACTATTTGCGCCACGGTTATGCTATCCGCCTCTGGGAACCCTACTCCCGCTCCTACACCTATTTTTCCCTGTTTGAATCGGGTACAAAATATCCTTGTGGGCGATCAGAACCGCTGATGCTGCAAGCTGCCCTCGAAGGACAAACTGAAATTCGTTTAGATATTGGCGAAGTCGCGCACGTTACCGAGGCAGAAGTGACCTATGACGCGCAGGGACGCATGAGCAGCGCTCCCCTTCGTCAGCAGGAAACCTATCGATCACTGGAACTGAACCGTGAGCAGGTTTGCATGGCACGGCTGGAGCCGCCCGGACAACTCGGAATTGATCGCCTTGCCGTGGAATTTGAAGTTACGGAACACCGAATTTTAGTGGCAACCGTGCAGGATTTGCTGACGGGAAAGGTATTGGTAGAACGGGGGGCGATCGCGAAACTAAGTTAAGCCGATGTAGGGCAGCAGCAGCTCTGATAAACCGGTAAAAGTTTGGAATTTACAAACAGGACAGGAGCAAACGTTTACAGGACATTCTCACTATATTTTGTCCGTTGCGATGAGCCAGAATAAACAGTGCATTGTCAGCGGTAGCCGCGATGGAACGATCAAAATTTGGGGAATACCGCCTCTTTCCTAGTCCGGTCTTTTAGATAGGAGTTGTCTACGAATGCTACGAATCATCACTTTCTGACCGTTCAGTAGTCGTCCTGGGAATTCTAATAAAGTTTTTCTTTTTCTCTTTCATTACCCGTTCATTATCATGACGCACTCCCCCTCCGATCCTCAATCTTCTGATGTTGTGCTGGGCGGTAACGGTCCGGCTCCCAATCAAGGCGCAATTCTGGGTGGCATTGAAGGTATTCGGCAAAAGCTGAATCATCCTGACCTGACGCTGAGGCTAGAGGCACTGGATCAAGCCTGGAGCTATGGGGATGCAGGGCGAGTTTGTCTAGAACAGGCACTGGGCGATCGCTCTAAAACAATTCGGCGACGGGCACACTGGCTTCTCCGGCAGCCCAAAGGCACGCCCCGACCGCATCTTCCGGTGTGGGATCTTGCTGAGCGACTGGGCGGCTATCTGGGCTATAGCGGTCAGCACGTCACCCACTTTGCCAAGCGAGATGTGCGGGAATTCCAGGCAGGACAGGCGTTGTCAAATCCTCAGCAAACAGCCTACGCGCTGCGCTCTGGGTACGACGATGACAATGATGGGGGAACTTCGATCGACGCTCAGCTAGATGCTTTGCTAGATACTGCTGGATCAGAGCAGGTTGAGGCGCTGGTGTTTGGAGCTTGGAACCGCGATGAAGACTTTTTTACGGGAGAGGACTCTTCGCAGGAATTGGTAGAGCAGTTAGCGTCATTGAGCAATCGTCTCCCCAATCTGAAAGCTCTGTTTATTGGTGACATTACGTCAGAGGAGTGCGAGGTATCCTGGCTTACTCAGAGTGATATGAGTCCGATTTTGCAGGCATATCCGCAGCTCGAAGTATTACAAGTCCGAGGCGGCATGGGATTAAAGTTTGAGCCATCTGAGAATGCAGTGCATAAGCATTTGAAGGCACTCATTCTAGAAACGGGCGGATTGAGCCGAGAAACAGTCACGCAAATTTACGAATGGGATTTTCCGGCACTGGAGCATCTCGAATTCTGGTTCGGCAGCGAGCACTATGGCGGCGACTGCTGGGAACAGGACTTAGCTCCCATCCTGAATGAACTCGTCTTCCCTAATCTCACCTATCTGGGTCTTCGCAACAGTCAGTTTGCTGACGAGTTGATCGATCGACTGATCGGTTCGCCCCTGCTGGCAGGACTCCAGGTGCTAGACCTCTCAATGGGCACTCTCTCCGACGAGGGAGCTGCAAAACTGCTGGAATACTGGGAAATTAGCAATCTAGAAATTCTCAACGTTTCTGAAAGCTATCTTTCGGGGGCCACAATCGATCAGTTGCAAGCGTTAGGCATCCAGGTTATTGCGGATGATCAGCGGTCAATTGAAGATGAGTACGATGATGGGCGATACTGTGCTGTTTCCGAATAATACGCTGCAATAACTGCGATCGCTATTCCATGCTCAATTTTGTTCTCATTGCCAATCCTGAAACGCGACGGGTCGAGCTGTTCCAGCAGGCACTCGCCCGGTTTGACTTACCTGCTGCCGAGCTAATTCCCTACGAAGAACTGCTGGAGGGACGCTGCTCGCTCAGCCAATGGGACGCACCAATCTGGTATCGCTTTGACGCACCAGAGCGCAGTTTTGCGGTCGATCGGGCCTTGATTGCGGCAGGCACAGAAGTGCAGGATACAGGACAGCATCAGCGAATTGGGGCGATCGAGGCTTACCGTCTACCTCCAGACAAAGGACGCATTCTCTATCCGCGTCAGTGGTATTTGGGCTGGCGCAGGCGATTGCAGGAATGGGCAGGACAAATGCGCGGCACGGCGTTAAACCATCCCGAAGACATCATCACGATGTTTGATAAGGTTCAGTGTCAGCGGATTCTTGCCCATCACCAGATTCCGATTCCCCATTCTTTGATCGGTCACGCGCCCATTCTCAGCTATGACGATTTGCGCGATCGCATGGATCAGCAAAACTGTCAGCGGGTCTTTGTGAAACTGGCGCACGGTTCGTCTGCATCGGGCGTGGTTGCCTATGAGCGGCGTAGTCATGCCGAACGAGTTACGACCACCGTCGAACGAGTGATAGAACAGGGTGAACTGCGCTTTTACAATTCACGCAAAATTCGCCAGTATTCCGACTCTCATGAGATTGCCGATATCATGAACTTCTTGCTAAAAGAATCGGCGCAGGTGGAAGCCTGGATGCCCAAAGCTCGGCTAGAAGGACGCGAATTTGATGCGCGAGTGGTGGTGATTGGCGGAAAGGCACGACAGGTTGTTTTGAGAGTGGGCAATAGCCCGATGACTAACCTGCATCTGGGCAACGATCGCCGCGACGTATCTGCCCTTCCCCGATTGCTGACCCCAGACATCTGGCAAACCATGCTGCAGACCTGCGAACGCGCCGCGGCCTGTTTTCCTCACAGCTTTTACTGCGGTATTGATCTCCTGGTTGCACCCAATTTACATGATCACTACATTCTGGAACTGAATGCCTTTGGTGATCTGCTGCAAGGCATTACCTGGCAGGGACAGGATACCTACACCACCGAAATCACAACGTTGTTAGAACAACAGAAGATACTCATACAAATTTAGGAGGTAATGCGATCGTGAATGATATAGCGACGGATAAAACGATTACAAATAATCTGGCTATGACGCGTCCGCTCGTTCATGACATGAATGCGATCGTCGGCACCCATGACATCATTTTTATCACGTTTGATACGCTGCGCTACGATGTTGCCCAATTCCTCTGGCAAGCCGGACGAACGCCCCATCTTGCTGCCCTTCTACCCGATACTGGGTGGGAAAAACGCCATTCTCCTGCCAGTTTTACCTATGCCGCTCACCAAGCCTTTTTTGCTGGATTTTTGCCCACCCCAATTCATTCTGGCAACCATCCTCGCCCCTTTGCGCTTCAGTTTGAGGGCAGCACCACGATCGCACCCGAAACCTGTGTTCTGAGTGGCGCAAGTTTACCCGAGGGTTTAGCCGATCGAGACTACCGTACCATTTGTATTGGCGGAGTCGGTTTTTTCAATCAGTGCAATCCGCTGGGAAATGTTTTGCCTGGCTTCTTTCAGGAGCGATATTGGAGCCCAGAACTAGGTGTTACTGATCGCCACTCTACCCAGCATCAGGTTAGTTTGGCCTGCGATCGACTCAATACGCTTCCCAAAAACCAGCGGGTTTTCCTGTTTATCAATTTGTCTGCCCTGCACCAGCCCAACTATTTCTACTTACCTGGAGCAACGACTGACTCAATTGAAACCCATGCCGCCGCTTTAGAATATATCGATCGTGCCCTCGTCCCCCTCTGGCAAACCTTGCGCGATCGCGCCCCCACCTTCGGTATTCTCTGCTCTGACCACGGCACAACCTATGGCGAGGACGGTTATACCGGACACCGTATTGCTCACCCGATCGTCTGGACAGTTCCCTACGCGGAAGTTCTTATCGATCACTTCGATCAATAAACACACTCCTATTCGCCTAATTTCGGGAATCCTGAAGCGAGACCAACCTCTAAACAAATGCCTTCTATGCTAACGACTCAACTGCCTCTGCTCACCCAATCGCCCTACCAGGCTTACGTTTACTCCTACCCTCACAAAACTGCTTACCGTCCTTTTCCCGATCGCTCACTGAACGAAATCTGGTCAGCCGAAAAACGCGATGCTCTATTTCTCTACATTCACATTCCTTTTTGTGAGATGCGCTGTGGGTTCTGCAATCTGTTTACCACAGTCAACCACAGCGATGAGTTTGTGAACCGATATGTCACCGCCGTCCAGAGGCAGGCAAAGTGTGTAAAAGCTGCCCTGGGAGATGCCCAATTCGCCCGATTTGCGCTCGGAGGTGGCACACCAACTCAACTGCCGATTGCCGCACTGGAAACGATTCTGAACGTGGCAGAGGATGAAATGGGCGCATCGCTGAAAGAAATTCCGGTATCGGTGGAAGTCTCGCCCGAAACGGCGACCACAGAGAAGTTGCAGCTTCTACGCGATCGAGGAGCAGACCGGATCAGTATTGGCGTTCAGAGCTTTATCGATTCAGAAGTGCTGGCAACCCAGCGTCGTCAAACCTCTGCTCAAGTACAGGCGGCTTTAACGCGAATCCGCGAAACAGGATTTCCAACGCTGAACCTGGATTTAATCTATGGGCTTCCTGGACAAACCGTAGATACCTGGCTGCACTCCATTCGTACGGCGCTCCAGTTCCATCCCGAAGAAATTTACTTCTATCCCCTGTATGTGCGTCCTCTGACCGGCTTGGGATTGTCCGATCGCCAGTGGGACGATATTCGCCTTGCCTGCTACCGTGCCGGACGGGATTTGCTGCGATCGGAGGGCTATACTCAGGTTTCAATGCGAATGTTTCGCCGCCATCAATCGCCTCACTCCTCTAGCCCGGTTTACTGCTGTCAGGCCGATGGCATGATCGGTTTAGGCTGTGGAGCAAGATCATACACGCGATCGCTGCACTACTCGAATGATTATGCCGTGAATGCCAAAGAGATTCGCAGCATTATTGAACAGTACATCACCAGCGACGATACTGTATTCGATCGCGCTAACTATGGTTTTGACCTGAATCGAGAAGAGCAACAGCGACGATTTATTCTGCTCTCTCTGCTTTCTGAAGAAGGGCTAGATGGTTTGGCCTATCGCGATCGCTTCAGCAGCCATCCTTTCACCGATTTCCCCGCACTTCAAGAACTCATTGATTGGAATCTGGCCCATCAAGAAGCCGATTTATTAGCGCTGACCGACTTGGGGGTTGAGCGGTCGGATGCGATCGGACCCTGGCTGTTTTCAGAAGATGTGCGGCGATCGATGCAGGCATACGAATTGAAATAAAAACAACGAATCAGGAGCTAATATGCCAGATCAAAAACATCAGCCGCAGGACAGTGATGCAATTCTGGGAGGACAATCCCCTGCACCTCAGAAAAGCACAATTTTAGGCGGAATTGAAGGAGTTAAGCGGCGCTTGTTGCACCAATCGATCGCTGAACGAGTTGCTGCTTTACAGGAGGCACTGAACTATCCGCCAACAGGTTTATTCCTGGTCATTCAGGCACTTAAGGATGAAACTCAGCAGGTTAGACGGGCAGCCTATCAATTGCTACGGGACCGAACAGAACCAGAAGTACAGCAAGCACTAAAAGATTACAATCCCTGGAATTTAATCGAACGGATTATCGAACCCTTAAGTGATGGGTATCTCTATTATCCTTTTAATCAATTTGCGAATCGGAGTGTGGCCAGCTTCGATCGTCAAGTTGGCATTTCTGATCCAACAGACATAGCCTATGCCGTCTACGACAATGACTTTAAGAAATTTCTGCAAGATCCAAGAGCCGGTGAAGTCGAAGCACTCATTTTCAGTGACCGTAGCAGGTATATTGACGATGGAGGCTACAGGGGCAGCAGACGGGAACTGAAAGAGGCTAGCCGACTCAGAAGCCTTAAAGCACTGTTTATCGGACCCTACGACTGGGACTTGCAAATCTCCTTTACACACCTCTGCGATATTAGTGATGTGCTCAGGGCTTATCCAAACCTGGAAATGCTCTGTCTGCGTGGAGGGGATGATGATCGAAATCCTGATGCCCCATGGGAAGAGTTTACAACTGTACAGCACGACCACCTGAAAACCCTGATTGTGGAGACGGGCGGACTCAGTGCTGAAAAAATTGCTCAAATTCTCACGCTCAAGCTACCTGCATTGGAACACTTAGAGCTGTGGCTGGGCTGTCTGGACTATGGCGGAAGATCATCGATTGACGACCTGATGCCCATTCTCTCAGGCGAGGCATTTCCAAATTTAGTCTATCTGGGGTTACGTAACAGTGAATACGCTGATGAAGTTGCTGTGGCTATCACCCAATCCAAAATTATGGAGACGATCAAAGTTTTAGATTTATCGATGGGAGTCTTATCAGACGAAGGCGCAGAAGCATTACTCAATTGTCCATTGCATCAGCTTCAAATTCTCAATGTTTCTGAGAGCTACCTGTCTGGCAGCATGATTGACAGACTTCAAACGCTAGGCATTCAGGTTTTTGCTCAAAATCAGAAAGGTGATGAGTATGAAGATCGCTACTGCTCCGTTGCCGAATAGTGTTTCCCCTTGCCTTCATTCACTCAATCCTATGCACCTGACGATTCTCTATCGCGGCTCGCTTGTTAGCTGTAACTACGGCTGTGAATACTGCCCCTTTGCTAAGCGCCAGCAGAGCGCCGCAGAATTAGCAGTCGATCGCCAATCACTCGATCGCTTTGCTTAGTGGATTGCCGATCGCCCAGAACACGAATTCTCGATTTTGTTCACACCGTGGGGTGAGGCGTTGATTCACTCCTGGTATCAGCAAACGCTGGCGCGGTTGTCTCATCTGCCGAATGTGCGAAAAGTCACAATTCAGACAAATCTATCCTGTTCTTTAGATTGGATCGAGCAGGCCAATCCTGATTGCCTTGCGCTCTGGGCAACATTTCATCCGGAGTGGTCAACCCTCGATCGCTTTGTAGAAAAGTGCGAGATTTTGCTCGATCGCGGCATTCGGTTTAGCGTCGGAGTCGTTGGATTCCCTCAGTTTAGGGAAGCGATCGCCACTCTGCGCCAGCGACTTCCTCAAAACGTTTATCTCTGGATTAATGCTGTAAAAGCAGAACTGCCCCAGCTTGCCGCCGAAGATCGCGCATTCTTTCAGTCGCTTGATCCACTGTATGAACTGAATACGCAGCACTATTTTAGCCTGGGCAAATCTTGTCGCGCCGGAGCATCGGTAATTTCAGTGGATGGGGAAGGCAACATTCGCCGCTGTCATTTCATTAAAGAGGCGATCGGCAATCTTTACGATCCGGCATTTGAATCTGTTTTGTTTGAGCGACCCTGCACAAATGAAACTTGCCACTGTCACATTGGCTATGTGCATCTCGATGAACTGGAATTAGAGAAAGTTTTTGGTTCGGGCATCCTGGAGCGGGTTCCGATCGCCTATCAGTAATTCAATCACATCTCATCCTTAAACCCACTTGCCAACCACCAGGCGCACAGTGCCATCTTCCAGCGTTTCCTCAGCCTCAACGTTAAAGCCCTGCGTCTGGGCGAATGCCATCAGCGATTGGTAGGCATATTTTTGCAGGATAGGGTTGAGGAACTGCTGCTGATTCATGCCCACGCCCCAGAAATCTGCGACCAGTTCGTAGCTCTCGTCTCCGTCACCGCGCCGAAATCCTAAATCGTATCCGTTCGATCGCCGAATTACATACTCCGCTTCTGTTTTGTCTCCCCGATAGCCGCGAACCTCAGCATTGCACTCAATGGTATAGCCCAGCTCTTGCAGTACTTGATGTAGTATTTCACCATCTTTGATCTGAACTTTGATGCGGCTAAAGTGTGACATGAACGTCTCTCTCTCTTTTATTTTCTGCTTCCTCTTAGAACTGGTTTGAGAAGCCCCTTCTGGGGCTTCTCAAACGGCTTCTTACACCCATTTTGCAAGTACGATGCGAATGGTCCCATCCGCCAGGGTTTCCTCCTGCTCGACCGCAAATCCCTGAAGCGGCGCTTGAGCCATGAGCGCATGGTAAGCGTATCGTTGCATTACACCATTGAGCCACTGCTGCGAATATTTGTGGCGATCGTACTCGGAAATAATAGCGGTAAAGCCACCATTTTCCTGACGTTTAAAGCCGATGTCGTTGCTCGCTCTGCCGATGTATTGGCGACGGATAATGATTTCTGCTGTATCGGGTCGCAAGTCGCCCTGATATCCATAAAGAGGCTGTGCGGTTTCGTGAACTTCAATGTGCTGAAATCCTGTTTCAGTTAACGCTTTGACGAGCGCATCTACATCCTTAATTTCAGTTCTGATTTGGGTGAAATGAGACACTTAATCAACCTCCAGCGGTCCAATACCGTAATGATGGGTTAACTGACGTAGCTCTTCGACGAGTTGCATATCCTGGGACGCTGGACGCGCTCCTGTACTGGCAGCCCACTGCTTGAGGGCATCGATCTGATCGCGGGCGATCGCCGCCAGCGGCACCGTCTCTTCAATCGCTCGGACAATATCTTCAGTGCTAAAGTCCTGCCGATTACCTGGAGTACCGTGGCTAAACGCTCGCTGCATGCCATCGACGACGGTTTGCTCAATCTCAGCTCCGCTAAACTCTTTCGATTGACGCGCCAGCAAGTCGAGATCAAACTCGCGTAGACGACTGGGTCGTAATCGCTGAAGATGGACACGAAAGATCTCACGCCGCTCCTGTTCTGTGGGCAGGTTCAGGAAAAAGATTTCGTCAAACCGTCCTTTTCGCAGCAGTTCGGCGGGCAAGATTTGCACATTGTTGGCAGTGGCAACAATAAATACGGGACTGGTTTTCTCCTGCATCCAGGTAATTAAATTACCAAACACGCGTCGGCTTGTGCCCGAATCCCCGTCATACCCTGAACTGAGGCTACCAAAGGCTTTGTCGATCTCGTCCATCCACAGCACGCAAGGGGCGATCGCTTCCACAATTTGAATCATCTGACGCACGCGGCTTTCACTTTCGCCCACTAACCCACCAAATAGCCGTCCGGCATCTAGCCGTAGCAGGGGCAGTCGCCACTCGTGGGCGATCGTCTTAGCAGAGAGCGATTTGCCCGTGCCCTGAATCCCTGCCAGCAAAACACCTTTGGGGTTCGGAATGCCATAGCGTCGCGCTTCTTCGGTAAAGCTGTCCTGCCGCATCTGCACCCACTGCTTCAGATTATCGAGTCCTCCGACACTTTTAAGGGATTCGTGAGTGGTGACAAACTCCAGGATCCCTGTTTGCCGGATCGCCTGCCGCTTGGCTTCCAACACGCCATCGATATCCTGTTCTGTGACTTGCTGTTTCGCGGCGATCGCTTTTGCCAGCACCCGTTGAATTCTGGCTCGGCTCAACCCCTGACAAGCTTTAACCAATTGCTCACGTGATAGCGACGACAGCTTCAGCTTTTCTGGCACGACCAATTGAGAAATCAGATAATTGATTTCATCCGCATCAGGAAGCGGAAAATCAATGACGGTCATTTCTTCAATAAATTCAGGCGGCACATCCAGCGAATAGCTCGTCAGAATGAGAGTTTTACGACTGCGTTTTAGTTCACGAGCCAGATTTTTGATTTCGCGAATGACAGGTACATTGGGCAGGTGCAGTGGTGCTTTGAGAATAGGATGCAGGTCTCGCAGAACGTAGAGCGCCGGTTTCTCGCCCGAGGCTTTTGCAATGCGACCAAGTGCGGCGATCGCTGACCCCTTATCCGAACCATTGTCGCTCCAGCCGCGCACAATATCCCACAAGTAAAGCTCTCGTTGCGGAGTTGAAAGCGCCGAAGCTTGAAAAAGAACTGCCTCGATCGGTTCTTCTTCTGCACCCACAATATAAATCAGGGGGTATCGCGCTCGTAGCATTAAATCAAGCTGTTCAACAATACTCTGGTGACTGGTTGGGAGTGCAGATAAATTGTCATTCATACGGGAGCATAGAACAGAAAAGTATAATTGCCGAGCCAACTCTAGTGTTCCCCTTGCAGGTTGGGATTGAGCAACAAGGAATGTAAACTACTCTACCCTAGAGTGGACAATTCAGTTGATTCAGAATGCATTTGCCCAGGTAGAACGGCGGGACGGCATTACGCTTCATCAGGCGATCGCCCTCGATAATTATGTGCCATCTGAAGAGGTG
Source organism: Leptolyngbya sp. FACHB-8 (assembly GCF_014695575.1). Taxonomy (GTDB): domain Bacteria; phylum Cyanobacteriota; class Cyanobacteriia; order Elainellales; family Elainellaceae; genus Vacuolonema. Next base: position 4,521 of record NZ_JACJOO010000091.1, on the reverse strand, counting down.
GAAGCCGCACGCTTATAGGACAGGGAGAATCATTGGGGCGAGATCCCGCGGGAAACTCTCAAAAACTTTGAATCGGCTCTGTCATTTATGGGTGAATCGGGAACTCGCTATTATCTTCCTGCCTTTATGATTGCTGCCCTGGAAGGACATATTGACCCTTGTATTCCATTTTTTAAGATTACTCGGATGGCGGGTAGTTTGCGCGCGCGCGCTCCTGATCGCGTCATTGCTACCTACGGTTTTGATCAGAGCCAAAGTGGGGCGATCGCCGCTTTTCTCAGGTTTGTTGTGGGAGAACAGAGTGAACGGGCTGAGGGGCAGGCAGAATTGCAACGGGTCTGGGCCTGGGAAGATTATGTGAACAATTGGAATGCGTAAAAAATTATGAGAACAACAATCTTTACTGCATTTTTCCTTATATTCATGATTCCTCCGGCATTAGCAAATGCAGAGGAAAGCTGCCCTATTTCCCAAAGTATTTATCGGGATGGAAACGGACAGGGTTTTGAGCTGGTTTTTGGCCCACCACCTGTCGGAAGTATTGTTGATGCAACGGCTGTCATTAACCATCCCCTACAAAGCCACTTGTATGAATTTACTGTCGATCAAGTGAGTGGTTATGGCTCCATCTGGATGGCGGAACAAGTCCCAACGCTTCCCAATGGGGATCAAAGATTTTGGTTGGCATTTTTTGATCAGAATTTGCGATCGGCTACTCCTCCTTTCTTTGGAGAGGAAACAGAGGCACCGAAATATGCCGTGATCTCTGAGCTGGGTAGCCATGACTACTATGCAAGAAGAGGAACGGTAGGGCAGACAGAAGTGCCCTTATTACAAGACGTTATATGGATTCACGAGCGATGCCAGTAGATTCTAAATTGAAAGCTGTGGGTTTATTTAATGACGAAAAGCTATAACCAAATACTTCGGCGCGTTGGCATTGTTTGGATTGTCTTCGGTCTGGTAGACATTATTTATTTCATTGGGCATACTACAAATGGCTATATTGCAAGCCATATCAGTGTTTCTCCGGCTTGGGGAACCATTGCAGTTGCCCTTGGCGTGTTGCTGATTCGAGGGAATTTGAGAGTCGCGAATTGGATGGGGGGAATTGCTATCTTTTTCGCCCTGTGGCTGTGCGGTTCTTTTCTGGTTGCTGTGTTATTTAGACCACTGGGTCTATGGATGGTAGAACTGCGGCAAGCACCCACCAACTTTGTGGCTCGTTGCTTGTTTAACATCGCTACCCTTGCCGTCCTGGGCTGGACTCATCAGCAACTACGCAGCCGAACAGTTCTGGAGGCTTGTGCTGCGAAAGGGCTGGAAACAAAATTACAGAAAATTGGATTTGCAGTGGTATTCGGCCTCATCAGCGTTGTCGCACTCCTTACCCACTCAATGCTAAATGGAAGTGACGCGGCAGAAGCGGAGGGCTTGCGCGTGTTCAGCTTGGCGATCGCTACACCTACCATGTAAGTGGTATCCGCCGGTCTGCCAATCAGGTGTCTGCCACTGTTACGGCATACTCAGAAGATGAAATTTGCTACGTTGAAGTGAAGTGGGATAAACGGTAATGAATAAAAGGTAATAGTTCGATGAAACTCAGTAAGCTTTCTATCCTATGGAATGCCCTTATTCTTTTAGTCTTGGGAAGCCTGGCTTTCCTTAATGTCGTTCTTTTTAACCAGGCTAAAAAATATTATCTTGAGGTGAACCAAACCCGGTTGGATCCATTGGGGCTAAATTATTACCCTGTAGATTTTGAAGGTACAGCCGATCAACCAGAACCTCGTGTAGTGTTCCTTGGGGACTCCAGAGCTGAAAATTGGCCGCCTCCCGATATAAACGGTTATGAATTCGTCAATCGTGGAATTTCTTCTCAAACTTCGACTCAGGTTGTTCAGCGTTTTTCTCCCCATGTGCGTTCCTTAAACCCTGACATCGTTATTATCCAGGTTGGTGTCAACGATTTAAAGACGGTTACTTTATTCCCTAAAAGCCGGGAATCCATTGTTCACAACACGAAGGCAAATATTGAACGTATCGTCAATGAATCCCACAGCTTGGGGGCAGCCGTGATCGTAACAACAATCTTTCCCGTAGGTGAGGTGCCTTTACAACGCAGACCTTTTTGGTCTGATGACATCAGCCAAGCTATTGACGACGTTAACGCTTATATCAAGACCTTGGCGGATGAGCAAACCGTGGTGTTCGATACCTTCCCTCTTCTTGCAGATGGCCGAGGTGTTTTGAGGGCTGAGTACCGTAGCGATGAACTGCATTTGAACGCGCAGGGGTATGCCGTGCTTAACGCAGAACTGTCGAAGCTTATCAACTTACGATCCTTTCAAAAATAAGTTGCGTAACCTTAGGTTCTAAAACGCTAAAGTTACACAACTTATGTTTGTAAGAGTACTGAAGCCAATAGAAAACAACTCAAGGTTAGACCGTTAGATTCTAAACCAAAGTTCAACCGATGAAACTTGTTCCCTACGAAACATTCACCCTGCAAACATCGGACTCCATCTTTCAGGTTCGGGAAAAATTGTCTGCATTTATTGAACCTCCAAAACCCCTCCGTTGGTCCCACAGTTGCAGTAACGTTCCCTATGCAGGAAGGCTTGATGAAACGGGCTTTGAGATTCGTCGCATCATTTACTACCGCAATTCATTCTTGCCCATTATCCGCGGGCAGTTTGAGGCAACAGCACAGGGAACGACCATCCACATCAGGATGGGAATGCATCCCCTGGTTATTGCCTTTCTAATATTTTGGGGGAGTATATGGTATAGCATTCTGACACTCATGTTTGTTTCAGGTGCTATTCTGCCGGATGTGGCGATCGCATGTTTTGTCATTCCTACCATTATCCTGGCTGTGTTTTGGGGAGCATTCTGGTATGAGGCAAAGCGTAGTCGCCAAGATCTGGTTAAACTTCCTGGTTCTAAATAAGTTTGTGTTTTGTGACAGAATGCCTCCTCGACCGAGAGAACTCCTATGCTGAAGGTAAGCACTGTGGAGGATACCCTCTATGACAGAGCAGAAGAAACGGGGCATTGCGGGCGACAAAACTATTTGCCTACCCCTGGCTGAGGATGCCAATTATAACGAATTGGTAGACGATACCAAAGCCTTCCGGTCTTATCTCGACCACCTGATTGATACCCATCCCGAAATCTTTCCCCAGGGCATCGAGCAAGGGTATTGCTTTCATGGGTTTGTTGAATCGGGCAAACTGCATCTGAAGACTCGTCGGATTCGGCTGAAGTGTAATAATGGCCAAGCCTATCAACTACGACCCGACACGGTGATGCCCTACATGATTGGGTCAACCGAAGGGGTGGAAAAAGGGTTGTATTTGAGGCGCTATGGTGTCCCTTATGAAGGGATCGCCCATGTCCTCGGACACTCAGCGATGTACTGGTATCATGCCACCCAAGCCTTAGGACGGGCATCGATTGTCGGGAGTACGGTGAAAGACCCCGATGCTTTCCCCCCCTCACCTGGTCGCTGATGAAAAGCATAGTTGGTGGTTAGGAGAGAGGGTGTATAGTGCCGTGACCGCCGCTGTCGGGTGCTTTTTAGGGGTGAGTATCACCCAACGGGCTGATGCCCAAGCACTGGCCCAGGCCTACGGAGAGTTTCAAGTTGAAGCTCATCAAAGCTATCCGGAGTATTGCCCCCAAAGCGTCAACACCGATGGGTGGGAGGCAACCCAACAGGCATGGAGTGCCCTGTTTCCAGGAATCACCCTCGTGCTGTGTTTTTTGCACATCGTACTGGGTGTGCAACAACTGTGTCGCCGCACCTCTGGTGTGTTCAAGAGGGTCAGCGACAAACTCTGGCATCTCTATACCAGTGGCAATCGTCGGCAATTTGCTCAACGCTTACGTCGATTGGTGGAATGGGCAAAATGCCCGGAGCACGACTGACCCGATAAAGCCAGACAGAAACTGACGAACTTGCCAACCAAAGCCCCTCAACTAAAGGTCACCTTTGCGTTGCCAGATGCCTATCGTACCAGCAATCAAGTGGATCGATTGATGAATTATCAAGACCGTATCTTGTATGCCATGCAATACTTTCATGGAGCGCTAGAAGCGGCAAGACAAGAGTTACGAGCGATGGCGTTGCTGTGGAATTTCCATCCCTACAGCCGCAAAGTTCAGGCACTGGAGCCACACTCGATGTCTCCCTTTGAGGACCTTAATGGCTTCCGCTATCACGATAACTGGTTACGCAACTTCCTGATTGCTTCCTCCTGCAATGGCCGTGAAACAGCGAAACCTAACAAACACAAACTTGATTAGAACTAGGATTTTTGTTAGGACAAGAATGAGGAGGCGCAACGCGCCTCCTCATTCTTGTCCCCAGGACTTACGCATTTGTGTTGTGGGTAGGGTGCGCGGTAGAAAGGTGAGATTATCTCACCCCTCTGAAGTTCAGGGGTAGAGCACACAACGCAGTAGGTCACCCGCATTCCAAATTTGGTCGGTTAAGCCCATGGCCATCGCCGGGGT
>NZ_JACJOO010000090.1 GCF_014695575.1 Leptolyngbya sp. FACHB-8 | reverse complement strand
AACACCGTTTGAGTGGGGTGGCAAGCGAGCGGCACGACGACAACGAGCGCGATCTAAACGACCTAAGCATCGATTAGGAGGGTCTGGGGCTGTAACCCAGTCCTTGGTGGCCTAAAATGCTCCACCTGAAATGGCAATACTCACGCCAGATGACCCACTAGTAGGCTGCGGCCTATGTTCGCAACCTATGTTTTTGTGTGGGGTGCGAAGTACCCCACACAAAAACATAGGTGATGGATTTCCGCCTCAGCGTACTAGTTAGGGCATCAGGAGCGAGTGGAAGCAGTGCGCCCATTCACTCCTGATGCCCTAGCTAACCGGGCCAAAACTCTACAAGACACATAAAGTTTCAGCAAATACGTGTTTTCTTCCTGGAAATCGCGATCGCACCATTGTATATAAATGTAAACTAATGGGTATTATTAAGAAAACCGGATTGACAATTTGCCACTCCGCACCTTTAACTACCCATTCAAGTCCCTTCCCTTGCCGAATACAGGCCATTCTTATGCCGTTGACTCGCATCCTCCAGGGCGTAAACCAGTTCCACGACAACTACTTCCGGAACCATCAGGCACTCTTTGAGGAGCTTTCTCAGGGGCAGTCGCCTGACGTGCTGTTCATCACGTGCTCGGACTCGCGGATTGATCCCTTCCTGATTACACAATCCCCTCCTGGGCGGCTGTTCGTCATGCGGAACGTAGGCAACATTGTTCCGTCCTACGGAGCGGCTAGCATTACTGAGTCTGCGGCGATCGAATACGCCGTGCAAGCTCTGGGCGTGAAGGACATCATTATTTGTGGTCACTCCCACTGCGGAGCCATGCGAGGGCTATTACAGGTAGGCAACCTCGCCGAGACAATGCCGATGGTGTATAGCTGGTTGCGTACCCACGGTGAAGCCACCCGTCGCCTTGTGATGGATAACTACTCCCACGAAACCCCGGAGCGGTTGCTCAAGATTGCGATCGAGCAAAACATCTTGACTCAAATTGAGAACCTGGAAACTTATCCGGTGGTACGCTCCAACCTCCACTCTGGCAAGTTAAACTTACACGCCTGGATGTATGAGATTGAAACAGGTTCTGTATATGCCTTCGACGCAGCCCATCGGAAGTTTACCCCCCTGGAACAGCGATCGTTCCCCGTCCCCGATCCGCTGATTATGGCAAGTTGATAAAAAAGAGCGACCAATGGTCGCTCTTTTTTTATTACCGTCCACTGCGAGGATCGAGGGCATCTCGGAGACCATCACCCAGAAGATTAAAGGCAAGCACTGTCAACGTAATAAAAAGACCAGGAAAAATAATGGTCCAGGGTGATGACAAAGAATAGCCTCCTTTGAAGGCATCAGAGAGCATCGTGCCCAGTTCTGGGGTAGGGGGCTGTGCGCCCAGTCCCAGGAAGCCCAGACCTGCCGCTTCCAGGGTAGCGGTACCGATCGCCAGGGTCGCCTGCACCACAATCGGCGCAAGACTCGCAGGCAAAATGTGCCGCAGAATAATCCGTGGCGGCGTGGCTCCAAAGGCGCGGACAGTTTGCACAAATTCCTGCTCGCGCAGGGAAAGTACCATGCTGCGGGTGAGGCGGATAAACTTGGGCAACTGCACCAGACCGACGGCAAACATGACGCTGACAACACTGGGACCCGTGACGGTGACGATAGCGATCGCCAACAAAATCGAGGGAAACGCCAGCATCACGTCGGTCATCCAACCCACCACCGTTTCCAACCGCCCCCGAAAGTATCCCGCCAGTAGCCCTAAGGCCACACCGATGAGCATACCGATCGCCACGGCTACCAACCCAATTAGCAGCGACGTCTGCAATCCATACCAAACCTGACTGAGAATGTCGCGGCCTAAACCGTCCGTGCCAAACCAGAACTCAGGGCTAGGGGGTCTAAGGCGAGCAGCGTAGTTGCGATCGCCAGCAGGATCATAAGGTCGAAGGATGGGCGCCAGCACAGCCATCAGTATAATCAGTGCAGTTAGCACCAGGCCAATCATGCCAGACGTAGATTGCAGAAAGCGCTGAACAGCACGTTGTTTGCGGAAACGGGCAAAGCGAGTAGCTGGGGTAGCGGTGGTCATAGGAGGAAAGAATATTTCAATGTAAGAGTTTGAACTAAATTCTTCTGTGGGGGCGGGTTTTAACGCCATGTTGACGTCAAAACCAAAGATGTTCAATCAAACCCGCGCTGATCCGAGTAATACATTTTCAAGAGTCATATGTTTTATAACGCGCCTCTACACACGGGGATGATCAACTGTCGTTGATTGTCGAATCTCACTCAAACCTATTTGTACTGAATTCGTGGATCTAATAGGGCATAAGAAATATCAACTAAAAGATTGATCAATACAAAGGCAGTGGCAACAAAAATGACACCTCCCTGAACAACTGGATAGTCGCGAGTAAGAATGCCCTCGTAGATCCATTTACCAATTCCTGGCCATGCAAAAATGGTTTCTGTAAGAATGGCTCCACCTAAAAGTGTGCCAAACTCTAAACCAATAATAGTGACGACAGGAAGCATGGCATTTTTCAAAGCATGTTTAAAAATCACCCAGTACTCCAATAAACCCTTTGCGCGAGCGGTACGGATATAGTCCTGAGAGAGGACTTCTAGCATGGCGCTGCGAGTGATGCGAGCAAGAATGGCAAGGGGAATGGTGCTGAGGGTGAGGGCAGGAAGGGTCAGGTGCGCCAGAATATCACCCAGAGCAGCAAAATTGCCCTGCACCAGGGCATCAAAAACATAAAAGCCCGTAATCGGTTTGAAAGCCAATCCCGCATCCACACTAATGCGGCCACTGGGGGGAAGCCATCGCAAGTTGACCGCAAACAGGTATACCAGCAGTAGGCCAAGCCAGTACACAGGCATTGATACCCCAATCAGCGAACCGCTCATAGTGGCGTTGTCCCACAGGCTGTTTTTACGGACAGCGGCGATTACCCCGGCGGGAATGCCGATCGCCAGAGCAATGACCATCGCCGCTACAGACAGCTCAAACGTAGCAGGCCAGCGATTCAAGATCTCCCGGATGATGGGAACTCCGGTAAAGATGCTACGCCCCAGATCAAAGCGAAGCAGGTTGCCCATAAAGGCCAGGTATTGCAACGGCAGCGGTTCGTTTAGACCCATGCGTTCACGAAGCGCTTCGACCTGGGTAGGGGTAGCGCGATCGCCCAACATCACTACTGCTGGATCCCCTGGAATCAGGTGCAGGAAGAGAAACACCAGCAGCGTAATGCCGAAAAGAACGGGTAACAGATTCAAGAGACGGCGGAGAATGTAGCGGCCCATGAGGGGTGGAGGGGTAGATGAGTGGAAAAAGGGCGGGCAAGCAGGGGTGGAAGGTGTTGAATCCCACGCCCTGCTGATTGCGTGATTAGGACTTTTCGATTTCCTCGAAAGACTCCGACCCTAACGGGCTTGGGTTCCAGTTGCCAAGACTGCTACGTTGGGCCAGCAACGGTTGGGAGTGGACGATAGGAATCCGCAGAGCTTCGTCGAAGAGAATTTTGTCAACCTGGGCATACATCTGGCCCCGCTTGGCGGTGTCAGCTTCAGCACGGGCCTGGTCTAGCAGATCAAAGACCTGCTGATTTTTCCATTTGCCGAGGTCATCGGTGGAACCAGGGCCGAAGTGGGCATATAGGAAGTTGTCGGGGTCGCCGTAGTCACCCGTCCAGCCCAGCATGAAGGACTGGAAACCGGGAGGCGTGTTGCGATCCTCCAGATACGCACCCCAGTCTTTAGTTTGCAAACTAACTCGAATGCCAATGGTGTTCAGTTCAGCAGCGAACGCTTCCGCGATTGGCTTAGGGTTCGGGAAGTAGGGACGGCTGACGGGCATATACCAGAGCTGCAAGTCAAAGCCGTTGGGGTAGCCAGCTGCCGCGAGAGCTTGCTTCGCCGCATCGGGGTTGTACTGATAATCCGTCACATCCTTCGAGCGGAAATTCTCCATGGAAGGCGGCACGAAGTGGGCATCAGTTTGGCCCAGCTCGCCCCAAAAGGCTTTCACGATTTCGGGCTTGTTGATAGCCTCAGCGATCGCTCGCCGCACCTCTGGCTTCGACAAAGGCTCATAGCCGGGGTTTAGCGCCAGATATCCCACGTTAAAGGAAGGGCGATAGACTGCTTTAAGGCTAGAATCTCCTTCAATTTCGGCCAACTGGTCAGGGGTAAGGTCGACAGTGAAATCAACAGTGCCAGCCCGCAGTTGTGCAAGGCGAGCCGCCGGGTCTTCCACGAAGGTAATGATCAATTGTTGTTCTTTAGGAACCCCTTCCCGCCAGTAGTCAGGGTTCGCCTTCAGGCTGACTCGTTCACCTGACCGCCATTCCTCAAACACATAGGGGCCAGTACCCACAGCCGCACCAGAGGGTGTGCCATAATCTGCAGCGGATTTTTGAATGGCTGTGGGGCTGGCAATACCGAAGTATCCCGCAGCTACGGCAGCCGGGAATGCTGCGAAGGGCTGTTTTAGCTTGATATCAATGGCGGTTGGGCTCTTAACTGTAACTGATTGAACCAGAGACTCTTTCGAGCCCTTAGTACCGCCAAAGAGATTTGTCCAAATTTCGTAGAGCTTTCCAGCATCCCGATAACCATACTCAAACTCGGGATCCCACCAGCGGTTAAAGTTGAAGGCTACGGCTTCAGCATTAAAGTCGGTGCCGTCGTGGAACTTTACCCCCTCCTTCAGGGTAAATGTCCAGGTGAGGTTGTCGTCGGATACCTCCCACTTATCAGCCAGAGCTGGAACAAGGTCTGTACTACCTGGCTTAAAGTCGATCAGGCGGTCATAAATTTGCTGCTGGACATACAGAGAGTTGCCATCCGTGATGTTGCCAGGCTCCAGGTTGACGGGAGGGCCACTGGAAGCAAACACCAGAGCTGATGTACCACTGGCACTGCCCGTCGCTGCGGGGCTTGTCCCAGTACTAGTTTCAGATTGGCCCGTGCAGTTCACGAGGGCGATCGCCAATCCAAAGGTCACAATCGCTAAACTTACAAATTTTATAAAGCGTCGCCAGAGTCGCATTTTAATCTCCTTGTTTTATGGACTCATCTGGACGTGCATTGAGTGTCAAACAGGCCCAGTTCCATCATGTTGGAATGGGCAAAAAGGATGACTTGCTAGAGAAGCAGATCTCCGCACATTAAAGGCAGTTTACGCATTAGAAACGAGGGCAACTGTAGATCTAAAGAAAGTTTTAGGAATGTGTTGAGAATTCTATGACATCGTTGTTAAGTTTGCTTACTGGGCACAGTTTAGAGGGGCGATCGCTGTTACCGTTCAGAATTGAGATAGTCTATCCCTTAAGCTCTCTTCATCAATAATGATGTTGACATAAAATTTGGGTTACTTGAGATAATGATGATGTCTTCTTAACATAACTAGAGAAGCACTAAAGCTTTACCATCAAAAGACCTGGGCTAACAGATGGAGCACTTAAGAGTCTTTTTTAGCAAGCATTCGCTGGCACGAATGTATTAGCGAATTCTAGATCTTGTTGATACTTTTTCACTAGAATGTGAAGATTGAAACACTCGATAAAAATAGAAGGTTTTATCAACAATAGATTCTAAATCTCATCCTTTTGGGGGATGCTTTACAAGCTAGTTTTCGTCTTTTCAAAGATTCCCTTAAAGGCAAGTATCGGGAAAAATTAGAAGTAGCTTATTCGATCGAATTGTTTTCACATCCACTCATATTTCTGTTGCTAAATCTGTGAATCCAACCTCCTCACTTCCCATTCTGGATGTTCGTCAGTTTTCTGTTGAGTTCCGTAGTAAAGCGGAAACGGTTCGAGCGGTTAACCAAATTTCGTTTACGCTCAACCCCGGTGAAACACTCGGTATTGTGGGTGAATCTGGTTCTGGGAAATCCGTTACATCCCTTGGCATTATTGGCCTGCTGCCACCCAAAACCATTCAGACTGGGGAAATCCTCTTCCGCAATCCCCGTTTGCCCGACGCCAACCCCGTCAATCTACTCGCCCTTAGTTCCGAGCAGCGTCGGTTGTATCGAGGTGGGCTGATCTCGATGATTTTTCAGGAGCCACTGTCATCTCTGAACCCGGTATATACCTGTGGAGATCAGGTAACAGAGGCAATTCGACTGCATCAAGTGGTGAGCAGGGAAGAAGCAAGAGAGCGGGCGATCGCCCTTTTCCGTGAGGTCAAACTCCCCAACCCAGAGCGCATCATTAACCGCTATCCCCACCAGCTTTCAGGGGGACAGCAACAGCGGGTGATGATTGCCATGGCGTTGGCGGGCAACCCAGCCATTTTGATTGCAGATGAACCGACCACCGCCCTGGATGTCACCATCCAGGCTACGATCCTGCAATTGCTACGGGAGATTCAGCTCAAGCGGGGGATGTCTGTTATCTTCATCACCCATGATATGGGCGTGGTAGCCGAGATTGCCGATCGCGTTGTGGTCATGTATCGCGGTGATGCCGTGGAAACGGCTCCGACCTACGAGCTGTTTTCCAACCCCCAGCATCCCTATACCCAGGGTTTGCTCAACTGCCGCCCTCGCCCTGATCAACGGCTTAAGCGCCTGCCAACGGTGGCCGATTTCATGACCGTGACCACCAATGCCAATGGCGAGTTAGAAATTCAGGCAAAGGAACATACCCCTGAACAAGAGCTGGCTCTTTTCTCACAAATTAGTGCCGAGGAAACCCAGGAGCATTACGAAACCCTGCACCAGCAGGAGCCTTTGTTGGTCGTTCGCGATTTGACCAAGGCATTCCCGGTGAGCCGAGGCTTTTTTGCCCAAAAGACCCTGCTGAACGCAGTCGACCATGTCAGCTTTGAGGTATACCCCGGCGAAACCTTGGGGTTAGTGGGAGAATCGGGTTGCGGAAAGTCTACGTTGAGCCGTTGTTTGTTACGGCTGATCGAGCCCAGCTCAGGCGAAATTCTGTTCGATCAGCAAGACATCATGGCGCTGGATGAACACTCTATGCGGCAGTTGCGCCGCCGGATGCAAATTGTCTTCCAGAATCCCTACGGTTCCTTGAATGCGCGGCAAACGATTGGAGCCGCGTTGATGGAGCCAATGATCATTCATAACCTATACCCCTCCGAAGTAGAACGGCGCGATCGCGCCATCGACCTTCTACAACGGGTGGGCCTCGATCCCGGAGCCATGAACCGGATGCCCCACGAGTTCTCAGGTGGTCAACGGCAACGGATCTGCATCGCCCGAGTTTTGGCCTGTGACCCTCAATTCATCATTTGTGATGAATCGGTATCCGCCCTCGACGTATCCGTACAGGCTCAGGTATTGAACCTGCTGAAGGATTTGCAGAAGGATTTTGGGTTGACGTACATCTTCATTTCCCATGATTTGAGCGTGGTGAAATTTGTGAGCGATCGCATCATGGTGATGAACGCTGGCCGTATCGAAGAAATTGGCCCCGCTGACACGGTCTACACCAATCCTCAACGCGACTATACGCGTCAACTAATTCGCTCTATTCCCAACACAGGGTTGGAACATATCAAAGCACGCCAAGAACAACGGGATTTGGTGTTAGCCAAATCTGAGCACGAATAGAAATTGCATTTGCACAGCAAGAAATAACACGGCACAAAATGCCGTGTTATTTCTTGCTGTGCAGACTTGTCTAATCAATCGGCTCTACCTGGCTGTTGTGAATATAGCCCCGTGCTCCACACACGTCCGTGATATACCAATCCCCTTCTGAACCTAAAACATTAATATTGCGCTGTTCACGAATGACACACTGAACCGTTCCATTAGGACTCACTCGCACATTACTGGGGGGTGCAAATACAAACCAACGCAATGTCGGCTGTGCAACTGTTGTCCGTGTATCTCCTTCGCAAACGATGCGTATCATATCCGACGTCGCACCTGACTGAGGAGCATGCACCACGCCATCCTCAAACGTCGTCCAACTGCCATTCTCGCAGTTAGCCTGACTGTAGCGAGAATCGTCTCCAAGATAATAGGTGAAATCGACACTACGACCACTCGCCCGTCGTATTGAGTCCACATCGAGCCGCACCCGTTGCCCTCCAACAGCCTGCCCCAAATCAAGCAAATTGCTCTGCGCCGTGGCCGGAAGTGCCACCCCTCCCGCCAAAGACGCACCCAATCCCAACAGTGCAACAGCTGACCCAAAAGCTCGATTGAGCCCAGATTTTCTAGTCTTCATAACGTATCCCTCCAACCCTTACCTGTCCAGTAGAGCTAACAGGTACGACTCATACCCCAATTCTTAATAAAAGCCCCTACCAATTTAACTGTCTTCAGGTTAGAAATAAAATGTCTAAAGTATTGATTCTACTTGCACTTCCCATACACAAAAGCAGTATTCCTCAGATACCAGAAAAACATTCCCAAACATTTCTACAACCTTTTCCTATAAGTAAGCTACTCCCGTAGCTTACTTATAGGACTTACGCAGATCCACTACGTTTAGTGCATTCTTGTTGTGTGTGGTGTGCTTCGCACACCACACACAACAAGAATGCACAATAATAAGTCCTGAATATTCAGGATGGTGCGATCGCCAACCCCGTTTCCCGATCAAACAAATGCAACTTATCCGGAGCCAACGCCAACCACAAATCCTCTCGCAACGAAACCCGCCGATCGGGCTCAACACGAATCTGAAGCAGCGGCTCATCTGCCACATCCGTTCGTCGCACCGTCAAATAGGTTTCCGAACCCAATGCCTCGACCCGCTCCACGCGCACAGGCAGATTCTTAGGAGCTGGAGCACTAATGCTAAAGTGCTCCGGCCGAATTCCAAGGCGAAGCGATCGCCCCTGATACGGCCTCAACGCTGGCTCCCAAAACTCCGGCAACGTCAGACGAAACTGACCATCGGCGATCAGCAACGGAGCCTGCACCTGCACCTCCAAAAAATTCATCGGTGGCGAACCAATAAATGCCGCTACAAATTCATTAGCTGGATGATTGTAAAGTTCTAGCGGCGTTGCGATCTGCTGAATTTGCCCCGCATTCAGGACAGCAATGCGATCGCCCATCGTCATCGCTTCCGTCTGATCGTGCGTCACATAGATGGTCGTTGTCCCCAACTTCCGCTGCAAATTCACGATCTGTGCTCGGGTTTCCGTCCGTAACTTTGCATCCAAATTCGATAGCGGCTCATCCATCAAAAAAACTTGCGGATTTCGTGCCATCGCTCGCCCCAGGGCCACCCGTTGCTTTTGCCCACCCGAAAGCTGCTTCGGCAACCGATCCAACAGGGTATCGATCTGAAGCATCTGTGCCACCGTTCGCACCCGCTGCTCCACCTGCCGCTCCGGTTCTGACCAATAGCGCAGCCCCTTGGGAAGAGGCCGAGTTGCCGCTACCAACGCCCGTTCCCAGGCTGAGTCATTGCCAACATTACCGGGAGCCTGCGATCGCCGCAGCCCAAAGGCCAGATTCTCGTACACCGACATGTGGGGATACAGAGCATAGCTCTGGAACACCATCGCAATATCCCGCTGCTTGGGAGGGAGGTCATTGACACGGCGATCGCCCACCCAAATATTGCCCCCCGTCACCGTCTCCAGCCCAGCAATCAGGCGCAGTAGCGTACTCTTACCGCAGCCCGATGGCCCCACCAGCACCATAAATTCCCCGTCATACACCGTCAGGTTAATCCGGCGCAGCACGCTTACCGCCTGACTATCGGCACCCTCCTCCGTAGAGGACGACGAGCGACCTTTCCGGGGGGGAAAGCTTTTGTAGATATTTTCGAGAACAACCTGCGCCACAGTAATTAGTTCAGAATTCGCTGAGGAAAGGGAGGAAACGACGACGCCCCGATTTAGTTGGGGCAATCGTAGAAACCAATCTGCTTATTCTCCCCTATTCTTCCGAATTTTCCTGTTGGTCGAGATCAGATTCTCCCTCTTCCTCATCGGGAGGTAACGGATCAGGGAGTACCTGGGCAATCTTCTCCCCCTTGGGCAGCTTCAATAGAGCCTCAGCAGCGACTGACCGGCTGGCAACAGGAATGTCATCGACGGGAATCAGAGCCATGCGATCGCCCTCCGTTCGCACTGTCAACGAGGTATTACTCCAGGCCGGAGCAAGCGATCGCAAGGTATCGGTCTTATTGGGGAACTGCAAGCCCTGCACACCTAAATCACCTCGATTGGCTAACCGCAAAGACGATGCCTGCCGCTGCACCCCAAAACCCTGGGTAGTCACCAGCACAAAGCTATCCTCAGGGGCCAGAGCAACACAACCGACCAAACTTTCGTTCTTACCCAGTCGCAAGGCCACCAGACCTTGAGCAGAACGCGCCTGAATGGGCAATTGCTCGTCGTTTACTTCAAACCGGAGCAACCGCCCACCTGTGGTGGCCAGCACCAAGTTATCTCCCGGAAAGGCCAAAATAGCCTGTTGCAGCTCATCATCCTCTTTCAGCTTGAGAGCCGTTAACCCTCGGGCGGTCAGGTTCGTAAATTCGCTCAACGGCAACCGCTTGATCCGGCCCTTGGTCGTCAACAAAATCAACTCCACTTCATCGACGGCATCCCCAAGCACAAACTGGGCCACGATCTCCTCGGGGCTACCGCCTTGGGGCAGCAGGGTCACCAGGGGGGTTCCCTTCGATTGCCGCGTGGTTTGAGGAATGTCGCGAACGGCGATCGCAAACGCCTTACCACTGCGCGTTAACACCAACACCTGCTGCCCAGTGGTTGCTGCTTCCACCTGGGTTGCCAGGTCGTCATACTCCACCAGTTTTTTGGGAGCCGGGGGTTCCAGGCGAGCTTGTTGACGCTGGAAGGCTTTCGGGGTGGAACGGCGCACATAGCCGCGTTGGGTGAACTCTAACACCACCTCATCTTCGAGCACTTCGGATTCCAACCCCGCCAAACCTTCCACTTCTTCTGCCCGTTCTGAAGCGCTCAGCACTTTCGTACGACGAGCATCGTTAAACTGTTTTCTGAGGCTCCGCAGTTCCTTCTTGAGGGCTTTCAGCAACTCTTTGCGCTCCGTCAAAAGTCGCTGTAGCTCCTGAATGCGGGTACGAATTTGATCAAAGTCGTCCTGAAGCTTTTGCCGCTCCATCCCGGTGAGTCGGCGCAGGGGCATGGAGAGGATGGCGTCGGATTGGCGATCGCTAAACCCAAACTGTGCCTGGAACTGCGTCTTCGCCGTCGTCCCATCGGGGGCATTCCGCAGAATATCGATAATGGCATCCAGGTTATCCAAGGCCCGCAGCAGTCCTTCCAGAACGTGGATCTGGTTTTCCGCCTTTTGCAATTCGTGGCGATACTGCCGGGTCAGGGTTTCCTCCCGGAAGGAGAGGAAATGCTGAAGTACCTCTTTCAAAGGCATCTGCCGGGGTTGGCCATCCACCAGAGCCAGGAAAATTGCGCCAAAGTTGACTTGCAGCGTCGTCATCTTGTAAAGCTTGTTCAGGAGCCGCTGGGGATTCTCCTCCCGCTTTAGTTCAATCACGACTCTCATCCCGTCGCGATCGCTCTCATCCCGAATGTCCTGAATTCCCTCCAGTCGGCCCTGGTTGGTTAGATCCGCTACCTTCTCAATCCAGGCTGCTTTGTTGACCTGGTAGGGCAGTTCCGTAATGATGATCGCTGGACGTCGATGCCGTCCTCGTCCTGGCTGAATCTCCTCAAACTGCGCCACTCCTCGCACAGGAATACTGCCCCGCCCTGTGCGATAGGCTTCTCGCACGCCATCCGTACCGACGATTTCGCCTCCCGTGGGAAAATCCGGGCCGGGGATGAAATTAAATAGCGCTTCATCCGACAGGTTGGGATTATCGATCATGGCAATCAACCCATCCACCACTTCCCCCAGGTTGTGGGGCGGAATGTTGGTCGCCATACCCACCGCAATTCCTGAGGAGCCATTCAGCACCAGGAATGGGAGCTGGGCTGGAAGAACAACGGGTTCCTGCTGAGAGTTGTCAAAGTTGGGGATGAAGTTGACGGTGGCTTCTCCAATCTCCGTCAGCATGGCCTCGTTGCTGACGGGAGAGAGGCGCGTCTCCGTATATCGCATCGCTGCTGGAGGATCGTCATCTACCGAGCCAAAGTTCCCATGGCCACCCAAGAGCGGATAACGGCTAGAAAAATCTTGCACCATCCGCACTAGAGCATCATAAACCGCCTGATCGCCGTGGGGGTGGTATTTACCCAGCACGTCTCCCACCACACGGGCGCATTTTCGGAAGGGGCGATCGGGCGTTAATCCCAACTCATGCATAGCGTAGAGAATGCGCCGATGCACGGGTTTCAGGCCATCGCGCACATCCGGCAGTGCCCGCCCTACGATTACACTCATGGCGTATTCCAGGTAGGATCGTTGCACCTCGGTATGGAGGGCCGTAGAAACGACATTTCCAGTGGGGAGGTTCAATTGCTCAGCCATGGTGTATCTTTAATCCTTCCAATGCAGATTAGGGGAAATGGTCAGGGGGCCGAAGATCGGTCAACGTGTCAGGTAAACCGTTCATCAGGTGTGCTTAAGTGACTATAGCGGTAACCACACCTCGCAACGATGGATTTTAGGGTAATTGGCCCTCCTTCTTTAAAAATTATGTGAAGGTGAGCAGGAAATGTTCCTCCTGAGGAACCTAAAAATGATGGGATAAGCTATTACTCCTAACAGACTGAGCCAGTGAAAGAATCATATTTTTTGAAAATGGCTGTGTTCTGTTTGTCAAAATGGCTCATTCTAAACACTATGCAGTAGGTTCACAATATGAAAACAGTGCTGATTGTGGAAGATGACCCTATTAATGCGCGGGTTTTCTCCAAAATTCTGACTAAGCGGGGTGGGCTAGACGTCAAGCACACCGAGAACGTTGACGAAGTGATGCAGATTGCGCGATCGCGCGAAGTCGACATCATCCTCATGGATGTTTCCCTCTCCCATAGTGTCTATCAAGGAAAACCTGTGGACGGCATTCGGATTACCCAGATGCTCAAAGAAGATCCCTCCACATCAGACTTGCCCGTGGTCTTGGTAACAGCCCATGCTATGGAGGGCGATCGCGAGACCTTCCTCAAGCAGAGCGGTGCCGATGGTTACATTTCGAAACCTGTCGTCGATCACCAGCAGTTTGTTGATCAGGTGATGGGGCTGTTGAAGTAGTCAAACTCAGCAGAGTCATTTCCTGGTCAGCCTTCTACGTGTTACACGTACATTTGTACCACATTGTCCTCCTTCCTGTGCAGCAACTTTAGTGAGTTCTCTACCGTCAGGTAGAGAAGAGTCCTCAATTTTTCCTGGGAGCTTGGTTTCCAGAGCGAAGAGGAGATATTGAGGCCATTTCCTTCTTTCTTAGCCATGCGTACTTCTTCTCAACTGGGTGGGTTCCATCAGGAATCCGGTTTTCGCTTGGTTCTACGACCTCTGCGACAATCTTTTCGACGCCTTTCCCTGTTTTTTCTGAGCCTTCTGATCTGTGCGCTTGTCGTAGCCCAACCCTGGGAAGCTATGCGAGCCGTTGCCCAACGCGTTCCTGCTTCGGCCCCCACAGAACTCCGAGGGGTTTGGCTGACCAACATTGATAGCAGCGTCATGTTCTCCCGTCGCAACCTGCGCAATGGGATGCAGCGCCTCGCCCGACTCCACTTCAATACGGTCTACCCCACCGTCTGGAACTGGGGCTACACCCTTTACCCCAGCCCTCTCGCTGAGCAGGTGATTGGTCGCGCCCAGCTCCCCGATCGCAGCCTGCGACGACGAGATGTGTTAGAGGAGGCTGTAGAAAACGGTCATGATATGGGCCTGGCAGTGGTGCCGTGGTTTGAATTTGGATTAATGGCCCCAGCGGATTCTGAGCTAGTCATTCGGCATCCCGACTGGGTCACCCAACGACGCGATGGCTCTAAGGTCATTATGGAAGGGATTTATCCCCGCGTGTGGCTCAATCCCTTTCACCCAGAAGTGCAGCAATTTCTTCTGGGTTTGATCGGGGAAATTGTCACCCGCTACGATGTGGATGGTCTGCAACTGGATGACCACTTCGGCCTGCCTGCCGAACTGGGCTATGACCCCTACACCGTCAACCTTTACCGTCAGCAACACAACGGGCGCACCCCTCCTGCCAACTCCCAAGACCCCGAGTGGATGCGCTGGCGGGCGAACCAGATTACGAGCTTGATGCAGCGGACGTTTACCACGATTAAACGGGTAAAACCCAATGCGATCGTTGCCCTCTCTCCAAACTCCCAAGACTTTTCCTACAACCACTACCTTCAAGACTGGAGCTCCTGGGAACGAGCCGGTTATATCGAAGAATTAATCCTCCAGGTTTATCGCGACAACCTGACAGGTTTCACCCAGGAGTTAAATCATCCTGCTGTCCAGCAAGCCCGCAGCCACATTCCCGTAGCTGTTGGTGTACTTGCAGGATTACGCAATCGTTTGACAGACCAAAACCTCTTGCAACAACAAATACAAGCTATACGCGATCGCCAATACGCGGGAGTTTCCTTCTTCTTCTACGAAACCCTAAACGGACGAGACAATATGCTCCAACAACTGTTTAGCAGCCCTGCGCAGCGGCCCCTGGTCGCTTCTGCTCAACGCCGGTAACGGTATACTCACGTCTTCTCAATAGGGAGATGCGCCTACTGTTATACGCCTTGCTCGGGTGGAGCATAAATAATCCTAGGCATTTTCATTAAGACAAAAGGAGTGAGTGCAAAGCACTCACTCCTTTTGTCCTAATGAAAATGCCTATAGCGATAACCATAGCCTTATGGTTCAGAACCACAAAGAGAGAGGATGGGTGCTTTGCACTCATCCTCTCTCTTTGATAACGAAACAAACCAGTGCTAAGGCTGCTGTAGCCGCGCCACCACTTCGCGAACGCGAGGAAGCGCTAAAAACGACTGCGTTTGCGACAGCAACCGATCGCCCCACAAATTTTCCTTCAAAAATTCCACATCCGCATAGCGAACATCTAATTGGAGTGCCTGCTGCCCTTCCGTAATTGCCGCCTCTACATCTCCTTTGCTGTAGAGGGCGATCGCCATGGCCAGCCTCGGTTCCGGTTGCAGCTCATCAATTGCTACGGCCGTCCGCCATTGTTCCAGGGCTCCATCAACATCGCCCTGCTCGTACAGCACCAGGCCGATGTTGTTAATCGCAGGCCAAAAATTTTCTTCTATCTCATAGGCATCCTGATAGGCTGCGATCGCCTTGTCATACTGCTTCAGCTTGAAATACGAATTACCCAGGTCAAACAGCGCCCCTGGTTCCTCTGACTGGATACGCAGCCCAGCCTGCAACGATTCCACCGCCTGACCGTAATTCTGTGTACGGAAGTAAGCGGTACCCAGGGCAAACAAAACAGCCGCATTCTCGCGATCAAAATTACGTGCCTGTTGCAGCGCCGTAATTGCTGGCTCCTCCTGCCCCACCTGAAGATACAAACTCCCAAGCAGCGCCCAAATTTGTGGATCGTCTGGAATCAGTTGAGTTGCTAATTGGGCACGCACCAGGGCCAAGTCAAACTGCTGAAATTGGGCTAACTGAGCTGACTCCTGGGCCAGAATTAATCCCTGTTCCCGTAACCGTTGGGCATCTAATTGCGGTACGTGAGGCACTAAAGCCTGACTGTAGACCGGCTTCCCAAGCCCTACCAGACCACAGAGAAGAGAAATAACAATGATAGAACTCCGCTTTACCACACGCTTCACCACGATTTTTGCCCCAGTTTGATTGAACCCATTCCACAAGGCGTTTTCTTGAGCAAGGCAGCCTTGGGCTCAAGACATTTTCCCAATTGTAGGAGATGGACTGAAAATGGCTGCCCTTTTACTCACAGATTGCCATAGCAATTCTTATCCTCAATCTCCCGCCGTCGTCCGGGAAAGCGTGGCAATCTTCTAGCTGTCACAAAAGCTTTGGTTGTCAGGATGCTGTAGTTTTTACCTAACCTCGGGGATAAGCTGAAGTGTTCATTTTGGTGTTTTCGAGTACTGCGCAATACGCAGCAGCACTCGAAAACGCCTTAACCCGAACTCCGATTACCTAACGTCTTCTCACAAACTCAAATTTCAAACGTGTGGTTGGTTGTTGGTAGAGGTACGATAAGCACCCTCCCACAACAACCAGCCACACGTTTAGAGCAACATTCGTCAGAACTAAGGAGATTTCCAGATAAGAACTTCCCCATTGTTTGGAAAAAAGGCGCGGCTTCGCCGCGCCTTTTTTCCAAATAATGGGGATATTGTTTCTCAGAAATCTCCTAAGGCTCTGATGTTAGATTCTGGGACTCCAAATTCGCCTGAGCATTGCGTCGGAGCATGGCTGGCTTGATACGCCGCAAGGCAGAACCCTGAAAGCGATCGCCCCATTCCTCATCCGACAACTCTGCCAGTTCCGCCAAAGTTGGGTTGACATTCCACGGGTATGGCTGAAAGTCGGCCACATCTGTTTGTTGGGCAAACCGTTGATTCCAGGGACATACATCCTGACAAATGTCACACCCCGCCACCCAACCCTGCAGATTCGGTTTGAGAGCTTCTGGCAGATCTTCCGCTCGGTTTTCAATCGTGTGGTAAGCAATGCAGCGGTTGGCATCGACAACAAAGGGTTGGGCGATCGCCCCCGTTGGGCACGCTTCCAGGCAGCGAGTGCAAGTTCCACAATGCTGCGTATGGGGAGAATCTGGGATCAGGGGCACATTCGTTAACACCTCCCCCAAAAACACCCAGGAGCCATACTCCCGCGTAATCACATTGCTGTTCTTCGCAATCCATCCCAATCCGGCCCGCTCAGCCCAAACCTTATCTTGAATGGGGCCTGTGTCAGCATAATAGCGAGCTTCAATTCCATCCCCTTGCTCTAACAGCCACCGGGTCAGAGCCTTCAGGCGTTTATCCATTACCCGGTGGTAATCGCGCCCCCAACCGTAACGCGCAATCTTGGCATGACCGGGTTCGGGCGATCGCTCCTGCCCTGCGTAATAGTTCAACGCCACGGCAATCACTGACTGCACTCCCGGCATCACCTGACGCACATCCTGCCGAGCCGGGCGCGCCATCCAGGCCATATCCGCCTGATACCCCCGATCCAACCACCGTTGAAGATGCACAGCAACGGCCTGATCCCAGCCATCTACTGCCGCAATTCCCACCTTATGAAAACCCAATTCCAACGCCTTCTGCTTCACGGCTACAGCGTCAGGCCATTCCCTCTGTCGCTCCTTATCGGCCATCATCCACAATCCTCCAATCTCTATCCCTGCGATCGCCATCCGATACGCCGATACACCGAGATAACGCGCCCCTCCTTTACTGTAATGAGCTCCCTAAAAAGCAGCGAAGGATTATTCAGCATCACGTCGCCTCAAAAAACTATGGCAGATCATCCACTACATCACCCAAACCTGACCTGAAACCCACAGATGCGAAGCGATCCAACACCACCCATGCAAAGTTTTAAACACATCCTGCTATTCAACGTCAGTTCGGGATAAGCCGAACCGCCCTTATTGCGTGCGCGACGCGCACGCAATAAGGGGCTTTTTCGAGTGCCGCGCGACGCGCGGCACTCGAAAAAGCCCTTAACCCGAACTGAGGTTATTCAAAATCTGCACACAAAGGAACAGACATTTTTGGTGAAACGTCTACTGCACCAACATCTCGCCCCAGCAGAAGCAATTAAAACCAAGAACCTTGCTGTGTTATGGCAAAACGATGGCACAGCAAGGTTCTTGGTTTTAATGAATACTTGATTTTTCGCACGCGAAGCGCGCGAAAAATCAAGCGCAGAACTTTAGAGCGCAGCCTAGTAGAGTTCTTCTTCCTGGTGGGTCAGGATGGTGCAGTCAGAGGTGGGGTAGGCAACGCAGGTGAGAACATAACCTGCTTCGATCTGATCATCATCCAAGAAGGATTGGTCAGACTGGTCTACCGTGCCTTCTTTGATCTTGCCAGCACAGGTGGAGCAAGCACCCGCGCGGCAGGAGTAAGGAAGGTCGATGCCTTGCTCTTCAGCAGCATCCAGAATATAAACGTCGTCAGCGACATCAATCGTTGTATTCAGACCTTCAGACTCGTTAATTAAGGTGACCTTAAAAGTTGCCATGCAACAATCCTCTCAATTCTGAAAACGGCTTTAAGCGCTTACCGCACAAAGATCAAGATACCTCTTTGAGGGCAAACTCTCCTTCTGATACTACGAGAAAACTTATACCCTGTAACCGTATCTTGCCCCTAAGGGTGAACGGGATTCGTAATGAAAGGCTGGGTATTAATGTCAGATTACTTATACTTGCGAAAACGCATCTGGCAAGAAAGACCATCCGATGCGACGATCACTACCCCTTAAAAAAGAAGCTCAAAAAAACTGTCCTCTCCAAACTTGAAATCAGTCGTCAGGCAAGCATTAGAAACAACACTGTATCTGGCTCTGAGAGGCATTTATAGCTCAAAAGTCTAGAAATTTTGACCGTTCTCAGAAAAGTTTATGGCCAGCGAACTCAAGGTCTACACTCTACGAGTTGCAGGCTTCGTGTAGTTCAAAGCACCTCAGCTAATCTATAGCTAGACTTGATATCTACGAATAATTTTGGACAAGGAATCAGCCTGCTTCTGCCAGGATTATCCATGTAATAGGAAAAGATTATTTATGCATCAGCCTGAGGAACTTCAGATGGCCTTTCTCAAACGGTAATTTTTCCACGAAAATCATCCTCTGACCCATAAGATCGACCATCTGACCCTACAATTTAGTGTTGCTGAATACAGGGACAGATCCACTTATATTTATGGATTCCATTGGGGTTGGTATTGTTGGGACAGGGTATGCCGCAAAAGTGCGTGCAGAAACCTTTCACGGGGACAGGCGATCACACTTAGTTGCCATGGCTGGGCGCAATCTAGAAAAAACGCAGGAGCTAGTAGCCCCCTATGGTGCGATCGCCCTCACCGACTGGCATGCCCTCGTCACTCACCCCAGCGTTGATCTGGTCGTTATTGCAACCATTAACCGGGATCACGGAACCATCGCCCGAGCTGCCCTGGAAGCTCACAAGCATGTCGTGCTGGAATATCCCCTGGCTCTCACCGTCGCCGAAGCTGAGTCTTTGCTGGAACTAGCCGCATCCAAACAACGGCTGCTCCACGTTGAGCATATTGAATTATTAAGTGGGATTCATGGGGCGATCGCCCAATCCCTCCCCGAAATTGGCACACCGTTTTATGTACGGTATACCGATCTGACTGCCAAACGCCCTGCTCCTGACCGATGGAGCTACCACAATGATTTATTTGGCTTCCCCTTTGTGGGAGCACTTTCACGCATCCACCGTCTAACGAATCTATTTGGTTCTGTTGCTCACGTTTCCTGCGAGTCCCGGTTTTGGGGAGACGGGTTACCCGGCCAAGCCTTCACCACATGTATCGCCTCAGCCCAGCTAAAATTTACCAACGGGTTGATTGCCGATGTGGTGTACGGCAAAGGTGAGGCCCTCTGGAGTGATGAACGGGTTTTACTCATTCATGGAGAACAGGGTGCCATTCAGATTGCTGGAGAAGTTGGCACGCTGATTTTGGCAGATCAGGAGCGATCGCTCGATTTGGGTAGCCGTCGTGGGCTCTTCGCCAAAGATACTGCTATGGTGCTGGACGCCCTAACCTTGGGCCAGCCCCTATATGTCACGCCTCAAGAGAGCCTATACGCCCTGCGAGTTGCTGAAGCCATCCGTTGCGCCTCGGAAACCGGACGCGTTGTGAGTGTAGATTAATATTGTCCTCACGAAAAACTCATCTTTTACCGTCATAATCTGAGAAAAGTTTTAGGGGATCATTCTCAACCGGATTCCCCCTTGGGCTTAGCTCAGCGGCCGGAAGTCTACCTTTTTAGGGACCTAGCAAGCATTTCTTTGGATCGGATCAGAGTACAAAGATTGTCGCTATAATCATCATCATCAATTCTGAATTTTTGTTTCACAACTTAACAATCCGGTATTTTTCTTAAGGGCAATGGCAATGACTACTACCTCCTCAACCCAGACACGCCTCATCCAGTTCCTCCGAGACGAACTGGCTATCCCCGCCGCGTCCATTGCCGTTGCTTTGAAGCAGGGTCAGGACTCCAACATGCTGCCGATGGTGCTCTGGCAGTACGGCCTCATTACGCTGGAGCAACTCGACAAAATCTTCGACTGGATGGAAACTGCCTAACCACCACCACTCAAACTACCGGATGCGGAAAAGGGGCCGCTTGGCCCCTTTTTTGTCCCCTATATTCATAAGGTCTCACGCCCTTCAAAACGAGAAGATTATCGTTGAGAAGTCGCGCTCCGTATAGCTTTTCAACAATAATCTTTTCTAACCAGCTTCAGTAAAGCTATAGAAGAGAGGGCCGTGCTTAGCACGGCCCTCTCTTCTCATAAATGGCTATCAATATACACCTACGAATACTTGAGTTCGGGTTTCCTCCCCTTAACCGCCCCGCCCCTATTCCCTAAAGCATCTAAGATCGGTACAGAGATTGCAATTCGTAACATAACGAGCAGCGTCTCTCATAAATCAACGGGACGTTCGGCTGTGCCATCCCATGGCAGTTGTCTCCATTTCCCCTCCACAGGAGGATCACTGGAGAGCCTGCCAACCTTTACGGTGTCGGAGAAGGTGTTTGCCCATAGCGCCCGATGTTAATCTGTTTAGCCAAGGAGCATTCTTCGCAATGCCAATCAAAGATCAGCCGCAACCCCCACGGTCTCGTGTTATTGGCAGATTTCTGCTAATTGGATCGAGCATTTACCTGTTAATCAATCTGCTACTTCCCGTGTTCTTTGGCCCTTCCATTCCACGGGTTCCCTACAGCTTGTTTATCCATCAGGTTAGCGAAGGGGAAGTAGCGCGTGCTTCCATTGGACAAGATCAAATTCGGTATCAGCTTAAAGATGAAGGGGAAACAGCCGGATCGGTGCTTTCTACCACTCCCATTTTTGACCTGAACCTGCCCAAACTTTTAGAAGAACAAAAAGTAGAATTTTCCGCTATCCCTCCGGCTCGAGGTAACTGGTTTACCAGCCTGCTGGGATGGGTCATTCCCCCCTTAATCTTTGTAGGGATCTGGCAGTTCTTCCTGAACCGGGGCGGTGGCGGCCCTCAGGGTGCCCTTTCTATTGGCAAGAGTAAGGCCAAGGTTTATGTGGAAGGCGATGCTGGCAAAATTACCTTTGCCGATGTGGCTGGGGTCGAAGAAGCCAAAACTGAATTAGTCGAGATTGTAGATTTCTTAAAAAACTCCCAGAAATTTACAGATATTGGTGCCCGAATTCCCAAAGGAGTCCTGTTGGTTGGACCTCCTGGTACTGGAAAAACCTTGCTGGCACGTGCTGTAGCCGGCGAAGCGGGAGTCCCCTTCTTCAGTATCTCGGGTTCCGAGTTTGTTGAACTCTTCGTAGGGGTTGGTTCTGCGCGGGTTCGTGACCTGTTTGAGCAAGCCAAAAAGCAATCTCCTTGTATCATCTTCATTGATGAATTGGACGCCATTGGTAAGTCTCGAGCAACCGGCGGCTTCTATGGTGGCAATGATGAACGGGAACAAACCCTGAACCAGTTGCTCACCGAAATGGATGGTTTTGCTGCAGGTGGGCAGACGGTGATTGTGTTGGCTGCAACCAACCGTCCCGAAAGCCTGGATCCAGCTCTATTACGTCCCGGTCGATTTGACCGCCAGGTGCTGGTCGATCGCCCTGACCTGACCGGTCGCCTCGCTATTCTCGAAATCCACGCCAAGGATGTAAAGTTGGGGCCGAGTGTGGATCTGAAGGCGATCGCCACCCGTACCCCCGGTTTTGCCGGAGCGGATCTGGCCAACCTGGTAAATGAGGCTGCCCTACTGGCTGCCCGTAACAATCGCCAACTTGTCACCCAAGAGGACTTTGCTGAAGCCGTCGAGCGGGTTGTCGCCGGTTTGGAGAAGAAGAGTCGCGTCCTTAACGAAAAAGAGAAGAAAATTGTGGCTTACCACGAAGTCGGCCATGCTATGGTCGGTGCCGTGATGCCCGGTAGCAATAAAGTGGAGAAGATCTCCATTGTTCCCCGAGGTATGGCGGCTCTGGGCTACACTCTCTCACTGCCAACAGAGGATCGCTTCCTACTAAGCGAGATCGAGTTGGAAGGACAGATTGCGACCCTGTTGGGTGGGCGATCGGCTGAAGAAGTTGTTTTCGGCAGTATTACTACTGGAGCCGCGAACGACCTACAGCGGGCCACCGAAATGGCTGAGCGCATGGTTACCACCTACGGCATGAGTAAGGTGTTAGGGCCTCTGGCTTATCAGCAAAATCAGGGCAACAATTTCCTGGGAGCGGATGGCTCAAATCCTCGCCGTATGGTTAGTGCTCAAACTGCTGAGGCGATCGACCAGGAAGTCAAGGGCATTGTAGAATCTGCTCACGAGAAAGCCCTGGACATTCTCAAAGAAAACCGCGACTTGTTGGAAGAAATTTCAACCCAACTCCTCGACCGGGAAGTGATCGAGGGTGAGGAACTATACGCTTATCTGGGCTGCGTTAAGTCTCCAGTTGCCGTTTAATTTCCATCTACACTGTGATGCAAGGGAAGCTTCTTAAAGAAGCTTCCCTATTTTTATTCCGCTTTTATGTTCAACATCCCTCTGACAATAACTAACTATAGCAATGTGCAAGTGCGTTAAGTACAGCAACGGTGGTGTGGGGCACTTCGTGCCCCACACCACCGTACTTAATCAACGTGCACAGCGCTATACACCTCTAGAACAGCACTAACGCTACCTCAACCTGAGTTCAGGTTAGGGCTTTTGCGAGGGCGGAGTGCATACTCAAATGGGCACTTGAGCGTATCCCGAATTGGGGCTACCTCAGTTTTGATATGACAAAGATTAAGACAAAAAGAGAGCGTAGATTCTGTCTCACGCTCTCTTCCCGTTCTAAAACGGAATTTTATATGGGGTCAATTCCTGGTGAGGACGAATTCTGTTGATCTCTACATAATCAATCTGTGACGCACCTATGTCAGGGCTTGCACACATCCGTTATATTTGGTGATCTTTGTTGATTGTGGGGTGAACACACCACAATCAACAAAATGCGTCCGTTCTACATGTATTACTGCTTATTTAGAATAATCGGCGATCGCAAAGATCACAAGTCCATGCACCACCAGTGCAGTCAACCAGGCTCCCGTTACCCAGACTGTCCAGGGCCACGACTCCATCTGTACCAACCGGAAAAACCACAGACCGCTGTTAACGGCGATAAACGCAGCCACATGCACAGCAAACGTCATGCGATCATCCAGACGACGAAAATCGGGATCCTGGCGAGTCGGAACACGAGACCAACGGGGGGGCATAGGAACACCTGAGCAATGAATATATCTATTTTACAGCGCTTTTCAAGCGCTTAAAATCTGGTTGTTTTTGTGAGAGCCGCGCTCTGCGCGGCTCTCACAAAAACAACTCTGACTGGCTCAAGCGCAAAGCGCTGTAAGAAGGCAAAAAGGCAGAGGAGCAAGGAGACAGGGGAGGATAAGGGCAACCTTTTTATATCTTTTTCCGATCAGGTGAGGGATGAGGTCGACCTTCTCCAGGCTGCACGAGATCCCTCATCTACGTTCACTCGGCTCGATAATCCCCCGATTTTCCACCCGTTTTACTGACGAGATGAATAGACTCAATTTGCATCGATTTTTCCAGTGCTTTTGCCATGTCATACAAGGTCAGAGCCGCAATGGAAACAGCGGTTAGAGCTTCCATTTCGACACCCGTTTCCGCTTTCGTGCGGACGGTCGCCTGAATTCGATAGCCCGGCAGATCAAAATCAGGGGTAATTTGCACTTCCACTTTTTGCAGAGGCAGCGGATGGCAGAGGGGAATCAGTTGGGAGGTTTGCTTAGCTGCCATAATGCCTGCGATCCGTGCCGTTCCCAGAACATCTCCTTTAGGAGCGTTGCCCGATTGGATAGTTTCCAAGGTTGTGCTTTGCATGCGAACAAGACCCGAGGCGATCGCCTCTCGCACCGTCTGTGCCTTTGCAGAAACATCAACCATCTGGGCCTGCCCCTGAGCATCCAGGTGAGTCAGGGAGTTGGAGGAAAAATTCGTCATAACGTTTTACCCATGTGGAGCGATATTCTGTGCGCCTTCCTCCACCGTACTGGATTCATGGCTTCAGCGTTATGACTGATCTTGTCATCTTGGAAACGAAGAAACGGAATATAACGCAGCCCGCCTCTCCCCAAAGTGGATGTGAAAATATTTAGAAAATTTTCCGAAAAAACAGGCTTAAAAATGTTCCCCCATCAAGTTATTATTAGTAAGGCGCAGCGGTTTGGGTTTGAATGACAAAAACAAATGTGTTGCGCGGTTCTTGCAGAGACCATCTCGACTATGGTATAGTAAGAACTCGTGAGATGGGCTTGTAGCTCAGTGGACTAGAGCACGTGGCTACGGACCACGGTGTCGGGGGTTCGAATCCCTCCTGGCCCGTTAATAAAAAGGAGCAGCATTAACTGCTCCTTTTTTGTTCTTTAAACTAATCTAAAAGCTCAGCAATTCTCATTTTGAGCTTCAAAGCTGAGAGTCAAATCTCGGCTTTGATGCCCATACTGAGAATTGCTGGCTAAAGGCTTACGGGACTAGGTATTGCATCTCAATCGTGGTATAGTAAGAAGTTGTGAGATGGGCTTGTAGCTCAGTGGACTAGAGCACGTGGCTACGGACCACGGTGTCGGGGGTTCGAATCCCTCCTGGCCCGTTAATAAAAAGGAGCAGTATTAACTGCTCCTTTTTTGTATTCAGAATCTAACGGTAAGAGGTTCGCTGCGCTTTACACCGCGAACCTCTTACTTCTTGCTCAAGTGAACTGGAACCGCATCCAGGGCATAAACATCCCTTCCTCGGCCCAGGGCAAAGCGCACTGAGTGGAGCAAGTCTTTGCTAGATAACGTCAAAAATACCAGTAGCCCGAGCAGCGAAAGCCCCGCTGAAATGGCGAACACAGTACGGAAACTTGTCTGGATGGCGATCGCCCCTAACACTGGCCCTGCGATCGCAATCCCTAAATCAAAGCCTACCATCGCCAAACTAAAGGTTTGTCCCCGTTGATCCGGAGCCGAGCGATCTGCCATTAGTGCCGCCATCATCGGGATCAACGTTCCAGCTCCGGCCCCTTCCAGCACCCCAGCCAGCAGAAATCCAGCGACGCTATCCGTTGTCCATAGAGTTGCCATGGCAAGTGCATAGAGAATCAGGCTACCCGAGATGAAAGGACCACGGCCATAGTAGTCGGATGCTCGTCCCACCAGCAGACGACTGGAAAAACCAGCGATTGCGGCTGTGCTGTAGAACAGTCCCACATTAATCGAAACGTCTACCTCAGTCACCAACAACGGCACAAAGGTTGTTAGGGCGCCAAACGACAGACCAATCAACAGCAGCACCACGGCTGGTGTACGAATTGAAGGAGCGCCCAACATTCCCCAAAACTGCAAGCCCCCAGGAGTTGGGGTGTTTCCAGCAGGACGTGCACTCTCTCGTACCCCTAAGGTAAAGAGCAATCCTAGAATTCCCAACAAGGCTGACGCCAAAAACGCAGCATTGAATCCGTAACGAGATTGTAGAAAACCTCCTAAAGCCGGCCCAATTCCCATGCCGATGGGATTCACTAAGCTCATGTAACCAATCACCTCCCCTCGATTTGCAACGGGAGATAGGTCTACGACAAGAGCACTAAACGCCAGCGCAAAGGCCGCAATGCTAATACCGTGAAACGCTCGTAAGGCAATTAACCAGGAGAATGAGTCGGTTAGACCATAGCCAAAGGGAGCGATCGCTACCGTCGCAATGCCAATCAGTAACACTAACTTCCGCCCGCGGGTGTCAGCTAAGCGAGCCAGGAAGGCGCGAGTAGCCAGGAGCCCAATCGCGAAAGCTCCCATCACAATTCCAATAACTTGCCCATTGCCACCGATAGATTGAAGATAAAGCGGCAACACCGGTAACATTGCGGCCAACGAAGCCCAAAACAAAAGGCCCGCCGTAAACAACACCAATAAGTTGCGCCGAGTCTGAGGCTGCAAGGTTAAAAGAATTTTCACGAATCGCGTTCTTGCGTACAACGTTTGAAAGGCAGGAGCATTCCTTCTGCCTTTTACATCATGAAGAAAGGCCTATCTTCGGGCATCCCCCAAATGGAGCTTTATAGAAGCATGTAAGTGCGTTCGGCAATCTGAATCCTTTGCACAGAACGGAAATGTGGAGTGCTTCACTCATATCAAACCCAGTTGAAGAAGCATAATATGCAGCGGTGCCGCGCAATGTACTGCATATTATGCTTCTCTAACCAGATATCCTGCCAAGGACAAAAATAGATTTGGATTGCGCTATCAATAAACAGCAATCCAGCAAAAAGCCCGGTTTCCAGTAGAAAACCGAGCTAAGAATTCGTGCAATCTTTGAGCTATAGCGTCTACACGATTACGCTAGAAAAGCCTTGGAGAAGGTTAATGTTTTGCGCGTTTTACAAACAAAACATTAACCGTTCAACAAACCACTTAGGCAGAAGCTTCTGCTACTGCTGGGTAAACGCTAACTTTCTTGCGATCCTTGCCCTTACGCTCGAAGGTGACAATCCCATCAACCAGAGCAAAGAGCGTATCATCGCTACCACGACCCACATTCACACCGGGGTGAACTTGAGTACCGCGCTGACGAATGAGAATATTGCCTGCTTTGACAACCTCACCACCATAACGCTTAACACCTAAGCGCTTGGCATTAGAGTCGCGTCCGTTCCGTGTACTACCTGTACCTTTCTTATGAGCCATACTGCTAACCCGTTACATCCTGGTTCTGGTTTTACTTTAGCGAAAAAGCGATCGCCCGTGCAGCAACACGCCCTGTTGTGAGGCCTTATTCAGCCGCGGCAGCGGTATCAGTAGGCTCAGACTTAGCCGCAGCTTGGCTGCTGGAACCGCCTACATTAATGGAATCAATCATCAAGCGTGTCAGCTCTTGGCGATGACCCTGCTTTTTACGAGTCTTTTTCTTAGGCCGCATCTTGTAGACGACGATCTTACGACCCCGCAAATGACGTAAGACTGTACCCTCAACCGTGGCCCCTTCAACCCAGGGTTGCCCAATGGAGATGTCTCCATCGTTCTCGACAAATAGAACACGGTCAATGGATACTTTACCGTTCTCTTCTACCGCCAAACGCTCTACATCATAGAAGCGACCGGGCTCAACGCGGAACTGCTTCCCGCCCGTTTCAATAATTGCGTAGGTCATAAATCCCTCTCATGAGTGGCCGTACAGGTTGCGTGCCTGGTTCAGGAATCGCATTCTTACCTGATCCGAGCCGAAAACAGACAATATATCATTGTGCCGGAATTGAGCCCTATTCGTCAACACTGAGTTCTTATGTTCAGCAATTCTCATTTTGAAATCAGGCCCGAAAACCGCGCACTAAAGGCGCGCGGTTTTCGGGCCTCAAAGCCAAGAGTTCACGCCCTACGGGCGTGAACTCTTGGCTTTGAGGCCCATACTGAGAATTGCTGTCTCATGTTCAGCAATTCTCATTTTCGAATGAAGCCCGAA
The DNA here is from genome assembly GCF_014695575.1 of Leptolyngbya sp. FACHB-8. GTDB lineage: Bacteria > Cyanobacteriota > Cyanobacteriia > Elainellales > Elainellaceae > Vacuolonema. Next base: position 21,304 of record NZ_JACJOO010000090.1, on the reverse strand, counting down.
AACCGTTCGCCTGGGGGGAGCGGTTTTCGGGCTTTAGAGTCAAGAGCTCATCCCCTTAGGGCTCACGACAGAACAAAATCTCATTGCTGAGAGCTATGAAATGAGAAGTGGCACGCGGTTCCACCTCTCATTTCATAGCTCCTAGCACCACCAAAATAGCTACACCACAAAGCTGGTGGTCGCTCCCTGAGATGCCTGCCAGCTCCGAGCATCGTAGTACAGATCCTCAAGGGAAATGTTGTAGAGTGCTTCCTGAAGCTTTTTATAAAGGCGATTCCACAACGCGAACGTCACCCAGTCTTCTGCCTGCTCTGCGTTGGGTTGATGACGCGGGAGAGGATCAATAGTTTCCCCGACAGCCTCTAAAATTTGCCCCAGAGAAATATGGGCAGGCGATCGCGCCAACCGATATCCCCCTTGAGATCCGCGAATGGAAATAACAATGCTGGACTGACGTAATTCAATTAATAGTTTTTCCAGGTAAGGAGCCGGTATTCCCTGTCGTTCGGCGATCGCCTTTACCGAAGCAGGGCCATAACCTGGCTGTAAACTCAAATCCAGCAGGGCTTTAACACTGTAATGCCCACGGGTTGTTAACTTCATCTGGATAACTGTTGGTAGTGGGAGACAGGCTTGATCCGAACATCGGCATATAAAGTATAAAGCCCCCACTGGATAGAACCTTACTGTAGTTGTAGCCAGCCAAAGTAAGAAGAAATAAATATTCTTCTTAGGAAAACCGTGGACAGATTAGGGCGATCGCCCTAATCTGCTCTATCCACACAAGAAACTGTGAGTTTTTGAAAGTTTATCTATATACTATGGTCGTGACTTAAGTGTTCCCCCGAAGAACATGTCCCCTCAATTGACCTGCAATACACTGGTCAGTTGTTCTTAGGGGCAGTTTTTTTGATGGCGAAGAACACGAAGAACCAAACTAATTCGATAGAAGGCAAAGTTCAACGATCTCCCTGCTTTCGCATTGTAAGTAGCCAATTTAAAGTGGATTTTTGGTTGCGGCATTCATCCATCCACTGGAGATAAGAGCCCATTCAAGATATTATCCTAGAGCTTTTGTTACTGATAATCGAAGTCTTCCTAAAAGCCCATCGTCTATCGACCACTTTCTGTAAAAACCTGGATATCAAAGTTTATCTAAATCCTCTAATCGTGACAGAAAAAACTTGAACAAATTCAACTACTGCGGGGTAATATGAGGTTACCCAATCAGAAATCAGCCTGATTGCTATTTAGCAATACCTCGGATGTTTCTCCGACTGTATTTCGATTGTGTGTTCTACATGCCGTTCAGAGTTGAATGACCCAGAGTTAAGTTGATGACAAAAAAGAAGAAAGGCGAACCGCTAACAGGCGAGGCACTGCTAGCCAAGGTAAAGCAGCTTGACCATCTCAGTAAAGAGGAAAAAGCTAAAGAGTGTGGGTATTACACGACTACCAAGGCTGGGGTAGAGCGCGTCAATATGATGAAGTTCCTGAATGCCCTGATTGAAGCAGAAGGCATTCAACTAGATGGAAAGTCAGGTTCTAATGGCCGTGGTGGGCGGAGTGCGAGCTATCGCATTACTGTTCAATCCAACGGAAACCTGTTGATAGGCTCTGCTTACACTAAGCAGATGAACTTGCAACCTGGAGACGAGTTTGAGATTTCTCTAGGACGGAAGCATATTCGTCTGAAGCAACTGGATGAAGATGGTGAAGAAATGGAAAACTAAGTTTTCTATCTCACCTATCAAAATAGGCAGGCTACAGGTTGTATACTGTGCCTGCCTATTTTTTGGACAAAATTTTAAGTCGATTTTTTAGCGGTTATTTGTAGGATAAAGCCTTCGATATCTCGTGCCTCTACCCCTGAGCACCCAAATATATAAGCATCTTAGGCTTGAGCAACAGGCTGTTCTGATGAAACAGATTCGGCTGATTTCGTTTCCTCTTGAGAGCTCTCAAGACGAATAAATTTGTGCAAAGTCTGATAGAGCCAAATTTGCTGTTGAGTTGCCGAAGCAAACGAAAAAAGATCGAGACCTAGAGTGGAGGCATGCTCCTCCGCAAAACGGCGGGCATCCAATTCAGAAGTTGCCTGAATTAGAAGTTCATCAGCCAGTTCTGCGGTTCCATTAAACGAAAACTCAGCTAAAAACATACTACTCAATCGTCCTTCATGATAAGTAGGGTGATCAACTTGCCAACGACTCCTTTCTTAATCTTCCCAAGGCTTATTACTCTCGTCCATACTTCATAAAATAACGATGTTCTCTTCAGGACAAATACGTAATTCTTCGGAGAAAGAGGATACGAGATGAATTCATCAATTGGTCAACGCCTTGAGAAATATACGATTAAACATCCTGATGAAGTATTGCTTGTTACGGTCACAATAAAGGGTGAAATGGATCAAATTGCAATTTTCCGGGGCTTCTCCAGTTCCTTAATGCGACCGACGGCTTTTGACCCTGATATTCCCGTCTTACCTGACGATAGTGAAATAGTCAGCATTGACCGTCTAGCCGCTCCTTATAATCCTGAAAACCCGCGCTATTTGGAACAGGGAATTACCTGGGCAACGATGGAATCGTATTTACAACCTTAAATCTTGCGAATCCTACCTGTCTTACAGCTTAATCGTACCTCTCGAACGAGATTCTCGCTGTGAAAGCATTTGTCAGCTCGACAAACTTTCTGTAGTTAAGTCAGTAGGCGTCACTAAACATAAGACCTAAATGCTGTGCTGCCCGCTTTGCAGGTGGCACAGCATTCCGGGTCTTATGTTTAATTGCAATCACCTACTTAACCTCAGTTCGGGTTAAGGGCTTTTTCGAGTGCCGCGCTTCGCGCGGCACTCGAAAAAGCCCATTATTGCGTGCGCGACGCGCACGCAATAATGGGCGGCTCGGCTTATCCCGAACTGACGTTACTTAAAGTCATGTAGCTGCCTTAAAGGGCAGCTCTCGAAAAGTGGTTAAAGAAAACGCTACGCAGCTTTAGGAAGTCGCCTGAAGCAAGTATAGAATCCGTAAATATACTGTTTTATAAGAATTAGATGAAGCCGCTTAGTAACCTTCAACCATTCAAACTAACACTTCAAAAATGAAAGAAGGGTTTATTTTATTGGCCTACAGCCTGTACTCAAGCGCTCCTAAATATTCGCCGAGCGAACCGTTCAATTCAGCCGGATTTTGCCGTTAGGTTATGAAAATTCTATGGAAAGAAGGAGGCTAATTTATTTGAGAAGCGATACGATTAGCCTCTTAGGAACATACCACGTTTTAATTTTGACAATCAGGGTGAGTGTCAATAGGTATTTAGACTTCTTAAACAACAAGTGGTATGCTCCACTGATGTGATGTGTGGAGTGGTAAATCAATGGTTTTGTCTTCTGTTTTTGAAGAATCGGAACCGTATACGAGTGCTTCGAAGCAGCGGGTACTAGATGCTGTAGGGATAGACTATGGAAAATCCCTAGACTTACCTGCCAGCAAGCTGTTTGGTACCGACGGCATCCGTGGGCGTGTGGGAGATTGGTTCACCCCTGCGCTGGCATTTCAAGTAGGTTTCTGTGCAGGTCAAGTATTGTCTGCTAATGCAGATGGACCCTTTATTTTAGGATGGGATTCGCGGAACTCTAGTGAGACGCTGGCGATCGCCCTCACCGATGGTCTCATGGCAGCAGGCGGGGAAGTTTGGACCGTTGGCCTGTGCCCAACCCCTGTCGTAGCTCACCTCTGCCATCACGTTAAGGGTGCAGGCGGTGTGATGATCTCTGCCAGCCATAACCCTCCTGAAGATAACGGTATCAAGTTTTTTGGCCCGGATGGAACGAAGCTTAGCAGCAGCATCCAGGCCACCATTGAAGCCAATTTGCGACAGGGCGATGCGACTAATGTCCGATGGCTGAATAGCTCTACAGAAAAAGCCTTCCATCGCGCTGACCTGATACAGACCTATATTGATGCTCTGCATACACCGTTTTTACCGGAGCGGAGTCTCTGCGGTCTGCGAATTGTGCTGGATTTGGCCTGGGGCGCAGCGGCAGGAATCGGTGCTGAAGTCTTCCGTCACTTGGGGGCAGAGGTCATTTCCCTGCATGATGTTCCTGATGGCAATCGCATCAATGTCAACTGCGGCTCTACCCACCTGGCAACCCTTCAGGCTACTGTACAGACCCATCAGGCTGACCTGGGCATTGCTTTTGATGGCGATGCAGATCGGGCGATCGCCGTTGATGGAGAAGGCCGCGTTGTGGATGGTGATTACATCCTGTATCTCTGGGGTATGGAGCTCAAACGGCAGGGTTTACTTCCCGGCAATACGATTATTTCCACGGTCATGGCAAACCTGGGCTTTGAGCGGGCCTGGCAGCAGCAGGGTGGCACTCTAGTGCGTACCTCAGTAGGCGACCAGTACGTTCATGCGGAAATGGTGAAACGGGGAGCCATGCTGGGTGGCGAGCAGTCGGGCCACATCATCTGTCCTCATTATGGGTTGTCTGGTGATGGCTTGCAGACAGCATTACATTTGGCTTCCATTGTTAAAGCGTCGGGACAATCACTCACCGAGTTGCGAGATCAGAGTTTCCAGACCTTCCCACAATTGCTGCGAAATGTGCGGGTAGAGGATCGCGATCGCCGCCTCAACTGGCAACAGTGCGAACCGGTGCAGCAGGCGATCGCTGCCGCTGAAGCTGACATGGGTGCCAATGGCCGTGTTTTGGTACGGGCTTCCGGCACTGAACCCGTGATTCGCGTTATGGTTGAAGCCGCCAGCGCTTCCCTAACAGAGCATTGGACAGCAGCATTGGCTGAAGCTGTGCAAGCTCATTTGGCCTAAGCTGATGCAAAAGGCGTAAAGCAATACAAATAAAAAAAGATGGGTGGCCCAGCCACCCATCTTTTTTTGATTCAGCTACACGTTGAAACGGAAGAGTAAAACATCTCCTTCCTGTACAACATATTCTTTGCCTTCACTGCGCACCAGGCCTTTTTCCTTGGCGGCGGTCATGGAACCGGTGGAAACTAAGTCGTTATAAGCCACAGTTTCGGCACGAATAAAGCCCCGCTCGAAGTCGGAGTGAATCACTCCAGCGGCTTGAGGAGCCAGCATACCCGCACGAATTGTCCAGGCGCGAGTTTCTTTAGGCCCGGTGGTGAAATAGGTACGTAGTCCCAACAACTCGTAAGTTGCACGAATTAAGGATTTGAGGCCGCCTTCTTTCACCCCTAAAGATTCCAGGAAATCAACTCGTTCCTCTTCGGACAACTCAACCAACTCAGATTCCACCTGGGCTGAAATGATGATCACTTGAGCATTCTCTTGAGCGGCGATCGCCCGCACCTGCTCTACCCAGGCATTCCCTGTTGCCAAATCATCCTCAGACACATTGGTGGCATAAATGACAGGTTTGCGGGTGAGGAGACCCAACGGCTTAATCAGGAGTTCTTCCTCTTCTTCGAGGTCGACAGTCCGTGCCGATTTACCTTCGTTGAGCACAGGCAGAAACTTCTCTAAAGCCGCGACTTCTGTTTGAATTTCTTTGTTACCTTTGGCTTGCTTTCGAGCGCGATCTAACCGTTTCTCAATTTGAGCCAGATCAGACAAGGCCAACTCCAGGTTGATGACTTCAATATCGCGTACGGGGTCGACAGAACCAGATACATGGATGATGTCGTCATTTTCAAAGCAACGCACAACATGGACGATCGCATCCACTTCTCGAATATTGGCGAGAAACTGGTTGCCCAGCCCCTCCCCCTGGCTGGCCCCTTTGACCAATCCAGCAATATCCACAAACTCGACCCGTGCGGGAATAATTTCTGCAGAGCTAGAAATATTGGCCAGCACTTGCAACCGCTCATCCGGAACGGCCACCACTCCGGTATTCGGTTCAATGGTGCAGAAGGGAAAGTTCGCGGCCTGGGCCTTCGCGTTGGCAACCACTGCATTGAACAGGGTCGATTTGCCAACATTGGGAAGTCCGACAATTCCAGCTTGTAACATGACGGGTCTGTGAGGAAATAGCAATCAACGCTTGCTGATCTTATATCAAATCTGGTTAAACAGCCCGTAAGGGGAAAGTGCGAAGCAGTTCTCATTGTGAGCTTCAAAGCCGGAAGTTCGCACTCTAATACGGGCACGAACTCTCGGCTTTGAAGCCCAAAACCCGCTCGCCCAGGACAAACGGGTTTCGGGCTGAATTCCAAAATGAGAATTGCTGAGATTTAGCCCGTCATTCTCGACAGAAGCAACGCTTCTAATTTAACGTCAGTTCGGGATAAGCCGAACCGCCCATTATTGCGTGCGCGACGCGCACACAATAATGGGCTTTTTCGAGTGCCGCGCGAAGCGCGGCACTCGAAAAAGCCCTTAACCCGAACTGAGGTTAATTTAAATGAACCAGTTGCGCCTAAAGCCAGCGTTCGAGAATGCTGACCAGATCTTTTAAACGGAAGGGCTTGCTGAGATAATCATCCATCCCCGAGGCCAAGCACTTTTCGCGATCGCCCGTCATAGCGTAAGCCGTCACCCCTACAACGGTCGTATGAGTTGCAGAGCCCTCGCGATAACGGAGTTTTTGGGTTGCTTCGTACCCATTCAACACAGGCATTTGACAGTCCATCAATACCAGATCGTAGGAACATTCGGCTAAACGATCCAACGCTTCCTGACCATTGCTAACGGCTTCAGCCTGGTAACCCAACCGCCCCAACATACTCAAGAGCAGCGTCTGATTTTGTACAGTATCTTCCACGACGAGAATACGGGGATGCGCGTTGCTGACAATCACAGGGGAAGGCAGGTTTAGGGCAAGGGGGTCTACTGTCGCTTCAACGGCTTTAGGTTGCTCTAGGGGAACGGTAAACCAGAGTGTTGAACCTCTGCCTAAAACACTTTCAACCCCAATGGTACCGCCCATGAGATGCACAATCTTGCGGCAGATGGTCAGCCCCAGCCCCGTTCCCTCATACTGCCGGGTAGCAGATGTCTCAACTTGAGTAAAGGCTTCAAAAATTTTGGCCTGATCCTCTGGTTGAATGCCAATGCCGGTATCCCGCACACTAAACCGCAACGTGACGGCGGAGAGCGAGTTTTGAGGGTTCTCCAGATTGCGCTCTACCCGCAGCACCACCATACCTTCATCCGTAAATTTGATGGCGTTACCGATGAGATTGGTCAACACTTGCCGCAAGCGATCCACAGGCCCAATCAGATGGGGGGGAACATCTGGAGCAATGGAAGAAGCAATAATCAGTTCCTTGGCAACTGCCTGAGGCTGGAAGAACTGAATCAAATCCTGAATCATCTCCGTCAGGAAAAACTCGCGTGCGTTCAATCGTAGTTCTCCCGCTTCCAACTTTGAAAGATCCAAAATGTCATTAATAATAGCCAACAAGTTTTCGCCACCCCGAGTAATGGATTGCACATAGCCTTGCTGCTCGGCATCCAGAGTGGTGGTTTCTAGCAATTGGGTAAAACCCAGAATGGCATTCATCGGTGTGCGAATTTCGTGGCTCATATTAGCCAAAAAATCGCTCTTTGCCTGATTCGCTTGTTCCGCTTGAATAGCCGCTTCCCGCAGTTCTGTCTGCGAAACCTCCAGGGCTGTAATCAGAAGACTGTAACGGAGTTCCTGCGCGGCTTTTAGTTCCATTGCTTGCCAGGGGAGCGATCGCCCCTGCACCTGTTCCTGCCAGAGAGCAAAGGAAGTGCGAGGGCGCAGTCGCAATTCCCCCTCTGCAACAGCTTGCAGCGACAGTTTTGGGTCTCCTCCCCATCGTACGGTGTAGCTTTGCTCAGGCCGGAACCAGATCACCCGGTACGAGCGAGACTGAACATCCATAGAAATGGTCAAAATTCCCCCGACTTGGGGCTGATAGAATGCCGCTTCCGGATACTCCTCAACCAGGCGGTCTGAGTAGAACAAGGGTTGTCCATCCTGCTCTCCCAACCAGTCTCGTAAAGCTTCAACTTGTTCACGGGTCGGGGTTTCTCCGCCCAGCATCAGCCGTTGTCCCAAAACAATCGCAATGCCCTGAGCCTTCACCAACTCCAACAGTGATTGCTGATTGTGCTGCAAAATCCGTTCGATCTGATGGGGATGTTGAGCCAGCTCTTGACGAAGCGCCTCTTCAATTTGCTGAATTTGTTTGCGGTATCGTTCTGCTTCCTGTTCTTCACGCACAACTAGCTCCAGAGAGATTAATCGCCCCACCAACTCACAGAGGTTGCGCATTGGATACTCGACAGCGCAAGGGGAGCCATGATGACAGGCGATTAACCCCCACAATCCATCTTGACCGATGAGGGGGATGGACATGGATGCTGCCACACCCATATTTTGCAAATACTCCAGATGGCAGGAGGAAACCCCTCGCGTGCTAAGAGTTGTGAGGTCAATCGGCACAGAGGTAACTTTTGTACCGACAAAAGACACTGGCTTGTACGCCACGTGGGGAATTAGGCGAGGACGCGTATTCATAAACAGCGTTCTTGCCAGCATGGGAATATCTGCTGCTGGATAATGTAACCCCAAATACGGCTCCCAATCATCTCGCACGGATTCAGCAACGACTTGTCCATTAAAGCTGCCATCAAAGCGGTAAACCATGACCCGATCGAACTGGATCAAGTCGCGGATCTCCCTGGCAACGTTTTGAAAGAAATCAGATAGGTCTGCAGCTTGATTAATACGGCCGATGAGATGATTGGCTTGGGTGTAGAACAAATTTGATTGGCTGAAGTTGTGGGTTGTTGTCACCCGTTCCAATTCTAGAAGCCAGACGCCTTCAGTTTGATGGAGGCTACCCAGAACCATGGAATAGGGAGCATCTCCCGCGAAAGTTGAAGGAAGCACAAAAGGTAGGGCACTGTTGCTTCCGGGTTTGGCGATCGCCTGTTCCAACCTCTCGCCTATATCCTCCCCAACAACCGCAACTAAGGGCTGGCCTAATATTGCCTCCGGGGAGCGCCCTAAAAATTCTTGAATGTTTTGGCTAACAACCTCAATGGTCAGATCAGTAGGATGAATAGCCAGAATGGCCCCATGGGGCTGAACATGACCAATGGTATGAAGGGGTTCGTAGGTTTCGGATTCTAAATTGCGAAGTTCAGCAGTCGAAAGCGGGAACGATTTCATAGGAGGAGGGCTAAATCACAGGAAGCCCGCATAAACGGAGCGAGAGAGTATCCTCCAACTTAACAAAACACACCTGAAACAGCCTCCGGGAAATTACATCCGCTCTAGCCACACCTACGGCCATTGCTAGTGGTCTGTCAATGTTCGAGTGTTGGGTAACCTCACACTCAAACATGAAATTTGAGGAGTGTTTTGAGGGGTCTGCAACCCCTCAAAACACTTCTTGGCAGAGTACTAGTGTCGCGTCAGTTAACCTCAGTTCGGGATAAGCTGAAGTGCCCATTTTGGCGTACCGCCCAGTGCGCGGCACTCGAAAACGCCCTTAACCTGAAGGTAGGTTCGGTTTTGATGTAGTAAAAGGAGAGCGTGAAGCTTAGCTCCACGCTCTCCCTTTACTACATGGGAAATCAGCCTGAATTTAGGCAGCTTCAGGATTGAGATCGATCATACGGCGAGTTGTATAGGTACCAACAGGCGTCCAGAGGATGTAGGGAATCAGGAGCAGAACGGCTGTGGAAGAAGTGGGCAACAGGAGGGGAATGAGGGCGATCGCCAGCACCAACCCTGCCCCACCCAGAAACGTTCCGACCGCTAAGCTACGACTCCGTAACGTTGCTGGAATATAAGCCACTGTCAAAATCTCAATCAACAAATACCAGCCCATCAGGAGCCAGGTCTTTAAACTGCCCGGGTCAGCATTCCAGGTATAGTTTGCGGACGCGGCCCCACAGATAAAAATCACTGTCCAAATGAATGGAATCGCTGGTTCAAAAAAGAGCCACCAAGGACGGTCTAATCGTTTGGCCCAGAAAATGTCGCGGGGGCGGAAGAAGAATGTACCCAGCGCCACCACAAAGGTCACACCTCCAATGATCATCCAGGGTTGAAGCATAATTCTTAACCTCCTGTATTGATGTGATGAACCCAGATAGTTTTTCTAGAAACACTAATCCTGTGCGCAATGCATACACAACATGAATGCCTCTAGAAAAACTATCTATTTCATGGAAATTGATTTTCCGTACCCTGAGGGTACAGAAAATCAATTCATTAATGCCTATCTTATAAAGCTGTCATGACCTTCAGAAACTCTTCCGAAAGGCATGAATCAGAGCCGTCTTTCTCAAACAAAACCCCTGCCAGGAAGTAGATTTTTTCTGAGAAAAATGCTTTACGCTTACGTTGCAGTTCTGTAATAGTGTTGCGCACTTTTGGTTCGCAGCTGTAATAACCAAACTTGAGGGGCGACACCATAAAATCAGCAATCTGATAACCCATCTGCAAAGCGTAGTCGACGGTATCAACTGGGTTGGAGTAAGCAGAAATCATTAGCATCACTCGCTCACAACCATGGGCCAAAAGCTGTTTGGTAATGCTAGCGCCATCATGCCCACCATGCAGGGATGGCATGTAGAGCTGATCGTCGGGAGCCGGAAGGTAAGGAGGATTCGCAATCAGGCACTCGGCTTCTTCAGGAGAGTTATCAAAGAAGCACATGTTATGGACCTGGTAGTACGAACCCAGGCCATACTGCTCAATTCTTAATTGTGCTAATGCACAAGCATCGGGATTTAATTCAAACCCTTGAATCACACCATCAAAGGAGCTTTTCAAGAGCGCTCGAATCACAGGACTACCATCCCCTGCCCCAAATTCGACAATTGACTCCCCTGCCGCACCCTGAGAAAACACCATTTTCTCTAAACACTGTGCATAGAATTGTGATTCTTCAGGGCAAAAGAAGACTTGATTGGGGGAGTGAACCTCAATCATCGAATCGGAGGTCAATAGACTTTTGTTCATGGTAATGGTTCTGTAAAGAATGAAAAGGTGAAAAGTGCTGGAAAAAGATCGCTGATGCTAATTCCATGCAGCATGACATGGCTCAAAACCAGGGCTAAGAATCCTGTTTGAGTATCCTTGAGGACTCTAAAAAGAATTTATTTTTCGGGTATTAAACACCCGAAAAATAAATTGTGTTATGACGTGATAGCTGGGAGAGGTTCCCGAGCATCTTTGATGCGTTGAATAACAGCATTACCGGCTCGTTCCCCGATAAATTTCTCCTGGGCATATCCCAACAGAATTTCCCATGCTTGTTCGGGATACTGCTCAGCTAGCGGCAGGGCGACATCTTGCAGCATCCACTGCCCATGCCGCTCATCCTCCCGAATGTGCAACGCCCAGTAACCTGAAGCATCGTCACTGAGACCCAGCCTTTGAGCCGCTATCAGGTAATCGGTGTAGATGGAGGGGCCAGCGATTTCAAAGTAGGTCAGGCCACCGTTGTAGCGTAGAAAGTGGCGTTTGCATTCTGTCAACAAGAAGTTGTGGTTGATACCCGCCAACAGTTGCCAGGGAGCCAAATCAAAATAGCCTTCGGGCTGAGTATTGAGGCTCAATTCAGCCATCATTTTGGCGAAGAAAGTGGAATGCTTGCGCGACAGGCGACCATTGCCATATTCCTCAAGCAGGACTCGAATGAGCGTAGCTTGAACTTCATTGCTAGCCCCACCTAAGATGCGAGACATGCGGCTAGCTTCCACCAGGCCATCAAGGGAAGCGATCGCCAACAACCGGCGATACCCCTCAAAATCCATCTCTTCCCGCAAGAACCGGCGGTTTTCAGTGACGGGTGGTTCGAGATCTGCATCACCCCACTCATGCAGGGTTTGAGCAACATCCATCTGTTTCAGTTGCTCGACATTCATCTGGGCCAGTTCCCACTCCTGCCAGACAGACTCGATGCGATCGCGTACCCATTGCAGATAGTATGACCGCTCGTTACGATAGGAACCTAAATCGTCATACCAAAATAAGTTCAAACGATTAATGCGATAGAGAACTCGCTGTAGAAAACGATGGGCCGCTTCATCACCCGGTTCCAGTGGATCGGTATAGGCGAGGGAAAGTGCAGTGGCGATCGCAGATTCTAAAGTCTCAAGTTGCTCAGGCGATTGAGCAACGTAACGATCTAAGTCCTCCATTCCAAGCAGCTCAACCAATCGATTTTCTGCTTTTAGGAAATCGACATCTTTAGGTGTTGAAGATATTGATTTTTCGACTTTTTCTACTAATTGCCGAGGATTTACAGAAGCGACCATAGGACAGTGATAGGAATCTTTTCTTAATCAGTAGCCCATTGGTGCAAGCATTGCCCAACCAACCAACTACTTTTGTCTAATGAGACTGTAGTTAATTTAATGTAACAAGCTCGTCCATCTGTAGACAGAAACTAATGACAAAGTGCATCAATTACAACAGAAATTAAGCACTTTTCATCTCAGTCTGCAGTTACGAAGTTATAAATCAAAAAAATTCCAACTTTTGACAAACTTTATTTATCTCTTTAGATAGGCAGAGTTATTTTTGCTTCACGAAAAGCTCATATTTTGAGTGAGAGCTACCGGTTTTCTAAAGCTTTTCACGTTATTTAACCCGTATCCAAGCCCAGAACAAAACCTCCAGAACTTGGATTCGTGTTGCAGTGACTTCGCTGTTACAACAAGAATCTGGTTTTTGGAAGGAATTCATTTTTGTTTTGTACTGAGAAACCGCATACAACTTTCACCAGGTACTTCCAAATCAATATGCAGTTACACAGAATAGGAGGGGTATACCAATTTCTACAGATTGAAAATCTAGTACGCTGAGGCGTAAATATATAACCTATTTTTCAGTGGGGGTGCTTCGCACCCCCACTGAAAAATAGGTTACGGACTTAGGCCGTAGCCTACTAGTGTTGTGGTTACAGCGAACTTCGTCTGCCACAATCGCAAAACCAGGACGCACCTGAATAGAAGGGAATAGTATGTAGCACCATCCCCTTCTATTCCGCGCAGCTTCATATAACATTAGTTCGGACAGTTTTTCTGAAACCCTTGATTTTGCGTGCGCTCCGCGTACGCAAAATCAAGGGTTTCAGAAAAACTGTCCAGAGTATTGATATAAGAATGGTATTAGAAGCAGAACTCTCTTTCTAGCACTTGTCAGAGAGCTCTGCTCTTAGTAAAAAACCTATGAATATTAATTACTAAGAAGGTGGAAAACCTTCAGGTGCAGGCACGTGAATATTAACGCCTCTAGAATTGTCGCGTGTCAGTGATGAACGGTCGGATGGACACATAGGCCGACCACTAGCGTCTCCAACAATCATGCCTCGTTGGCCATTAAATAGAATGGGAACAAGAACAAGTTCCCCATCCATTTGACGAATCCGAAAGAGATCAGGATTGGCAGCCAAACAAGAGCGAATTTCCATGACATACTCATCTCCAGTTTGCTCTGTATTTTCCTGCTCGCCCCGTCGAACAGTTTGGTCTGTAGCCATATGATACGAGCCGACGGGAAATTGATTCAATGGATCATCTTCTGCAATAGGAATCGGCTCACCATAGGTGACCGTCGTAGCTACAGGCAACACATAAACATCTCTGTCAACTGGAACCTGGCTGATTAAAATAGGCGCTTCAGAAGCTGAGACTTGCTCCATTGATGCAGAGACAGATAAAGGTGAAAACATAGGCATCGTCATTTCAGGCATTACATGGGTTGAAGCCAACGGCTGCACAACGGCTTTGGCTAAACCTTTATCTGGTGCTGGCAATTCAGGTGGCGCAACGGAAACCTCTGGGCTGATCTCTACCGCTATATCAGAATCCGGATCCAAAGCATTTAGTTTGGAACCTGTCGTGGAATCAGGAGAAGGAATTGCACTGGCTTTTTGCGAGACTTCTTGAAGGGCAAAAACAGCCAGAGTTGAGAGAGCGAGAGGCTTAAACCGCATAACTAGTTCAGAGTATAGGGATTCTCTCCCTTTAACTACTCTAAGCAAAGTGATCCGTAAAAAATGGAGAGGTTAATCAGGAATTTGAACTCCGGCTGAATATACGGATAGATCTCATTCAGTGCGCTACATTGTTCCACAATTCATTCACTTAGGCTTTACGCAAGTTCCCTATCAGCAATTCTCAGTAACCTCAGTTCGGGTTAAGGGCGTTTTCGAGTGCCACGCGTTGCGCGGCACTCGAAAACGCTTATTTTGGCGTGCGCTTTGCGCACGTCAAAATAAGCACTTCAGCTTATCCCGAACTGAGGTTCAGTATGGGCATCAAAGCCAAGAGTTCACGCCCTACGGGCGTGAACTCTTGGCTTTGATGCCCGAAAACCGCGCGCCTTTGGCGCGCGGTTTTCGGGCCTGATTTCAAAACGAGAATTGCTGGTTCCCTATATTTAGGGCAGTTTTGTTGTGTGTGGCGTGTAGTGTACTTCACACGCCACACACAACAAAACTGCATAAATTCTGCACTCATTTATGAGCAGGACTTTGACATAGGCGAAACCTGGGTACGCAGACCCCCGATTTTTCTAAAAAACTAGGGGTCTAAATCTTTTATGTCAATGCCATCCACTTATAGGTCAGCGAAGCGATCGCTCGCATCCAATAAAGCATCCCGAACCCCTGGCTCATTCATGGAGTGCCCAGCGTCAGGAATAACCAGAAACTCAGCTTCAGGCCAGGCTTGGTGAAGTTCCCAAGCAGAAATCATGGGGCACACCACATCGTAGCGACCCTGCACAATGACTGCCGGGATGTGGCGAATGCGATCCACGTTTCGATACAGCTGATCTTCCGTCTCGAAGAAGCCTTTGTTGACAAAGTAATGACACTCGATTCGCGCAAAGGCATCCGCAAAATCATCCTGGGCAAAGCGTTCCTGCTGCCTGACATCGGGCAGCAGCTTGCTGGTGCTGGCCTCCCAAACAGACCAGGCGCGGGCAGCTTCTAGACGTACCCGAAGATTATCGCTAGTCAAACGTCTGTAATAAGCATGAATTAAATCATGCCGCTCCTCTGGAGGAATGGGTTTCAGGTAGTCCTCCCAGGTATCGGGGAAGATATAACTGCATCCCTCCTGGTAAAACCACAGCAACTCTTTCTGACGGAGCGTGAAAATTCCTCTTAAGATTAAGCCTTTGCAGCGCTCTGGATGAGTTTGGCTATAGGCTAGGGCTAGGGTGCTGCCCCAACTGCCACCAAATACAACCCACTGTTCAATCCCCAGATGCTGACGAATCACTTCAATATCGCGTACCAGATCCCAGGTCGTATTCTCCCGCAGCTCTGCATGGGGCGTACTGCGACCACAGCCCCGTTGATCAAACAAAATGATGCGATACTTTTCGGGGTTAAAGAACTGCCGATACATCGGGTTGCTACCGCCCCCTGGCCCCCCATGCAAAAATACGACGGGCTTACCCCGTGGATTTCCCGCTTGCTCCACATACAGTGTGTGCAACCCCGACACGGGGAGCATTTCCCTGAAATAGGGGTCAATCGGTGGGTAAAGTTCCCGCATGGATTCGTAAAAGATATAAGTTTTTCTATTGCATTAGCCCGGAGGCAAAACTTTGGCAGTGCCGCGATCGCCCTGCCAAATAATCCAGCCGACTGATGGGTCTAGCTCATCCGCTTGTGTGGTGACCTTGAAGTAAAGCTTTTGGCGATCGCTCGTCTCCACCGCAAAGTCAGCTCGCTCTGCATACAGCACCTTAAAGCCGCGTGCTTGCAGACAGTATTTCGCCCAGCCCTTTAGACTATGCTTCTGCGACTCGTAGGGAATAGCTGGATCTTGGAAGACAACTTGAATTGCATCGAACGGTGTCATTGCCATGCCTCAATCTGCCGTATGGGTGGGCAGGGGGAAGGAGTCGGGCACCTGTAAGGCATTGTGGTGAAACGGAACGTGGTTAGGTGCAGAAAGTTGATGCAGTTGAATCAATTGCGTCAGTGTTACCTTGAGCTGGGTACGAGGCACGATCAGATCTACAAAGCCGTGATTCAACAAATATTCAGCGGTTTGGAAATCGTCGGGCAGCTTCTCACGCAACGTTTGCTCTACAACTCGGCGTCCAGCAAAGGCGATCGTCGCTTTTGGCTCGGCGATAATAATGTCGCCCAGCATAGCGAAGCTAGCCGTCACGCCTCCTGTAGTGGGATGGCTCAAAACTGGAACGTATAGAAGCCGTGCTTCCTTGTGGCGTTGAAGCGCAGCAGAAATCTTGGCCATCTGCATGAGGCTCAACATCCCCTCTTGCATCCGGGCTCCACCCGAAGCGCAGACGATCACAACAGGGAGCCGCTCACGGGTTCCCCGCTCTACCAGCCGAGTCAGTTTTTCACCGACGACCGAGCCCATGCTTCCACCCATAAAGCGGAAATCCATCACACCCAGAGCGACAGGCTCGCCATTAATTTTGCCAATCCCTGTGGTACAGCCATCCAGCAACCCGATCTTTTCCTGAGTCTCCCGCAGGCGATCGCCATAGGCCTTGCGATCGCGGAACTTGAGAGGATCTGTGGGTCGCAGATGATCATCCATCGACTCCCAGGTTTTTGCATCGATGAGCTGGTAAATGCGCTCCTCGCCATCCACCCGGTTATGGTGCCCGCAGTCTGGGCAGACCATTTGATTGGCCCGCAGATCTTTGGTGTAGGTCAACACCCCACAGGCGACACACTTGCTCCATAAGCCGTCAGCAATTTCGCGTTCCTGACGTTCCTGGCTAATGGGGCCAGCTTTCCGGCGATTCGCAAACCAATCAAACAGGGACATGAAGAGTAACGGGGTAGAGAGTGAATAACATATCTGGACAGCGTTCAACCAAGAACGATCCAGAAACCTCAACAATAGCGAAAAATGGGGCCACCTGGATGCCGTCTAATCTGGAAAGTGGTGGTCGCCTCCCCATGGGTTACCGGGCTCAGCCGCCGAAGGAGCCTTCTGTGGCTTCTTCTTCAAGGGGACTGAGAAGCAGCAGAGCCGTCCATTGGTCGCGCGATCGAACCTCCAGTACGGCAGGGGCTCCACATCCAAAGTGAGGTTGTAACCCTCGACTCAGGACACGGGCCGGAATACCGTGGGCCTCCAGCATTTGCTGCATCATCTCAGCTTCCCAGAGGGAGCTGGTCGTTTTGAGAGTAATCCAGTTCACTCCAACCTGAAGGGTAGATTGACGACGCTTGTGGAGATTTTATCAGAGTCAGTTGGGTTTAGAAGAAGTTGTGTGCGGCGCAATGCGCTGCACACAACTTCTCGATGAATGGAGCTGTTTTTCGGGCGCTTGCACAAAACAACAAGCGTTAGAACAGGCCCTAGAACATGGGGAAAAAGAGTTGGCGGTAAGCGTAGAGCAGGGAGTCGCCAAAGAAGACGGCGAGGATGGCGGAGAGGGCGAGAAAGGGACCAAAGGGGATGGGTTGGCGGCGGCTAATTAGCTTCAAGGCGATCGCCCCACCACCCACTAACGCACCCAGAAAGCAGGCTATTAATCCAGCCAACAGGAGGTGTGACCAGCCCAGCCAGGCTCCCATCATGGCAGCGAGTTTGGCATCGCCACCGCCCATGGCTGCTTGCCCCAGGGCGATCGCCCCCACCACAGAAATCAGGGTGAAGATCCACATTCCCACCACGGCTCCCACAATACCCGTCATCAGGGTGTGTGGAACACCACCTGTAGCGGTTGGGTAGAGCCAGCCCAAGGCAGCTTGAAAGACCAGCCCTAGCACAAGCCCAGACTGGGTCAAAGGATTGGGCAGTGTCATCGTATCCAGATCGATAAACGACAGGGCAATGAGCCAGCTAAACAGCACCCAGTAGCCCAGCATGATCCAGCCCCAGCCAAAAGCCCACCACACCGCCACAAACAGCAGCCCTGTGGCCGTTTCAATTAGAGGGTAGCGAGGGGAAATACGAGTTTTGCAATAACGGCAACGGCCCCTCAGCCACAGCCAGCCCAGCACAGGCACATTGTCGTACGGCTTAAGGGTATTGCGGCATTTGGGGCAGCGAGAGGGGGGATGGATGAGCGATATTCCGGCTGGCAGGCGATAGACCACCACGTTCAGGAAACTGCCGATGCAGGCTCCAATCATAAAAACGATCGCCCCCAACACTCCTGACACAATCGCTTCCATCTTGCTCTCCTGGCACTGTCCTGACTTCAGGTTACCCCCAGAGGCAGAGGAAGGCAGCATCGAGCAATTCACACCCAAACTGCTGTCTCTACCAAAAGACATAGCATGTACCACATCCTGAAGGGTTTCACTCTCATAAATCGCTTTACTCTCAAGCCCAGAGAAAAAGTCACGTTTTCCACAGGCAAAGTGACGTCGATTTAAAACCACCGAAAAATTTATTACTGAATTTTCAAGTCTCACTCAGGGAAAATCTGAGGTTTTCAACAGCCTCTCCAACACAAAACGCAATGTATCCACAGGATACAGAAGGGCTCAAGCCACAATATGACACGGATCTACAGATTGCGTGAGTAGAAAAATCAGGAAAATTTGATTTTTGATTTTTTTAGCGGGGTTTGTAATTCTTATCTTCCGTAAGACTTTTCCCCAGAGCATTCCACATGATTTCCACAAAACCACAAAAGTTTTCCACAGGGGATCTCGAGTTTTCCACAGGGGGTGACGAAAACATCAGGCGTTGATGCGTCTGTTGGGGAATTCTGTGGAAAAGGGCGATCGGCCGAGAAATATGAGAAAAAGGTAAAGTAGTGTAAAAAAAACTGGCCTCAAACCCTGATTCTCTCGTAAAGCTAAAGCTATTCTGAAGGCAAATATTACAGAACCTGGCGTTGACAACCCCTCCCCCCTGTAGCGCACAATGATGCGACCACCACTTGAAACGCCTCTTTCAAAAGCAGCGGATTCCCTGGTTTCTGGATCTCCGGTTTAGGGGATTGACATCTGCTGTTAAGAGGCTATGTGTTCAGTGGAGGCTGTGCAAATAAATGAGACGGCTCCGGGCAAGACTAAATTTCCTGGCGGCTAGGGTTTAGTGTGTGTTTTCCTGCCATAAACCCGATCTGGCTGCTACTTGTTTGGTGGGTCGCCCCTTTCTATGTTTACTGCCCAAAATTGAGGTGTTGTATGAACGCGACGGTTAGCATTCTCGCCGAGATTCCCGAAGAGCTACACGAGTCCCTCAAGAGCTATCTGGAAACCCACCCCGACTGGGATCAGGATCGGGTATTTGTCGCCTCTCTATCGTTGTTTTTGTTGCAAAACGGCAGCCACAATACCGTGGACTCGTCCCGTAGCTACCGTCGGGCTGCTCGCGTCTATTTAGATGCTCTGTTCAAACAAGCGGTCTAGTCCCAGGAAATAGGCCAGGGCTAGAAATGCCTCAAGCAATGGGCGTATGATCAGGGGATTAAGATGATGAAGTTGAACCCATGAATTACCTGTGGTTTAAGTCCTTTCATATTATTGGCGTCGTTGTCTGGTTTGCTGGGTTGTTCTACCTGGTGCGCCTCTATGTGTACCACGTGGAGGCGAATGAACAGCCAGAGCCAGCCAAGAGCATTCTCCAGAAGCAATACGAAATCATGGAGAAGCGCCTTTATAACCTGATTACAACGCCTGGGATGGTATTAACAGTGGCGATGGCGATCGCTCTGGTTATATCCGCACCCGACCTGCTTAAGGAAACCTGGCTTCATGTGAAATTGTCTTTTGTATTGCTCACATTGGCTTACCACTTTTACTGTGGTCGAGTCATGAAGCAACTAGCAGCAGGGACTTGTCGATGGACTGCACAGCAACTTCGAGGGCTGAATGAAGTACCTACGGTATTTCTGGTCTTAATTGTGTTGCTGGCTGTTTTCAAGAACCAGTTGCCTACCAGTGCAACGGCCTGGGGAACGTTGGGTCTGATCGTGGCAATGGCCGCCATCATTCAGCTCTATGCCCGTAAACGTCGACTTGACAAAGAACGGGCTGCTCAAGCGCAGGCTCTGGGTGAAACTGAAATGAGTGGCTCAGCTTCCTAAGATCTGTTGCCGGAAGCATCTACACTGGATCGAATTGATTTCGTAACAATTGCATACTGTCTAACTCAATAGTTCATCTTTCACGGAGACTGTCCTGAAATGGCACTCCTAAAAACTAAATAAATCCACAAAAGCGCAGTAAAACTGCGCTTTTTGCGTTTTATGGTTCTAGCAATTTCTATTAGACTTCCTGCGTGAATCGTAGCGCAGCTAAGCCGCGCTACGATTCACGCCCTCAACAACCGGAATCATACAGGAGGTCTATTAGATAGGGTGAATTTTACTCACATCTTTCTTTCCAAAACCAAAGCCCAGAGGGGTATTTTTTGACGCTTTGCATCAAAAAATACCCCTCTGGGCCCCGATCTGCAAGCGAAGCGGATTTATCCACTTCGCTTACATGGGATGTACTTGGTAGACTCACCATGAACTCAAGGAGTCACACTAGAAAGTCTGAAAGCATTTAATTTGTGGATGTTATGTCCCAAAATCAACATCTTCTAACGAGAATGACGGGTAGCCTTTGTTGGATCTCCATCGTAGGGTAGTACTCCGGTTGCTGGGTATTCATCCCGGTTTGGGGAGAAGATACGTAATGCACCATCCCAGAGATATTGCAATGCATAGCTAACAGATTGCAGAGCTTTCATAGGTGACCTCACAATCAGGCTGAAGGGAATGTATAGAAATCAATTCTTCTGAATACCCAATGCTGTCGTTGGTGTAGCTATGACAACAAGCGGGAGAAGAGAGCGTAACGATGGAGAGAGTAGAAGGCAAGATATGCTTACTTATCCTACTTCAATCATATAAAAAACATTCCTAGGGAGCTGAGTTTGCCACCATTCTTTACAGTCTTCAATAGGTGGGCATCATTAAACATAGAATCCAGGATGCCGTGTTTCCCACAAATCGGGTAACACGGCATCCTGGATTCTATGTTTAATTGAGTTACATAGCATTTTTTGAAATGTCTGGCTTTTAAGAATTAGACCGCATTTAACCCATTTGCTTTCATCAAAATCCTATAGTGGTTAGCGATCTCAGCATGTCGTCAAATTCGGATTGAAACAGGTTCTTCAATGAAGGCTAAAATCATAAAAGGGATTAGTTTTTGACGTATTTAATATGCAAAAACCAATCCCTTTCATATCTCTTCACAGCAAATTGGTACAGATCTTTAGAAGAGTTGATAAGCCTTAGGAGGTTTCTGCATAAGAATTTACCCAGAATGTTGGTGCTTTGCCCGCGAAGCGGGCAAAGCACCAACATTCTGGGTAAATTCATTACTGGAAATCTCCTTAGTTTTTG
>NZ_JACJOO010000009.1 GCF_014695575.1 Leptolyngbya sp. FACHB-8 | reverse complement strand
CTCTCATCCCATAAGGGAGTAAGGTCACCCGCAGAACACGGGTTAATAGGTTCTAGATGGAAGTCCAGTAATGGGCGAAGTCGAGGAATACTAACAGACCGAGGGCTTGTCCTCAATATCTACATCATTGTGTGTGAAAACGACAGTTATTTAATTGCTGTGCAAGCGGTTCTACGATTGAGTTTCTTATTGAAACTGCAAACGCACAAATAAAAGCATTCAAAGCTTTCCTGGTGCTAATGGCGGTTTGGCCCCACTCTCATCCATCCCGAACTGAGGTGTGAAACAGACCAGCGGCGAAGATACTTTGGGGGTTGCCCCACGGGAAAATAGCTCAGTGCCAGGGTAATACTCAACCAAAAACCTTCCTCAATCTGAGGAAGGCTTTTGCCTTTTGGCTTGAAGTCTAAAATTTGCATCTGCAGAGAGTTCTACGTATCGCGTAAAGCCCCTTAGAGATGCAAATTTTCAAAAAGATAGTTAGGATTTTCGCTCGGGGAGGTTTCGTGGAGGAATTATTCGCCCTTCATAAAACTGCCGTTCTAATCTTCCCAGACCTACCCAGATACCGCCAGCTAGCAGTGGGATGGTTGTAGCCATCAGGGCTAAGGAAAGAGGAGGGGCAGAGAGTAGAGAAAGGAGGGGAATGAGTGACCACGCGATCGCCGCTACCCCCACACATATTTGTCGTAGAAGTTGAATGCGAGCCAATGCACGGCGGCAACTGGCACAATGCTTTGTGTGAGAGTGGTAGCGATCGAGCAGAACTTCAGGTTTTAGAGCTGAACTTAGGGATTGTTCAGGGAAGGGATTTGCACAGTATTGGCTTACCCACTGACGCAGTTTCAGAACGAACGCATCGGCACGAGTAGGCAAATAAAAAGCTTTTGCTACGTTCTCACTGTCTGGCTTTGCAGCCAGGTAACGTTCTTGATGGTGGAGAAAGATTTGGTCATCTTCGAGTACACTATTTTGACCCAGGTGGGAGTACCAGCGAGGACTGAGCCCGATGAAGAAGGCAGGAAGTTTGCTGGCAAATTTGAAGGGAAAGCGGGCAAAAATACGGCATTCACCCTTGCGAATGGGAGTAGCGTAGACCACGGTAAGGGTACGGCCAAACTGTTTGGAAGTGAGGTCATGCCACATTAGGGAGGGAGCGATAAAAGTAGTGTTTTGTTGCCCCAGGGTGCCTTTGCGAGGACCCTCTGCCCATGTACCTGTAAAGCCCTGCCTGGTGGCTTCAATCACTTCCAATTCTACAGGGGCGGCATTGGAGCGGTTGCCTACGGAGCGGTGATGAGTGAAGGGGACATGACTGGCATCCAGGACGTTTTCTAGTAGGGTAAGAGCATCATAAGGCAGGTCTCGGAAGGTATTAAGACAGATCCAACCTTCGGGGTTTTCCTCTAAAGGGCTGATAGTAGGCACTTTGACCCGAAGGGCATTGTCGGGGTTGCCAGGGTAAACGAAGAGCAAACCCTGACGTACAGCGGTAGGAAGCGAGGCAACACAGGCTCGGGGAGACGTGTGAGCGCTGCTGTTAGGAAGTGCTTGGGGAATACGATCGCACGTTCCATCACCCTGAAAAGCCCACCCATGATAGGGGCATTCCAACAAACCATCCTCGGCAATGCGTCCTTCGGAGAGGGGCGCGAGCCGATGGGGGCACTGATCATCAAAGGCGCACCAAGTTTCTGTTTGTCGGTTCCACCAGATGACGAGGTCTCGCTCTAACAAGGTGAATTTTTGAGGTCGAGCCTTGTCGAGATCATCCAGGTAAAAAACGGGATACCAGGCTTCTTTCCAATCAAATCGAGTGGGATCGTTACCCCCAGCGGGAAGCTCGACGGGCTGTGCAGAGGATTGGTTAGCAGACAAAGTCTCGGTCGGTCGGCAATCGTCTGTCAACATAAACCCTCGGTCCACAGGTAGTCTTTACATATCGTAACAAATTTGAGTTTGGGTTAAGGACGTTTTAGGTGTTGGTCAACACGACATTTAAAGATGTTCTTAACCTGCAAGCGTCCTGATGCATTCAAGCTAAAGCTCAACAGTGAAGATCGCACCTCGGGGCATGTTATTTTCCACAAAGATGCGACCACCGTGGGCTTCAGCAACAATTTTGCAAAATGCTAGACCCAGCCCAATTTGGGTGACGCCAGAGGCGCTTTCGCCAATTTCGTATTTTTTGAAAATTTGCTGTCGGAGTTCTTCTTTGACCCCTGGCCCTTCATCAGCTACTTCTATTCGGACTTGAATTGGTTTGCCATCCTCGGATGCCGCACCTGATAACCACTCAACCCGTAGCGTTATTGTGCTGTTGCGGGGAGAGAATTTAATAGCATTTGACATTAGGTTGTCAATTAAGCGGTGGAGCAAATTCTGGTCAGCCAGAATAGTGTGTTCAGTATTGGGAATTTCGGTTTCAAGACGCAGGTTTCTCTGGTTTAAAACTTCTTGTAAATCAGTTGTGATGTTCCTTAGCAGAGCGTTGAGATCGAACCAGCTTGCATGGAGTATCAGCTTTCCAGCATCCATCTTGGCCATTAGCAGAAGATCGTTAATCAGAGAATTGAGCGATCGCGCTGCCGCTCCAATCATTTGCACCCGCTCCATTTCTTTTCCTGACAGGCCAGCTAGCAGCAACAATTCAGAACTCAGCAAGATTTTTGCTGTAGGGTTGCGCAAGTCATGTACCACCATATCTGACATGTCTTCCCGCAGTTGCAGGGTTGCTTTCAGGGCATCATACTGCTGCTTGATGCGCAGCATGGAGCGCACCCTGGCTCGTAGTTCGACGCCATTGACAGGTTTGGTGATAAAGTCATCCGCTCCCGTTTCCAGAGCATTGGCCAAATCTTCCTTAGAACTCAAGGCTGTCACCATGATGATGGGGATATGTTGCCACTGAGAATCTGATTTGAGCCGATCGCACACCTCAATACCATTCAGCCCCGGCATCATGACATCTAACAGGATCAGGTCAGGGGCGATCGCCTCCATTTCCGCCAGAGCTTTCTCACCGCTGTCGCGGTAAGTCATGCGGTAGCCCTCCCGGTGAAGCAATGCCTGTATTACCGCAGCACCGCTGGGTTCATCATCAACTACAAGGATTGAGGGAGGCGTCGGAGCTGGGGCGGACTCAGTCTGGGATTCGTGGGGCTGGGACATAGGTTGCAATCACCTTCAGCAGTTGTTTCAGACCGACAGGTTTTGTGAGATACTCATTGGCTCCAGCCGCTAAACACCGTTCGCGATCGCCTGGCATGGCCAGGGCTGTTAAGGCCAGGATGGGAACACGACTTAGGGTGACATTTGCCCGAATATGGCGGGTTGCTTCCAACCCATCCATTTCGGGCATTTGAATGTCCATCAGAATTAAATCTGGGTGATGCTGTTCGGCCAGATCAAGGGCTTCCAGGCCATTTCGGGCCAGGATAACCTCAAATCCATGTAATTGCAGGTATGGAAGGGTGGTGACAATGTTATCTTCCTGGTCTTCCGCCAGCAGGATAAGCGGTGATCGGGTCGATTGATTGGGGGTAATAACCAGGGTTGTCTGCTTTTCAAGGGCATTCCTCGATTCTAAAATTTGGCCCATGGCTCCCTGCAACTGCTGGCGCGTGATGGGTTTCACCAAATACTCCGCTGCGCCCAGTTCTAAGCCGTAAGTCCGCTCATCCAAAACGGAAATAATCATAACCGGAATTGAGGCCGTTGCTGGATTTGCCTTCAAGGCAATTAACACGTCCCATCCCGACTGGTCGGGTAAAAGAATATCCAGAATGATCAGATCCGGTTGAGTTTCGAGGGCAATGTCGAGGACGCCTTCCCCCTGGGGATGAACTACTGTTTCCGCTTCCATCTCGGCCAGATAGCGAACAATCTGATTCGCCGCATCCTGGGAGTCTTCCACCACCAGCGCCTGTTGAAGTAGGGGGAGTGGGGTGGTGCGAAGGTCGAGGCGTTCAGTGGGTAAGACTGACGTTTGCGGCACCCAGGGCAGGGTAATGGTAAACCGACTGCCAGATCCAACTTCGCTTTCCAGGGAAATACTGCCGCCGTGCAGTTCGACAATGCGGCGTACTAGAGCCAGCCCCAAGCCCGTTCCTTCATAACGACGAGATAGGCTGCTATCTAGCTGTACAAAGGGTTGAAAGAGTTTGCTGAACTGTTCGGGTGCGATCCCAATGCCTGTATCAATGACTGAAAAATTGATGGTTTCTTGCAGAGAATCTGCAGAGACTTGAAGCGTGACTGCCCCATGATTCGGGGTGAATTTGACCGCGTTGCTGAGCAGGTTAATGAGAGCTTGCCGAATCCTCCGGGCATCGCATTGCATTTGAACTAGGCCCTCAGAAATGTTGAGGCTTAGCCGTAGATGTTTCTGGTTTGCCTGCTGCCGAACAAAGGACAGACTTTCCTCACAAAGGCTGGAAACAGCGATCGCCTCTATCTCCAGGTCCATACGACCTGACTCGATCTTGGAGAGATCAAGGATATCGTTGATCAAGGACAAAAGATGTTGACCACTTTGCTCAATGACCCGCAAAGAATTGCGCTGGTTTTCGTTCAGCGGGCCATATACCTCTTCTAGTAAAGCCTCCGATAGCCCCATCACGGCGTTGAGAGGGGTACGCAGTTCATGACTCATGCCTGCTAGAAATTCATCTTTAATACGAGTGGCTCGAGCTAACTCGGCATTGGCCAGGCTAATGCGCTCACTGCTGATGCGCAATTGTTCTTCGGCTTGTTTGCGATCGCGAATGTCCAGCAGCGTTGCCCGGTTGTACAGGTGGGTGCCATCCGGGGCGGTGACGGCGGTTGCGTTGATCAGCACAGGTAGAACTGTGCCATCTTTGCAGACAAACTCATACTCTAGATTCCTGGCCCAACCCCGTTGTAGAAAGTCTAAAAAATTTTGCTGAAACGTTTGCTGGCTGGATTCTGTGAGGAAGTCGGTTACGGGGCGACCCAACATTTCTTCGCAGGTATATCCCAAAATGTCGAGCTCCGTTTGGTTGACCCGGATGTAGCGCCCCTCTGCATCTAGGGAGTGATACCCACAGGGGGCATTGTTATAGAGGTCTTCAACTTCGCGGGTATAGGTGGCTAAGGCTTCTTCAGCCTGTTTGCGCTCAGTAATGTCGTAGTTGATGCCGACCATACGACGGGGATTACCCTGGTCATCCCGTTGAACGACGGCAGCCGCTTTGATATAGCGAAGGGACCCATCCGTCCGGTAGATGCGAAACTCTATATTAAAGTCGCGCTCACCTTGTAAGGCACTCTGTAAAGCCGCTTGGCTAGGTTCTCGATCTTCTGGATGTAGGGCATTAAGCCAGTCTTGATATACTGCGGGGCGCACTGCACGATCGAAACCGTAAAGCGCGTACATAGCATCATCCCAATAGGCTTCCTGGATCAGATCCCAATCCCAGGTGCCGATCGCCCCCGATTGCAAGGCCAGGGTAAGGCGAACGGAGAGGTTTCGCAGTTGTTCTTCGGCTTGTTTGCGATCGCTAATATCCTGATGCGTCCCTACCATTCGCAACGGCGCACCCTGTTCATCTCGCGCGACAACCTTGCCGTAGTTGGCAATCCACTTCCATTCCCCCGACTTCATCCGCATCCGGTAGTCAAAGGCATAGGGAACATTACTGTCTGCGAAATGGGCATTGAGCCGCTCCACAACCCAGGGGCTATCCTCAGGGTGAATTAATTGGAGCCACATTTCCTGCCCTGCTGGCAATTCATCCACCTGATAGCCCAACATTCCTAACCAATTAGGACTGAGATGAGTTTCATCCGTGACGATATCCCAATCCCACAGGCCATCCCCCGATCCCTCCAGAGCCAATTTAAGCCGCTCCTCACTGATGCGCAGGGCTTCCTCGGTGCGTTTGAGATTGGTGATATCGCGGCCTACGGCTTGAAATTCAGACGCTTGCCCCTGGGCATCAAATAATAGGCGAGTAATCCACTGTGTCCAACGAATTTCTCCCTGAACGACTACCCGGTTTTCAAGGGTAACGGTAGGGTTCTCAGGACTAATTGCCTGAATTTGGTGAGATACCAGTTCCCGATCTGCTTCATAAATGACGGGGTCATAGCTGTTGCCCAGAAGATCGTCTGATTGCAGACCGAAGTAGCGACAGTAGGCGTCATTGACAAACCGAACGATGCCATCTGGGGAGAAGCGAACGATAAGCTCGGTCTGGTCTTCGATGATGGCGCGGTAACGAGCTTCGCTAGTCTGAAGGGCTGTGGTGCGTTGAGCGACTCGCCTTTCGAGTTCCTGATTGAGCTGGTGAAGATCTTGTTCAGCTTGTTTGCGATCGCTGACATCTAGCATGATGCCTAGCATCCGAAACGGTTGCCCGGAATCATCATAGAGCGCCCGTCCCTGAGCTGAGACCCAATGCACTGTGCCATCAGGGTGAACAACACGATACTCGATTGTGTAATCGGCCTGAGTGCTCAACGCTCTCGTAATGCTTTGTTCGACCTGTTCCACATCTTCTGGATGAACCCGATCGCGCCATGCCTCATAGGAAGGAGTGACCTCTCCAGGTACAAGCCCCAACAACCGAAAATGGTTGTCATTCCACTCAATGACGTTCCTTTTGATGCGCCAATCCCAGGTCGCAATGTGGGTTACGTCTATTGCTAGCTGACGTTGAGCCTCGCTCAGGCGCAAGTCAGCCTCCATCTGTCGCTGGTCGGTGATGTCAACTCCTGTGCCAATGACGTACTCTACCTGGCCTTGATCATCCACGAGCGCACTATTTGACCAGGCAATCAGGTGACGGCTACCATCTTTTGCCACCCAGTAATTTTCGTACTGATTGGGAAAGTGCCCAGCGGTCAGGGTCTGAAAGGTTTCTTGAACGGCGTCTTGCTCCTCTGGAAGCAGAAGTTTCTGCAGTCCTTGATGTTGCATTTCAGCAAAGCTATAGCCCGTGAGACGCTCGCAGGCGCGGTTAAAGCGCAAAATTCGCCCTTTGCGATCAAGCACAATAATCAGGCTATTGACTGCTTCTAAAACAGCCGATGCCAGGTCATAGTTGTGATTAAGCCTATCCTCGGGCTGCATGGGCGTTTCTGCTTGAGAATTTTGAGATGGATATGGCGATCGCCGAGAATCTTGTGTTTGATTCTGCGGTTCCCGTGGGGACTGCCCTCCTAATACAGACTGCACTGCAGCCCCCAAAGATGCTGCGGTTAAGTTGTTCCATCCAAAATAATTTTGCCCACCTAACTTAATAGCCTCCACAGCAACTGCTACTTCCTCAACATCTGTCAACACAATGACAGGAAGCTGGTATTGGCCCGCTTGCTGAGCCAGACGTCGCAGAAACTCCAACCCATCCATGTCAGGGAGGGGATTGTGCAGCAGAATGACATTGGGGAGCGATCGCTGTTGGGACAGCAAGGCTAAATACTGGCACAGATTCAGTCCTGCAACCCCATTATCAGACTCTAAAAATATATAGGCTTGCTGAATTTCTTGATCAAGAAACGATCGAACGTGAGCCCTTCTCTCGATCGAATCATCCACCATTAAGACAACTGGCGGGATGCCCATAAATAGTAAATTTAACTAAAAGTCATGGAGTAGCTTTGGATTTATTTAGACCGCTCTGATTTGCAGACGCAAAAAGCAAAAAAGTGAGGTAAGGGGCTAGACCCCTCATTCAGTTTAACCTTGTTGAGAATTCAGTGTTAGAAAACGAATCTCTATGTGCGAGGAGGTTGAATCTTTTTGGCCAATGGAGCATTGAGAGCAATCGCTATGGGAACCTTTAAAGGAATTTTAGAACTGATTCTTCCGGAAGCGGAACTTTTCAGATATATAGAAATAATCCTTCAAGCAGAATATTTCATCTAAAAACAACATCAAATTAAATTTTCAAAAATGATTAAAGTTCTCTCAATACGCTGATAAAAATTTTTGATTGCAAGTCGCAATTTTCTGTGCTTGTAGTGCTTTTCAATCGCTTAAAATCCGGTTGCTTTTGTGAGAGCCGTGCGGAGTACGGCTCTCACAAAAGCAACCGGAGCTGATTCAAGCGCAAAGCGCTGTATAACAGTGCCAGTGTTTGTACTCATTAATCTGAAGTTGCATAAAAGCGATGTGATACGTGGTTAGATGCCTGTAAGAGGGGATGCCTCATACAAGTATCTAAGGAACGCTAATTGAATCAAACCTGGAGTTTCCTGTGGCAAGTGTGACTACTCGCACCTGCTACAGGAAACTCCAGGTTTGATCTGAACTAGTTTTCTTGATATAGCAGCGCTTGCAAGGCTTGCTTGAAGAGGAAAGAAATTGGGTCATAGCTCTGCCTTTCTCCTCTTCACGCAAGCTCGATATAACGTGGACAATGGAATGTGACAGAAGATGTGACAGTTTTTGCTGTTTCTTTTAAAGCCAACATCCCAACGTCTCCGTACTAAGCATGTAACATCTCGCTAACCCAACCCCTACCCCGTGGAGGGGCATCAGCGGTTGGCAGAACAGTTGACTTGCTGTCGATGACCGATCTCACCTGATGCGGTGGGAATTGGGTTATGCATCCTCTCAAGCCTAGGGCTTCCTGGCGATCGCATCCATCCTGTCCCTTCGGGGCATCTAATCAAAACTCCCAGCATTGGGGTATCTGGGACAGGCGATCGCCCCTATAACAATTCCTTTTTGCTGAAGCATCCTTCAGTGTCGTTCCATTCATCGAATGGGGCGCAGTTTGTCATGCTCTGTTCACCCTTTATCACTGAAAAAGGTAATCACTATGGCATTCACCTTAGGTACGACCGCTGCTAACAACCTGACAGGAACTCCTGAAAATGACACCATTTACGGCGGTGCAGGCAACGACACGATCTACGGCGGTGCAGGAGACGATCGCCTCAGCGGCAATGGTACGGTACGCTTTGTCGGTTTGAATAACAATACCCTCACCTCTTTTTCAATTGATAACCCTGCTGCCGTGACGACAACGGCCATATCGGGTGTTGATGGTACCTTACTTGGAATTGATGTGCGCCCGGCTAACGGTCTGATTTATGGCCTTTCCAGCACGAACAAGCTCTACACCATCAATGCTTTAACCGGGGCTGCGGCTCTGGTCAGCACCCTCAGCGTTCCCTTTGAAGGGGGAGCCATTTCGGGGTTTGATTTTAACCCAGTGGCCGATCGCCTGCGTCTGGTTGGTAGCAATGATCAGAGCTTCCGAGTCAATGTCGATACGGGAGCGGTAATTGTGGATGGTACTCTGGCCTACGATCCAGCAGATACCAACAACGGAGAGAACCCGACTGTTGCGGCGGCTGCCTACCTCAATAGCTTTGCCGGAAGCACGACCACCCAACTGTTCAATATCGACATTGAGCAAGACACTCTGGTGCTGCAAAACCCACCCAACAACGGAGTGCTGACAACTATTGGTGAATTAGGCGTTAATTTCGATTCCCTGAGCGGCTTTGACATCTTGTCCTTCAACAATGGAGTGAATACGGCCTATGCCGTATCCAATTCCACTCTTTACAGCATTGATCTAGCAACAGGAGCGGCCACTAGCTTGGGTGCGATTGGCAATGGCACTCTGTCATTACAGGGGCTTGTTGCGCTGACAGGAAATGGTGGAATTGGCAACAATGTGCTCTCCGGTGGTGCCGGAAATGATGAGCTCATGGGTGGCTCGAATCGGGACACCCTCAGCGGCGGTGACGGCAATGATCTGCTCGACGGAGGCGCGGGTAATGACAGTCTTTCGGGTGAAACCGGGGTGGATGCTCTGTTTGGTGGAGCCGGTTTTGACACCTTAGATGGGGGTGGCGATAACGATATTCTGGATGGCGGCACCTCAAATGATGTAGTGCGTGGAGGCAATGGCCGTGACCTGCTGAAGGGCGGTCAAGGCAATGACATCCTCAATGGTGGTGAAGGGGATGATGTAATGTTGGGCGGGCAGGGTAATGACCTTCTCAACGGCTTGGGTGGCAATGACTATCTATTGGGAGACGGTGGGTTGCAAATGGTCGCTCTGACCGATGCCAACACCCTGATTGCCTTTAACCCCAACAGTCCTGGCAGTAGTCAGCAAATTCAAGTTACGGGAGTGGATGGCAACTTGCTGGGCATCGATGTTCGTCCAGCCAATGGCTTAATCTACGGTCTTTCCAGCACTAATAAGCTCTACACCATTGATGCCAATACTGGAGCCGCTACTCTTGCCAGCACTCTGAACATGTCGTTTGAAGGTGGCACTGTTTCGGGTTTTGACTTTAACCCAGTGGCCGATCGCCTGCGACTGGTAGGAGGCAACGGCCAAAACTACCGGATTAATGTAGAGACAGGAGAAGTCACAGTAGATACGGCGATCGCCTACGCCCCCACTGACTCCAACACTGGCCTGACCCCCAACGTTACCGCTGCTGCGTACACCAATGCCTTTGCAGGTACCACAGCCACCCAGCTCTATAACATTGCCGCGGCTCAAGATGTTCTCGTCCTACAAAACCCACCCAATGATGGGGCGCTAACCACCATCGGTAGTCTGGGTATTGATTTTGACAACCTGGGCGGCTTTGATATTCTCTCGACGGCCAATGGGTTAAACCTGGCCTTTGCAGTATCCGACTCCACGTTGTACACCATTGATCTGGCCACAGGAGCCGCTTCCCGCCTGGGCCAAATTGGCGGAGCCTTGGGTAACATTGTGGGGCTAACGTCCAGCATCCTTCCCAATGTGGCCTCTGGTTTGGATCGGCTCAATGGTGGGGATGGCAATGACACCCTGGATGGAGGACGGGGAATCGATTTCCTGAACGGTGGCAATGGAGGCGATCGCCTGGTTGGTGGAGCGGGACTCGATCGCCTAACCGGTGGCAATGGCTCTGATACCTTTGTCTTCAAGTCTGACACGTCATTTAACACTGCCAACCTGGGTGTTGATGTGATTAAAGACTTTAACCGTAGTTTCGATCGGATCGAGCTGAGCCAGGCTACCTTTGGTACCCTCACCGCTGCCCAAGTTCAAGTCGTTAATACCAATAGTGCCGCTGCCCGTAGCTCGGGTCTGATCATCTACAGCCGTGCATCGGGCAACCTCTACTTTAATGAAAACGGCGCAGCAGCAGGGTTCGGAGATGGCGGCCAGTTCGCCCGTCTGTTAGGCCAGCCTGGGCTCACAGCTAACAACGTCCAAATTGTTGCCTAAGCAGACATGAGCAATTGAGAGTTTGTTCTGCTTCAGCACAGGCTCTCAACTCTGGCCTTTTTCAGGGAGAAAGTTTGCCTCTCCAGGGCGATTGCAAAGGGCGATCGCCCTTTTCTATAGCAGTATTCAACGCAGTGCTGTATGACGATTTCTGAAAAGTTGTGTTCACACAACTTTTCAGAAATCGTCTTTCCTCATCAGACGGCGTAAAAACTCGAGAAGCGGATGCGGCGTACCCTCTCTCCTTCTCTCAAATTCATGACTGATTCTCCAATCTTTCACCCAGCAGGCGATCGTATTCCGCCTGAATGGTTTTGAAACATTCGCAAGCAAAGGCTTCTAATCCAACCTGATTCAAAATTTGAACATTACCTCGGCGATATTGGATCAATTTGCGCTCTTGCAGCTTTTGTGCAGCCAATGTCACCCCTGCCCGACGAACGCCCAACATGATTGCGATAAATTCTTGGGTCAAAGGAATGGTGTTGGAATTAATGCGTTCCCGGGTTCCCAATAGCCAACGGGCTAGTCGTTGTTCTAGCACATGAAGGGAGTTGCAAGCAGCCGTCTGAGAAACCTGCACTAAAAACGCCTGAGTATAGCGCAACAGTACTTCGCGCAATTCTTCATTACGCTCAAATTCGGTTCGCACAATTTGTGCATCAATTCGCTTGGCACTCCCAGCAATTTGAACCAAATATTGGGTTTGGGTAATGACAATATTGCCCATAAACGCATTAATCCCCAACATATCCCGATTTCCCACAATGCCGACTTCTGCCGTTGATCCATCACTCATGGTGACGATGATCGAGAACAGACAGTCAATGGGAAAGTAAATGTAAGACAACGGCTCACCTGGCCTGTAAACAACGTCACCCTGGTTGAGAGTAACAGAAGTGAGATGAGGCTCAAGCTGTTGTAGAACGTCAGGGGATAAGATTGCTAATATTTGGTTCTCAGCGGTCATGGAAGCCTCGAAAGGTCGTTGAGTGGTTCTTGGAGGAACTCATCTCAAAATGGAAGTTCCCAGGTTGTCATTCATCATGATTGTGGTTAGTGAAAACATCCCTAGAAACAGCCTAAAAGTGGTTTAAAAACCCTACAAAGAAGTTTGATTATACGTATACGTTGACACGAACAACCAGCTTCTTATGAAGGTTCTAAGGTTGTGCCAGAGCGTAGGTTACTGCTTCAAGAAACTCATCTATATCCAAGGGTTTGGACAAGTGCCTGGAAAAACCGGCAGCTAAAGCTAAGCTACGGTCTTCATCACTGGCATATACAGTCAGGGTGATCGCCGGAATCCGAATACCCTGGGCTGCTTCAAATGCTTTTACTTTACCCATGAGGGAATACCCATCCTCATCGGGTAAAGCAAGTTCACATACTAATAGATCGGGAGGAGATTCCTGTATTTTTTCAAGGCACTCGCTGGCACTCGCTGCCATGATGGTTCTCGCTTCATAGCCATTAAATAATGCTGCCAATAAATCTCTTGAATCCGGATCACTATCCACGACAAGTACTTGTATCTTCTGTGGAAAGTCTGAATCAGGCACACTGGCCCTCCCTGTTAGGTTGGGTGAACGATAAATAAGGGAATCGCTAAGACGAGTTTTCGAGAGGTTATCTGCCCTGTGCGTAACTGCTTCTGGTGAGTCGGGTTACCCCTCTAATCCAAAATGATTTAGGAAGGTAAGCTGGCTCATAGAAGGGGTCAATGCGAATGCACCTGAAGTAAGCCGCCCAGTGGGTTACTCCAGGTTTTGAGCAAAACACGCTGATAATAGTTCTTCTAACTCTAAAGTTCAGTACGGTTTCGTACCCTGGGATGATTTGCTATGGATGAGCTCGCTAACCTTTTAATTTATTGGGAGGTGCGAAGCACCTTTAAACATAGGAAAACTTAAGCTGTTAAGGATCACAAATAAAACAACCTGTAATTCTTTTTGTAGATGTGGCGGCATGGTCGCCACACCTACAAAAAGAATTACAGTTATTAAATCCAAAATGCCAAGTACTCAAGGTTGAGCCATTTTGAACACTCTTCAGTTTTTGGTAAGACTTTTGGTAAGACCAATTTTGTGCTTCTGAAGAGCACAAGGTCAATCTTGCCGGTGGGCTTAAATAGGGCAGATTCGGTAGAGGAAATCCTTCAATTGCTGGCCATCCTCCAGATATACAATATATTCGTTCGTTCCTACTTGAATGTTTTGTCCTTCCAACTCAGCTCCGAACTGCTCAGCCATAATGACAATGGGAATGAAGCCCGACGGATTAACCTGTTGACAAATACGTCGGCCAAGGTCCACAAAGTAATCAAGGGACTGGTCCCATTGTGCGAGTAGCAATAGGTCAAAGTTCTCTCTACCATTGTGTGTGCGTTCCAGGGCATCAGCTTCATCAAGTGCCACGATCAGGCTGTAGCCCCAATGACTGAGATTGTCTCTTAAGAGAGGTCGTACCCGGTTGTCCGGTTCGACAAGCAAGATAGTGGGTGGTAGAAAATCAGTTTGGCTCATGCTCCAATTGCTGTGATTACGAACCCTGGTAAGTCAGCGACGTGCTATGAAAATGTACCGGAGCCGGCTCAATGGTAAGGATAATAGGCACCTCGAAGAGGATTGAACCCGAATGCACGAGCTGCGATCGCGTTACCAATTTCTCCGCATATATACCTAGCCTAAGGACCGATATCGATATTTTCGTCTAACCGATGGGATATATCGATACTGAACACTGAGACGGCTTTAGCCCACTCACATGCTCTTTTGCTCATGATTGGGCGGATGCCAGCCAGATATAACCTTGAGAACAAAGGGAGAATCGGAAAAGATCGTTCCCATCTTTTTCTGGGTTATAGGAGCGTGTACTCCATTAGGAAAAGAATCTATGGGTGCTTTTAGATGACTGCGTTTGTTTAGAGTGCAACTCCTCACGACCCCTCCGTAACACACTTTTGGCAGGAAATTAGAATTGATGCAAGTTTGCTAACCTATATTGCTATCGCTTGGCTTGTTAGGGCATTAGAAGCTATGAAGACAATCCCTGTAATCGCTCCTAATGCCCTAATAAATTGGGCCAAGGCTATAGTGCATCTTCGTTAGGTTGGTGTTTGAAACTTATCGCCCCCGACAAGCGTGCGGAAACTCTGGGAACGAATAAGAAAGCGAAAATTTTCTAGGGATTTGAGCGATCGCTTTTCCCATCAGCTATGAATATCCTTACAATCTGTTTAAAAAGTTTATGTTTGATGTTCGTGGGAAAACAGAAGTCTATCCTTCTCAAACTAGTTCTTAATAGATGAGAATGTTTAGTTGATAGATTCAGTACAGCTTAAACCCATCGAAATTGATCGTCTATAAAACTTCAAACTGCCACTACTGTTTATCTGTGAGCCAATGCCCATGCTAGATGTCGCTGGTGAGCGTTTAATTTTGGTGATTGATGGCAATCCCGACCATATTGAAACCATTACAACTGTTTTCAGTGAAAGTGAGGAGCGCTATCGATTGGTCGCGGTTGCCAATGGTTCCGATGCCTCTGACTTTTTGCATAAGCGGGAAAATTATGAGGGAGCAACCCGGCCCGATCTGGTGTTGTTGGATTGTGATCTGACCGATACGGATGGTCTGAATATTCTGGCCGATATGAAGGCAGATCCGCAGTTACGGCGCATTCCGATCATTGTATTTACGCTACGCGATCGCGCTGAGCAAGTTTTTCGCAGCTATGCACTTCAGGGTAACTGCTATGTATTGAAATCTGATGACTTAGAGAATTTGTCACAGGTCGTCAAGCGAATTGAAGAGTTTTGGTTGGGAATTGTAACGCTACCTGTAGAGTGAATACTTAAGTGATTAATTTTTCATATTAAAAACTGTAGTTGTTTGTAAGCGAATAGAAGTTTTTGGGCATTTTAATGTAGTTAAAATGGCCTCTATTGTGCTGAAAAAGTTTCTGGTTTATTTAATAATTCCTATTAGCAGTGGTAGCTTTTTCTGAGATATGCTGCTGAGGTAAGACTGTGTCGCCCTCTTCCATAAACCTCCTGTTTCTTCATAAAAATTAGGCTGAAATTGTGGAATAAATTTTATCTAAATTCCCATTGATCGATTTCCGGTTTATCCGAACTCTGCATTGGGTCGTGGGATTTGTAAGCGTGCTGAATTGATTCAATCAACCGCTGGGGTTGTGAACCAACGTTGTGGGTTCGCGATCGCGTATGAACTATGTCGTTCGTCAGAAAACACTATTCCTGGAGAAGGCTATGGCTGCTGTCAATCTTGACGTCCAAGAAATTAATTTAACCAATCTCAAACAGCCACAAATTAACTACCTGACAAAAATCCAACCTCACGGTGTACTGTTGGTGCTGGATGAGCCTGGTCTGCGCGTATTACAAGTTAGCAGCAATACCCTAAAAGCCTTTGGTATCCGACCTGAATTCGTGTTAGGCAGAACTTTAGACGAAATTCTTGATCCCTTTCAGGTCGATCGCTTCAAAGCTGGCTTGGCATACAACAATTTGGAATTAATTAACCCCACAAAGGTTTGGGTACGCCGTGCCGGGGATGAATACAGTGTATTTGATGCCATCTTCCACCGCACCGCTGATAACACGTTGGTGCTGGAATTAGAGCCAGCACTAACCCAGGAAACCATTCCTTTTTTGAGCTTTTATCATCTAGCTAAAGCTTCCATTCAACAATTGGAAGCGACCTCTAACCTGGCAGATTTTTGTCACGTGATTGTGCGGGAAGTGCGCAACGTGACGGGCTTCGATCGTGTCATGCTCTACAAATTTGACGATGACGGGCATGGGGAAGTCGTCGCTGAAGACAAAATCGATGCCATGGAGTCTTACCTGGGCTTGCACTATCCGGAGTCAGACATTCCCACGACAGCCCGCAAAATGTTCCTGTCCAACTGGATACGGGTCATTCCCGATGCGGCAGCGGATGCGGTGGATCTCTATCCCACCACCAACCCCATGACGGAGCAGCCCACTGACCTTACGCTGTCCATCCTCCGTAGCCCCTACCCCTGTCACCTGGAGTATTTACACAACATGGGTGTTGGGGCATCTCTCACCATTTCCCTCATGAAGGATGAGAAACTGTGGGGGCTGATCGCCTGTCATCACCGCACCCCTAAACTGGTGCCCTACGAATTGCGGAAGGCGTGTGAATTTCTGGGACGGGTGATTTTTGCTGAAATTTCTACCCGTGAAGAGGAGGCGGATTATAACTACCGCACAAAAGTTTCCCAGGTGCAGTCTGCCCTGGTGGAATCCATGTCCGAGGAGGCTTATTTCATTGATGGCTTGATCCGTCGCGATCCAAACTTGCTCGATCTGGTCGATGCGAAAGGGGCCGCTATCTGCTTCAACGGCCACTGGACAACCCTGGGCCAAACGCCCCCTGAGGAGGAACTCAACTTCCTGGTGCAATGGCTGAACAAAACCGTAGACGGAGAGGTGTTCTCGACCAATGCGCTGCCCCTGGTTTACTCGGATGCAGAACGGTTCAAGAACGTAGCAAGCGGTCTGTTAGCCATTCCTATCTCGAAGCGCAGTTATGTGCTGTGGTTCCGCCCAGAAGTGATTCAGACCGTGAACTGGGGCGGCGATCCCAACAATGCTTACGAGCTCAAGGATACGGATGGGCATATGCGCCTTTGCCCCCGCAAGTCCTTTGATCTGTGGAAGGAAACGGTGCGGCTGAAATCTCTGCCCTGGAAGTCAGTAGAGGTGAAAGCGGTGCTGGAATTACGGAAAGCGATCGTCAACATCATCCTGCGGCAGGCGGAAGAACTGGCGTTGTTAGCCCAAGATCTGGAGCGCTCGAACGCTGAACTGAAGAAGTTTGCTTACGTTGCATCGCATGACTTACAAGAACCTCTAAATCAGGTTGCGAACTTCGTTCAACTTCTAGAAATGCGGTATGACGCAGAGCTGGGAGACGATGGGAAGGAATTTATCGGCTTCGTCGTAGATGGTGTCAGCCTGATGCAAACCCTGATCGATGACGTTCTGGCTTACTCCAAGGTCGATTTAAAGGGCATCGAGTGGGAACTGACTCATCTGGAAACTTCGTTGGAACAGGCTCAGGGCAACCTCCGAAACCGCATTGCCGAAACCGGAGCCATCATTACCTATGATCCATTGCCTACCATTGTTGCGGATGGTACCCAACTGATGCAGTTGTTCCAGAACCTGCTGGGGAATGCCATCAAATTCCGTAAACCCGAAGAGTCACCGCAAATTCATATTGGGGTACAGCGGCGGGATGAAGACTGGTTATTCTCGGTGAAGGATAACGGTATTGGCTTTGATCAACAATTTGCCGAACGGATCTTTGTGATCTTCCAACGGCTACATACTCGGGACGAGTACCCTGGTTCTGGTATGGGATTGGCGATTTGCAAGAAGATTGTTGAATGCCATCGGGGGCAGATTTGGGTAGATGCAGCCCTGGGCGAAGGGGCTACCTTCTATTTCACGATTCCAGTAGGGGGGCGCGATCGCAACCATGCAAACGGACGCACGGCTCAAAACTATCCTTTTAGTCGAAGATAACCGGGGCGACATCCGCCTTATTCAGGAAGCGCTGAAGAGTACGTCAGCCGCCTGTGAGGTGGTGGTAACCCGTGATGGGATGGAGGCGATGACCTATCTGCGGCAGGATGGGGAGTACGAGGCGGCTATCCGCCCCGACCTCATCCTGCTGGATTTGAACTTGCCTAAAAAAGATGGCCGGGAGGTACTGGCAGAGATTAAAGCAGACCCGGATTTACAGCACATTCCCATCATTGTGCTGACTACCTCGCGCAGTGAAGAGGATATTTTCAAAAGCTACGATTTGCACGTCAACTGCTACATCTCTAAATCACGCAACCTGGCCCAGTTATTCAAGATTGTCCGGGGGATTGAGGAATTTTGGTTAGAAACAGCGATACTGCCCCCACCCGATCTGCCGCTGAGTCATGGGGAGCAGCAATGAATTCGATGGGGCCAAATCCAGCGGGGGTTAACGTTCTGCTGGTAGAAGACAACATTGCAGAAGCTCGCATGCTTCAGGAAACCCTGAAAGGCACGCTGCACCAGCGGTTTACTTCAACTCATGTGAAGCGATTAGGGGAGGCGATCGCCCACCTCCAAGCCGAACCCGTGGATGTGGCTCTCCTGGACCTGACCCTGCCGGACAGTACGGGCCTGGATTCGTTGGATACTTTAATCCAGGCCAGGCCCAGCCTTCCCATCGTGGTGCTGACCAATACTAACGATGAGGACTTGGCCTTAGAAGCAGTGCGGCGCGGCGCGCAAGATTATCTGCTGAAGCGCCAGGTGAACCAGGAGTTGTTGGTGCGATCGCTCCGGTATGCCATCCAACGTAAACAGGCAGCCGAAGCCCTGCGGGAAGCCAACGAAGTCTTAGAAAACCGAGTACAGGAACGTACAGCAGAGTTAAAAGAGGCCAACGACCAACTACGCCAGCAAGTAGAGCAGCGGCAACGCATTCAGGAACGCCTGGAGCTTGCTCAGAAGGCTGGAAAAATCGGCACCTTTGAGTGGGACTTGGAAACCGATACCTTCATCTGGAGCCGTGATCCTCATTCCCTGGGGCCAATGCGTCCTGGTTCTTTTGCTGGTTCTTATCACACCTGGTTGCAAAGCCTTCACCCAGAGGATTGCGATCGCACTAACGAAGAACTGTGGCGAACGGTTAACCACGGCCAGGTGCTTGATACCGAATTCCGTATGGTGGGCGAGAAGGGCGATACTCGTTGGATTGCCATCAAAGGTAGCGCCTTTCATGATGAAGCGGGATGCCCCCGGCGAATGATGGGTATCCACATGGACATCACCGAGAAGAAACAATTAGAGGCCCAATTTCTTCGTGCTCAGCGCTTAGAGAGCTTGGGAACTCTGGCCAGCGGGATTGCCCATGACCTTAACAACATCCTGACACCCATGCTGGTAGTGTCACAGTTGCTACCCATGAAGCTTCCTGCGTTGAACGACGACACCCGACGCATTTTGGAGACTCTGGAGACCAGTGCCCATCGGGGAGCTAATCTAGTAAAACAAATTCTGTCCTTTGCCCGTGGGGTTGAGGGCCAGCGGGTCAGCCTCCAGCTCAATTACTTACTGGATGAGGTGACGCAAATTTTGGAGCAGACGCTCCCCAAGTCGATCATTATTCGCAACGAAATCGACCCAAGTCTCTGGAGCCTGTTGGGGGATGCGACCCAACTGCATCAGGTGTTCATGAATCTCTGTGTCAATGCCCGAGATGCAATGCCTCAAGGCGGCACATTAGAGATTACGGCCCAAAATCTGTGGTTAGATGACCGTCAGGCTCGTCGTTATTTAGATGGATCGGCAGGGGCCTATGTCGTGGTTTCGGTATCAGACACCGGCACTGGCATGACATCCGATGTTCTCCATCGAATTTTTGACCCATTTTTCACCACTAAGGAATTAGGGCAGGGCACCGGGCTAGGATTGTCGGCTGTACTGGGCATTGTTAAAAGCCATGAGGGCTTTGTGGATGTTCGGAGCCAGGTCAATCACGGCAGCGAGTTTAAAGTGTTTTTGCCAGCCTGTGATGTGGAACCCACTCAGATGGAGAATGCTCTAGATTTGCTCTTCGGCCAGCAGGAGTTAATTTTAATCGTTGATGATGAAGAAGCCATTCGCGAAATTACGCGAACGACCCTGGAAACCTACAATTACCGCGTTCTTACAGCCCATAACGGAGAGGCTGCGATCGCCCTTTTTAACGAGCACTACAACGAGATTCACTGCGTCTTAATGGATGTAATGATGCCCTTAATGGATGGTCTGGCAACCATTCCTATCCTGAAATCTATACACCCCGAAGTTTATGCTATTGCGATGAGTGGATTGAGTTCCGTGGATGCGATCGCTGAAGCAGAACGTGCTGGTTTTAGTCGCTTTCTGGCTAAGCCCTTTACAACAGAAGACTTGCTCCACGCTCTCCAGCAGAAACCTCAAAATGTTTCGGCTCCTGCATCACAGTCCTGAACGCGATCGCAGCAGTTTTTGCTTCCCAGCTTCAATGCGATCTCCGGTTAAAGAACCATAATGTGTAATGGTTTTTTAACCAGCTTTGATATTTGCTATAAGTTGCTATAAACAATACTCTGCACAGTTTTTCTGAAACCCTTGATTTTGCGTGCGCTTCGCACACGCAAAATCAAGGGTTTCAGAAAAACCGTCCGAACTAATGTATAAAAAAACATTTGGGTTGAGCTTACTTATACCGGTTCAATATGAAGCTGCACAGGCAGAATGTAGATAAGGTCCAGCTTATGTTGAAATTGAGATTGGAAAGGCTTACATCACCTTTGAGCCTTAGCCTGAGGCAATCTCACAAATCATTTCGGACTGTGACAGCCCGATAAAGACTGATGTAAGTATGAAGATAAGTATGAGCGAGGCCGATCATCAGGTCTGTAATACGTTGCAATTTATCTCATCCTGATCCTATGCAGCTCACAGCAAACGAGGCGGGACAACAAGCACTTGCTTTTCTCCTGGACGCCTGGAGCCTTTCGCTTGAGTATCAAGAATGGTTTACCATTCGCAGCGCTCGCCCCCTAGGAGAGGACTGGTACGTTGTCGAAATTGGCTTTGAAGGTTTACCCGATGAGTGGATTATTCAGGTGTATGACTCCGGCGAATGCGAACCGTCCTACACCTTCCGCTCCCCAATCCTTCCTTCCAATGGCTACACCGATCTGGACAGCATTCCCGAAAATCTAGCAGATGTGCTGATTGCTGAACGCAACGCTCGTTAAAGAGATGATTTTACAGGCAAGATCTACTATCAAAATCGAGCTCTCAAAAGCTATTTGAAAAGATTGATTTTCTGTGCCCTTCAATCACGAAAATTGGTCTTGTCAAAAGAATATTGTTGGAATGAATTACGACAAAAAGAAAGAGTTTTAGATATTTTTTTAGGCTAGGGAAACCTACAGTAAGGAGTATAGCCGTGAAGGTGTGCTATGTCTGTTCTCCAGAAGGGACAACTGACAGCCTGGAAAGATGCAAAGGGTTTTGGATTTATTCGCCCTGCTGATGGCAGCCAGGATGTTTTTCTGCATATTTCTGAATTAAAAGATTCAACACGTCGACCGCAAGTTGGAGACGTCATCTATTACTATTCAACGCTTCAAGAAGGTAAGCTTCGTGCACAAAATGCCTTTATTCAAGGGGCACGGTGTAAGCCGTCTCCAGAATCTTCTCGACACCCGCCTAAATTCTCTTTTCCTGTAGTCGAGCTCTTGCTGCTTTCCATTCTGCCGCTGGCGGGGTCCCTACATTTTGCCTGGTTGACCATGAACATGTTGCCCCTCCTGCTCTATCCCGGAATGAGCTTGTTAACCTTTGCCTGCTATGCCAACGATAAATCCTCTGCCAAACGAAGAACCCGGAGAATTCCAGAAAGAACATTGCATGTTCTAGAATTCGCGGGTGGATGGGTAGGAGGCTTCGTTGCCCAGCGAAAACTTCGCCATAAAAGCAGAAAAGAGTCCTATCAGATTGAATTTTGGGCCATTGTTATCCTTCACCAACTCTTTTGGATTGTGTGGTTAGGTTGGGCACTTTCCGGCCGGTTTGAAGTCAGTTAAATCAACATTTCTGCGTTCTCATTTTGGCATCCAACCCGAAAACCGCTCGCTCCACGCGAGCAGTTCGGGCTTCAACGCCAAGAGTTCGTGCCCGTAAGGCACGAACTCTTGGCGTTGAAGCCCACAATGAGAATTGCTGGAAAGGGTTATAGCTATGTAGGGTGTATCCCACTTTTGTAAAAGTGGGATACACCCGCTATATATAGGTGTCAGAAAATTGCTGTAGCCTGGAAAAGGCTTATTTTCAACAGGAGTGATGAAATTTGTCAATCGTTCGAGTACGGCAGCACGTAAACCCTCTTAGTCAGAAATATCAGACTCCGATTCAGCCACCGAATTGGTCACAAATCTATGCCTCGCCCCAACAGCCGCTGCTGCTTGACATTGGTTGTGCACGGGGTAGCTTCCTTTTAGAAATGGCGGCCCAACAACCTGACTGGAACTTCCTGGGGCTGGAAATTCGTGAACCTTTGGTTATCCGGGCTAACGATGCATGTCAAGAAGCCGGTCTGAAAAACTTGCATTACCTCTTTTGCAACGCCAATAATGCTCTACACCCCCTACTAAGTTCACTACCAGTCGGGGTGTTCCAAAAGGTCGCTGTACAGTTTCCTGACCCCTGGTTTAAAAAGCGCCACCAGAAGCGCCGAGTTATTCAACCTGAAGTTGTGGGGGCGATCGCCCAATTCCTCATCCCCAGCGGCGAAGTCTTTTTACAATCTGATGTGGAGGAAGTGTTACTGGAAATGGGCGATCGCTTCCACGAACACCCCATCTTCCAGCGCGAGACCGGCATTCCTGAACAAACTCCCA
The DNA here is from genome assembly GCF_014695575.1 of Leptolyngbya sp. FACHB-8. GTDB lineage: Bacteria > Cyanobacteriota > Cyanobacteriia > Elainellales > Elainellaceae > Vacuolonema. Next base: position 52,717 of record NZ_JACJOO010000009.1, on the reverse strand, counting down.
ACCCATTTCCAGTCATGACCGAACGAGAAATATTCACATTGGAGCAAGATAAGCCTGTCTATCGAATGCGGTTTCGTAAGAAGGCAGAGGGGTAGGCCATAGAAGGTAGAAGGCCAAGGGCGAAGCATTCAGAGCAAACATTTCACGATTGTCTAAAGGTTTATTCCGAATGCTTTGCCTCACACAGCCCATCCGTTTCTGTTATTGGATTGACGAGGCATCCGAGTCCCGAACTGCTGCCGGAATGTTTCTGTTTTCTGACGCAGGAAGGGATCAAGCCGATCAAGAATGGCCTGGGCGATCGCCTCCGGCACCCCATAAAACGCCTCGGCAACACCGCCCGTAATGCAGGTTAACGTATCGCTATCCCCACCTAGAGATACTGCATTACGCAGGGCATCCTCGAAATCCGTTGCTTCCAGAAATGCAATCAGCGCTTCGGGGACGGTTTCCTGGCACGATTCATTAAACCGATACACCGGACGAATGTCATCCAGCTTACGGCTCAGGTCGTAACCAAAAATTGTTTCAACATGAACCTTGATGTCTGCTTTAGACGCCCCCTGGCGTGCTAGGAAAATGGCAGTTGCAGTTGCTTGTGCCCCTTTAATTCCTTCAGGATGGTTGTGGGTAACGGCAGCACTTCGCTCTGCCTCGTGTAGCACCGCCTCCAGGGTATCTAGAGCAAACCCGATGGGGCTGACCCGCATCGCTGAGCCATTTCCCCAACTGTTGTAGGGTTCGGGTGTGCTGGAGGCCGCCCATTGAGCAAAGCGAGCACCATAGCTGCCACAGGGGTTGGGATAGCGTTGGTAATACTGCTTGAAGGCAGTGACATAGTCCACGCCTGTGAGCAGCGCATCTGCAACGGCAACCGTCAGGATCGTGTCATCCGTAAAGGTGGAGGTCGCCTGGAGAAGCGAAAAGTCTTTGGAACGGTAATTATTAAATTCATAAACGGAGCCAACAACGTCTCCGGCGATCGCCCCTAACATGCTTGCTGTCCCCGCCAGAAAAGAAGCAGACCCACCAGTATAGAGGGCAATACAATTAAAGTAACCACCACTGGAGCACCGCTTGGCCAGGTAACCAGGGGGGCTCCATAACGAATGGCGATTGCCAAAAGGGCAGAAATTCCTACCACTTTGCCAATCATCCTAATGTCTTCTGTCATAAAAAAAATTGAGCTTCAAACGTTCCAGCATTCTATCGCCATTTGTTCAGGCCGTTTTTTGAAAGAGCCAAATTCAGCAGTTTGAACCAGCAATTCTCATTTTGAAATCAGGCCCGAAAACCGCGCGCCTTTGGCGCGCGGTTTTCGGGTATCAAAGCCAAGAGTTCACGCCCCTAGGGCGTGAACTCTTGGCTTTGATACCCATACTGAGAATTGCTGAGTTTGAATGAAGGGCGTTTTCGAATGTCACGCCATATGCGGCGCTCGAAAACGCCCTTCTTGGCGTGTGCTGCGCACATGCCAAAATGGACACTTCAGCTTGCCCAAACTGAGCCTATATTGGCATTCGAAGAAAATTAGCCTAAAGAAAAACACCCCTCTCGGGGTGTTGAGTTCGCTACATCCACAAAACTATAGGCAGAGACTTTAGGGAAAACTTCAAAATCTCTCAAGAGATTTACTGTACCCAGGCCCCGCGATATTTCATCCGGGGTTTGGCTGTTTCACTGGGGGCATTGTTAAGCCGGTGAGCTTTCAACGCCGCTCCCCGATATTGGCCAATAACATCACCTTCAGAAAATTCCACTCCTGTGTCTGGAGCACTGTAAGCCGCGCCGCGATAGTGAAGTTCCATAGTCACCTCTTAAGAAACGAAAACAAATCCTTGGGAACCAACCTGGATGAAGAGAGGACAACGACTCATTGTAGAAAAGCAGGACCAAAAGGGCTTACTACAGATGACGAGCCAGGCTTTAGGCAAGAAAGAAAAATGCTTTCTGTATTTAATGTTACCGTTTTGCCAATTTTTGTCAAATGAATTTCTGTAAAGTTGGGCTCGGCTGAATCTTAGTGTCGCCATGGGGCCGCAATTGGGCAGAACCGAAAACTAAGAGTTGTGTAAATTCTTTAGAAAATCTCTCTTGCCGGATTGAGAGAACTTGTGAATAATAAGTTCAAATGTACTATTTGTGATGCAAGATAGTTCAGGTTGAGCATATAAGGGGTTTAAGATGCACCCAAGTCCTTGCTTTTCTACAGAACTGGTTGATGGATGTTGTCTAGGACGGCTTCATGTCCCCTTTTCTGAGATTGCCGATTGGCTCAATTTTTTGATCATGCCGCACTATCAGGTCGACATCTTGGCCGTGGAACAAGCTGTCGATCACATTAGTATTTCCTTTCAGGCCAATGAAGGGGTTTATCTTTATCTCGAACGTTTCCTGAATGCCTCATCCGACATGGCACTTGCCTCGTAGTTTTTTGACTCTGGCCTAAAAAGAAAGGTGCGTGGAACCAAAAGCTCCATGCACCTTTCCTTACTGGCTGGGGTTGTAATCGTTCAGCGTCCTACTTCCATGCTGGGAAAGAATTGGGTGGGGCTTTCGGCTACCCAGCCTAGGCTAGAGTTAGAGCGAACCTCAAAATGCAGGTGAGGAGTGGAGGCATCCCCCGTTTGCCCGACCGTACCCAGGCGATCGCCTCTTCTAACCGTTTGTCCCACTGCAACATCAATCGTCGCCAGTTGGGCATAGCGGGTTTGTAGTCCGCCTGCATGATTGAGCACCACTAAATTGCCATAGTTCCCCTGGGTTGAGGCGAAGGCGACGGTGCCATCTTGGGCGGCCAACACTGGGGTTCCTGCAGCCGCCTGTAAATCTACCCCACTGTGGAAGGCCATCTGACTGGTCAAGAAATTAACTTGCCAACCGTAACCTGTGACGACCTCCGCCTCATTGGGCAGCGGGTAGCGGGACAACGTTGGGTTAGATTCAACCACCTGAGCTACAGGTGTCGGAGCCCAGTTGATCCCTGGAATGAAAACAACCCTGGGGGCGTTTTGGGTACAGCCATTCACCTCAAAGAGGACATCCGCTCGTACCCCGTAAGCTGCTGCTACGTCCCGCCAGGTGCTTCCTGCTGGAACTTCTACGCGGATGCCGTTGTAGGGAGGAATCACAATTTCTGTCCCGACCGGGGCGTTGCCGTTGCGCAGAACAGGGTTGAAACCCATCAGTGTTGCGGGAATCAGATCGTACTGCTGAGCCAGAGAGGTCAGAGTTTCTCCGGTGGCAATGCGGTGGCGGCGCAGACGAGAGAGTGCGGCTTCTGGGCAAAGAGCGCCGTTCGGTGAAGAAGCTTGGGCGACTCGTTGGGAGCCGGGTATGGCTATTGCCTCCAGTGGCAGTGCCAGCAGCCCAGTCCCTAAGGTAACCAGACCGAATGCAAGTGAAACAAACCGGGGAAGCAAAGTCATAGATCGTTCAGAGGTGAGTCAGAATAGACGGGGGCCACAATTAAACCAGGTGAGCTATGGGCTAGCGCTCCTGGTTATGAGTTAGATCACTCCAAACTATGGACCGAACCATCAGGAAAAGAAGGATGTTCGTTACCATTAGGAGGAAACTATCTTGGGGAAGTAAAAGCTCTTCTGTAGAGCTACCTCAATGGTTTCAGTCTAGCGGACCCTTCTACAAACCGTGATTAGAAGCAAACGTTCAATTTATCCGCAACTTTATCCACCCCTTCCATTGCTTTATGAAACAAGTGGCACTATACCTGACCCTTCTTTCCGCGGGTATCGCAACTGGATTGGTAGGTGGATATCGGCTTTACGCGCTGCGACAACCAGAACAGCCTATGGCTCTAAGCCCAAAGCCAGTAGCACGCGCTATTACGAGCCAGACTGATATAACGCTGCCATCGTTGCCAGCTGCATCTGCTCCACAAAGCCGCAATTTTATAGCGGAGGCTGTAGAACGGGTTGGCCCGGCTGTGGTGCGGATTGACTCCTCACGTAAGGTTGGCGGCAACGGACCGGGTGAACTTGAAAACCCCTTTTTCCGCCGCTTTTTCGGGGAGCAGGAGATGCCCATGCCCGAGCGGATTGAACAGGGCACTGGTTCAGGCTTCATTGTTAGCAAAGAAGGCCACATCATCACCAATGCCCATGTGGTGCAAGGGGCTGATAAGGTGCAGGTAACGCTGAAGGATGGACGGGTGCTGGAAGGCCAAGTGGTTGGGGTTGACCCGGTGACGGATGTGGCGGCAGTAAAAATTGATGCGACAAATCTTCCAACCGTGACCCTGGGTAGCTCCGAAGCGCTGATTCCGGGGCAGTGGGCGATCGCCATCGGCAACCCTTTGGGCCTCGACAATACCGTCACTGCGGGCATTATCAGCGCCACAGGTCGCAGTAGCTCTCAGGTAGGGGTGCCCGATCGCCGCGTGCGGTTCATTCAGACTGACGCGGCCATCAACCCTGGTAATTCGGGAGGACCGCTACTGAATGACCGGGGTGAAGTCATTGGAATTAACACGGCCATTCGGGCCAACGCTCAGGGATTGGGGTTTGCCATTCCCATCGAAACGGCCCAGCGTATTTCAGAGCAGCTCTTTTCTAACGGCAATGCCCAGCATCCCTATTTAGGGATACAAATGATTGATTTGACTCCCGACATCAAGCGCCGCGTGGCAGAGGAAACTGAGATTACCGCCAAGATTGAAGTGGATGAAGGCGTGCTGATTGTACAAGTGATGGAGCAAACACCAGCTCAGGAAGCCGGGCTCCAAGCGGGAGATGTAATTGTAAAGATTAATGGGGTCGACGTAAAAACCTCAACAGAGGTTCAGGAACAGGTGGAAAGCGTACGAGTGGGCGATCGCCTTCAGCTAGAAGTAAACCGAGAAGGCCGAGTTCTCTCGATTACAGTACGGCCTACGGCCTTCCCAGTGGATCAGATGGGTTAGAGCTTAGGAGATTTCCAACAATGAAATTACCCCCAGGATGTTGGTGCTTTGCCCGCGAAGCGGGCAAAGCACCAACATCCTGGGTAGATTCTTATGCAGAAACCTCCTTAGAGCCCGTTTCCGTTACATTTTTCGTGGGCTCTGTGCCCAAATTAACCCTTGACCTAATTTAGTCAGGACGATTGTCATCATCATCGCGAAGGGAAAAGGAACTAGCCATGCTAGATTCCAACTCCATTCGCTGTTCCATCCGTCGCAGAAAGTATCCAGTCATCATGGCCGAAGCCAACAGCCCTGCAAGATTTTCTCGGTCGGTGGTGATTTGCATGTTGAAGGCTTCCGACGGAAGCATTCCCACCAATCCCTGTACGTTTTGGGAGATGATTTCCTTGATTTCAGGGCTGACCGAGCGGGCGACTCGTCCTAGCATTTCTGGAGATTGGTGCTGGAGGTATTGCAGCAGTTGGTTGGCCTGCCGCTCCTCCCTGCTGCCGCTCGCAAAGAATTCTGTTCCGTCAGAGTTAAAGATCATAAGGTAAATCTGACCCAAGACATATTTCTAATTGGATCCATTGTTACATTTATGTTCACAACTATGCACAGAACGTGCATGGGAAAATTTGCGGATACCTGGAGGAAACACTGGGAAAGCGGTTTCTGGGGCATAAGGTTGAAGGGGCACGTGTTCAGCGCCTATCTCGCTAACCTTAGACCTGATTTTTCTCAGGGTAATTACGGCAAAGATTGATGACAATTTTTAGCAGTCCTGTTCTTTTCCCGTTGAAAATCCTGAGGAATCGCGTTTGAGTAGTGATAGAGGTTTGTAGATGCAGAATTAAATGTCATGGGTATGGCTGCATGACTGAGGCAGGGGTTCAATCCAATCGGGAATGGTGGGCACAACGATGGGTCGATGTGTTGGAATCCTTTGGCTGGGTGCGACGCCTAGCCCGAGCCCGCAACTATGCCCGGGAAGGCCACGTACTGAAAATTGAGTTTCGGGGTTACAAGGTGCATGCGCTGGTGCAGGGGACCGCCCCAGAACCCTACAAGGTGGTGCTTCACCTGGATTCCTTCGACGACGAACAGTGGGGATATATTATCGAATCACTCTCTCAGCAAGCGTTTTATACGGCAAAGCTGTTGGCTGGGGAAATGCCTCACAATATTGAAGACGTGTTTACGGCCAACGGGTTAAGTTTGTTTCCCTTTACAAAATTTGATATTCATAGCCGTTGCACCTGTCCGGATCCGGCGAACCCCTGTAAGCACATCGGTGCGGTCTACTATACCTTGGGCGATCGCTTTAGCGAAGATCCTTTTGTTCTGTTTCAACTGCGAGGGCGTACCAAAGAGCAACTGCTGAGCGCTTTACGAGAGCTGCGCCAGGGGCAGAGCGCAGATACAGCGGAACCTGAAACGGCTTCGACCCAGTCTCTACCTGAAATGGATCTGGCTCAGTTCTGGCAATATCACCATCAACTTGAGCCTTCCCTGGTTGTTATTGCTCCCAACCCAGGAAGCGAAACAGTTCTAGATTTATTGGGTACATTACCTTTAACGCCAGAGTTGTTAGGGACTGTTAGCGGTGTTTCGCCACAGGTTGTCATGAGCTACCTCAAAACGATTTACGAGCGAGTGAGCCAGGAAGCGGTAATCCAGGCTATGACCTCAGGGAGCTAAGCCATTGGTGGCGCTGAGCGGGTGTGTTCTGTCTTGGAGGGGTATGTCTGCATCTTCGGCGTAGACGGGATTGTTGGACAGATTGAACGTGGATTACTGTCGAACTCAGGAATAGGATGGCTCAAGTCTCTACCATAGGTGAGGATGAGTTCGCTGCATTTCCTCCCTTATATGGGTGGGTGTCGGTGTACGGAACCGGGGCGGATGTAATCGCTCAGATGCAGCAGGGGGTGGAATGTATTCTGGTGGGGGAGCCCAAGGGGTTGCTCGGGTTAATTACTGCAGCGGATATGCTGCGGGCAATAGCTGGAGGGCAGGAAGCCAACAGTCTTTCTGTGCGATCGCTGATGCAGGTTTCAGTCCCAACCCTGCCATGGGAGCAACGACTGAATATTCCTTTACTGGTAACCCTCTTTCGACAAAACCGGGTGCAATACTTGCCCGTGATTGCCGCTGACGGCACAGTGCTGGAGGTGTTGACCCCTGCGGATGTTCTAGGTGAAGTGAGCCTTGAGCAGCAGTGGAAGGTGGAGGGTGCTTCCCTGGAAGATGCCTCCGATTCAGTTAGCTTGAGGCAGGAGAACACGACGCTACAACGGCCATGGCTGCGTGTCTTGGAGGAGCCTGCCCTGGAGGATTATGGGCACCGGGAAGAGTTTTTGGGGTTGACCCCCGACTTTTCTTCAAAATTCCTCTGCTCGCTGGCATTGCATTACTCTAGACAAGCGGTTGAACGCTCGCCCAATGCGATTTTTCTCATTGATTTGGATGGGAATGTGCTGTTCTGGAATGCAGCCTGTGAATCGTTACTTGGCTACAGTTCCGATATTTGCGGTCAACCAGTCTGGTCATTGCTGGCCCACACCATGGATCAGTCGGCCATTACTGAACGAATCAGGGCTGCGCTTAATGGCAAAGCGGTGACAGATCTGGAAATGACGTACCGCCGTTCAGATGGCACGGCATTGCATACGTTGTCGCGGATCTTTGCCATTTTTGACTCTCAGGGAAAAGCGATCGCCTGTATTTTTGCCAATACCGACATCTCCAAACAAAAACAGACTGAGGAACATCTCCGGCAGTGCGAGCAAACCCTCATCCGGACCCAACGACTCGCCCAAATTGGCGATTGGTCTCTGGATTTGACTTCTCGGCAACTGACTGCTTCCCAAGAAACGCTGCGGATTTTAGGGTTGCCCCATCAAGCTGTCACGTTTTCCTTTGAAACTTTGGTACAGCGAGTACATCCCCAGGATCAGGCCACTCTGCAAGCCTGGATTGAGGAGGCGATCGGCTTTGCCTCTCCCTGTAACCTGGAGTTTCGGTTGTTGTTGCCGGACGGCTCGGTGAGCCATGCTGTGATGAACGGCCAACTCGTGCAGGGTAACTCCTCACAACCCCGGTATCTTTTTGGCACCCTACAGGATATTACGACCCGCAAAGAAATTGAATATCTACAACAGAAGCAAGCCCATCGTCATCAGGTCATGTTGCATGTTACCCAGCGCATCCGGCAGTCTCTCGAGCTGGATGACGTGTTGCAGACTACGGTGGATGAAGTACGGGACTTATTTCAGGCCGATCGGGTAATTGTGTACCGCTTTGAGCCGAACTGGAGTGGCATTTTTCGGGTGGAGTCGGTGTTGCGGCCTGAATATAGCATTCTGTCGCAGACCTACGATGACCCTTGCTTCCGCGTATCGTATGTAGAGCAATACCGACAGGGCCGCTGCTCTGGTATTCAGGATGTAGAACTGGCTGCGATCGCCCCCTGCCATCGGCAACTTTTACGACAGTTCAACGTTCGAGCCAATTTGGTAGTCCCCATTCTGGCTGGGCAAGAGTTGTGGGGGTTGCTGATTGTCCATCAGTGTCAGGCTCCCCGGCAGTGGCAAGCCTGGGAACAGGAGTTTCTGCAACAACTGGGCATTCAAGTGGGCATTGCCGTTCAGCAGTCGGAACTCTATGCCTGGGCACAGCGGCTGAATGTGGAACTAGAAACCATGGTGCAGCAACGCACTGAGCGGTTGCAACAGGCCAATGCTTTTGAGGCTCTCCTGAAAGGCATCACCGACAAGGTGCGGGATAGTCTGGATGAGCAGCAGATTCTCCAAAAAGTGGTGCGAGAGCTAACGACAGAGCTGCGCATTAGCTCCTGTGATACCAGTGTGTATGACCTGGAGCGGCAGACTTCTACCATCCAATACGAGTACCTGGCGGAGGGGGGACCCTCTGCCCGTGCGCCTGTCATTTACCTGCAAGACTTCCCCGAAATTTATGCTCAACTGATGCAGGGCAGAACGGTGCATTTTTGCTGGAGGGCTCTTGATAATGAGCCGCTGGCAAACCTGTATGACGGAGAACGGCATTACAGTGTGTTGGCCTGCCCCTTAATTGATAGCCACATTGTGATGGGAGACCTATGGCTGTACCGAGCGGGGCCGGAACCGTTTGACGAACTGGAGGTTCGCCTGGTGGAGCAGATTGCTAATCAGTGTGCGATCGCCATTCGCCAAGCCCGCCTTTATGAAGCAGCCCAGGCTCAGGTGAAGGATCTGGCTCACCTCAATCGGTTGAAGGATGAGTTTCTCAGTAGTGTGTCCCATGAGTTGCGGACGCCGATGGCGAACGTCAAAATGGCGACCGAAATGCTCGAAGTCAAGCTCATGGAGATGGGGCTTTTGCAGGGAGGCCAGTCTCCCAGCTTTCTGCGGTATTTCCAAATTTTGAAGGATGAATGCCACCGCGAGCTGAAGCTGATTAATGACTTGCTGGATCTATCGCGCCTGGATGCCGAGTCTGAGCCCCTGCTGCTCACTACGATGGATTTGGGAGATTGGCTGCATCATCTGTCAGAACCGTTTATCGAGCGCACTCGTGCCCGCTCCCAAACGCTCACCGTTGATATCCCTGCGGCACTGCCGCCGCTGACCTGTGACTTTATGTATCTGGGGCGGATTGTGGGGGAGTTGCTAAACAATGCGTGTAAGTACACGCCCATTCAGGGGGAGATCCAGATAGCCGTTTTTTCACGGTCTGATTTCTTACAAATCCAGGTCTGCAATTCGGGTATCGAAATTCCGGCAGAGGAGCAGGAGCGAATTTTTGAGCGGTTCTATCGAATTCCTTCCAATGACCCCTGGTTGCATGAGGGGACGGGACTCGGGTTGGCGCTGGTACAGAAGCTGGCAGAGCAGTTAGGTGGGACGGTAACAGTCGATAGCCGGGATGGGTGGACCATGTTTACGGTGTACTTGTTTCCGAAGTTGTTAGCGATCGCAGCAGATTCTCAGGCTGAGTTGTAGAGTACTTTTCTAGATACCCTCCATAAAGAGCTTTGCAGAGTCAGCTTTGCACCAGACCAGGCTCCCAGTTTTTACAACAATAGGAGCCTGGTTCTATCAATTCGCTTTAAAGGGCTCTAAATCAGCCCAAAGTGGTTCAGCCCTTCCAGGATGCCTGCGGCGTAAGAAGCTTGGGCTAAGTAACGGTGAGGAGAGGGATTCGCGTGATGCCACTCCAGGAGTTCCTGCATCGCATTACCGACGATAATGCCCCGTTCGTCCTGACGTTCGAAAAAGGCGCGATCGTTCCCGGAGTCGCCGCAGGCTACCGTTGTGTTGGAGGGCACCTGCCAAAGTTCCTGCAGGTAGGACATTGCTAGCCCTTTGTTGGCCTGGATGGGGAGAATATCCAGGTCGAGGCTACCACTATAGATGATGGTGACCGTGAACCCGGCTGCTTTAAGTTGGCGCTCCAGTTCGGGTACGAGGGTAGGAGCGATTTCGGGTGATAAGAAGAAACTGATTTTGAACGGATTTTGTTCACTGGCAGGCTGAGGTGTGAGGTCTGAAAAGTGGGCGGTGATAGCCTGGATGCGATCGCGATCCCATCCCTCTTGTAACCGTTCTGACCAGGGGGTATGGGGCTTCTCCTGCTCACCAATGTAGAGGGCCGTACCTACACCATTGACAACAGCATCCGGGGGAATCAGACCCTTTTCCTGATAGAGGGCTTCGTAAGAGGTGCGCGATCGCCCGGTCGAGTAGACAATTTGAGTACCGTAGGTGTCTCGGTGATGCAGCAATTTCGCATTGAGCTGCTTCATCGCGGCATCGTCTCCGACCAGAGTATTGTCCAGATCGGTAATAAATAGAAATTGGGCCATAGTTAATACTCCGGTTCATTTGGTTGCGGCAAAGAGAGAGCTTGGTGTTGAGCCCACGGTTCTCTCTTTGCCGCAACCAAATTGAACAGACTCAGATCTTGCAGAACCCTGAACGGAGATTTTTCTGCCACTTCGCAACAGAAAAATCTCCACTCGGAGCTTTGGTTTGATCAAGGTACAAGCGAGCATAACTATCGACGTTATAAATAACACTCGTTATCATACTGGACTGACCTGAATTTCCAATATTTCCGATATTTCTAAGAGGTAATTTAAAGAAGTTTGACAGGGTGGATTTTTATGAACTATGTGCACAAAAAATCAACTTTTCAAATAGCCTCCACGCTTCGCCTCTCTATCAAATGGATTATATCGAGCGATAGAGCCTGACGAATTGCATACAAAACTATCTCCGTCTAGAAGCGAATTTTAAGCAAAAAATACTACCCATTCCCAATATCGTGCGTTAGCCTAGCCCTAGCAAAATTACCCGGTGATGCCTATGTTTGAACCGCTGCACGCCGTTCTAGAAAGTTCTGAAAAAACTGCTCTACGAGAGTTTTTATACCAGCTCCACCAGGGAGATAAGCGCTACTACCTGCGGAATGAAGTTCTGCTGGCATTTCATCAATTTTGCAATGGGCATACGGCTCAGAAATCTTCTCAAGGCAACGAGCTGGACTGCAATCAACTAGAGCTTTTAAATCATTTGATTCAAAAAATTCAGGAAGTTATTTTTGAAAATCATACAGCCTGCATAATTGTTCGGCCAGGAATTGCTTCTGAAGAAGCTTACTGGCTTTTTGAGGATGGAACTGCGGAGCAGACAGCCCCGAAAGAACTATTGGAATTGCGCGATCGCCTCGTCAATCACTACCATCCCGACGAGGGCGATTTATTAGAAATTGATGTGCAATCGTTTTACGATTACTCTCCTCTCATTCGCGACCCTAAAAATATTGGTCGAGGAGTGGAATTTCTAAATCGCTACTTGTCGAGTAAGCTGTTTCAGTACTCACAGCAATGGCAACAAGTCCTCTTTCAATTTCTGCAATTACACTCCCATCAAGGGATGCAGTTGCTATTAAATCAGCGTGTAGAATCACCCACTCATCTTTCCGCGCAGGTTAAAAGAGCCCTCGAATTTTTGAAGCGCTATCAACCTGACGAATCCTACTCGAAATTTCGGTTTGATCTGCAATCCTTAGGGTTTGAGCCAGGTTGGGGTAATACTGTGGGACGGGTATGCGAGTCCCTTGAGTTGCTGGATGAACTACTCGATTCCCCAGATCCAAAAGCGCTGGAATCGTTCCTTTCCCGCATTCCAATGATCTTTCGGATTGTGCTGGTTTCGGTGCATGGTTGGTTTGGGCAGGAGGGCGTACTGGGACGACCTGATACTGGCGGCCAGGTTGTTTATGTGCTGGATCAAGCCCGTAGCCTGGAAAAGCAACTGAAGGAAGATATGGAGCTGGCGGGGCTGACCCCAGATGAGGCCCTGCCGAAGGTGATCATCCTGTCCCGCCTAATTCCTAACAGCGATGGAACACGTTGCGATCAACCTCGTGAAAAGGTACATGGTACCGACAATGTCTGGATTGTGCGGGTGCCCTTCCGCGACTTCAACCCCAACCTGTCACAAAACTGGATTTCCCGCTTTGAAATCTGGAGCTTCCTGGAAACCTTCGCGGTCGATTCTGAGAAGGTACTGCTGGCAGAGTTCCAGGGACGGCCTGATCTCATTCTGGGTAACTACACCGACGGTAACCTGGTGGCCTTTCTACTATCCCGCCGCTTGAAGGTAACCAACGGCATCATCGCCCATGCCCTAGAAAAATCGAAGTACCTGTTCAGCAACCTGTACTGGCAGGAAATGGAGGATCAGTATCACTTCTCCCTGCAATTTACAGCGGATCTGATCGCCATGAACGCGGCAGATTTCGTCATCAGCAGCACCTACCAGGAAATTGTGGGAACCGCAGAAACCCGTGGTCAGTATGAGTCTTACCGCACGTTTACCATGCCTGACTTGTACCACGTTATGCATGGGGTGCAGTTGGCGAGCCCGAAGTTCAACGTGGTGCCGCCTGGGGTGAATGAGAGTTATTTCTTCCCTTATACGAAGGGGAGCGATCGCCACGCAGGGGAAATCGAACGGCTCACCGAACTGCTGTTTACTCGTCAAGAACCCGACAGCATCGTAGGGCAACTGGACGACCCCAGTAAGCCTCCTATCTTTTCTATGGCCCGACTGGATCGGATTAAAAATCTCACCGGGTTAGTAGAAGCCTTCGGCCAGAGCCCCGAACTACAGGCACGCTGCAATCTGATTATCATTGCGGGCAAAACCCGTACCGAGGAAACCAGCGACGCTGAGGAAGCTGACGAAATCGTCAAAATGCACAACCTGATTCAGCAGCACAACCTCTGGGGTAAAATTCGCTGGCTGGGGGTACGTCTCTCGAAAACTGATTCTGGCGAAGTGTACCGCATTATTGCCGACCACCACGGGGTCTTCGTGCAGCCTGCCCTGTTTGAAGCCTTTGGCCTAACGGTATTGGAGGCCATGATTTCCGGCCTTCCCACCTTTGCGACGGAGTTCGGTGGCCCTCTGGAGATTATTCACAACGGTTCGAATGGGTTCTACATCAACCCCACCCAACCTCAACAGATGGCCGATGTTATGCTCGACTTCTTCTCGAAGTGTGAGCAGCAACCCGACCTCTGGCAACAGGTTTCAGAGCGGGCGATCGATCGCGTCTACTCTACGTACACCTGGCGCATTCATACCAGTAAACTCCTTTCCCTGGCCCGCATCTACGGCTTCTGGGACTACACCTCCCAGGACAACCGCGAGGATCTCCTGCGGTACATGGAAACTCTGTTCCAACTCCTGTTTAAGCCTCGGGCTAAGGCCTTGCTGGAGCAGCAACGGTATCGGTAAGGATTTTTGAGAGTAACTGAGCGGCGCTTTGCGCCGCTCAGTTACGATTAGGAGTTCTGCGATCGCCACTCCCCCTGAATATCCTGAATCGTAAAGAGCGAGTGAAAGGTTAATCCACGTTCCTGATATAGCTCTGCTCCACCCTGCTGGCGATCCACCAGAGCTAAAATGTGCGAAACCTTATAACCGGCTGCTTCCAATCGATCTACGGCTTTGAGGGCAGACTGGCCTGTTGTCACCACATCCTCTAACACCGCCACAGAACTACCCGGGGGAAGCGTGGGGCCTTCAATATAGGCCTGGGTACCGTGGCCCTTTGCTTCCTTGCGTACGATGAGAGCGGTGAGCGATCGCCCCTCATAGGCCGCTGCCACACTGGTTGCTGTGACCAGAGGATCCGCTCCCAGGGTTAAACCGGCAACGGCGATCGCCTCCTCAGGCACCTGGGCTAACAGCAGTCGCCCCACAGCCAGACCTCCCCACGCATGGAGCGTGACCTGTTTGCCATTGATGTAATAGGAGCTGGTCTGCCCAGAGGATAGGGTAAATTCCCCCTCCTTGTAGGCAACCTCAGCGAAGAGGGTGAGCACTTTTTGACGCAGGGTTGGCAGATCCAGGGTTGCCAGGGAAGCAAGGTCAGACATGATTGAGAATTGATTGAAGCCAATGGTGATAGTAGCACTCTGGGCACCCGGATCTTGCAGCGATCGCCATTTTTCGGAGTAACTGCATCCTCCCCGAAGGCAGGACTGACATAACCTCAGCGTGGCCCAAGGGCGTTTTCAAGTGCTGTGCAAGACAGCAATTCTCATTTTGGAATCCAACCCGAAAATAGCCCGCCTTCGGCGGGCTATTTTCGGGCTTCAAAGCTGAGAGTTCGTGCCCGAAGGGCAGGAACTCTCAGCTTTGAAGCTCATACTGAAAATTGCTGTGTGCAAGACGTGACCCTTGAAAACATCCACTTTTGCGTGCGTGTCGCGCCTACAAAGATGAGCACTTCGGCTTATTCCGAAGTGGGGTGATGTAATCCCTGAAAGGGCAGAAAGAGAGGGGATTTCCTCCTGAAGCTAGTTCCAGAGAGCGTTTCCAGTTTTCGAAAATAGGATTGAGTTTGTGGTATCGGATGGGCTTATGTCACCGCTGAAATCTGAAATGCTGGAACCAGCCAAGAATTTAGATCTGGAGGCGATCGCCCACCTGATCAACCAGCGTCTTGTTCAAGCATCGCCAGAGTGCGAATTTTTAACGAAAGCCACTCTGAAAGGAACGTGTCTCTACCTGCGAATTGAGGCTGTGAAGGCACCAGAGCTAAAGGGGGCGATCGCCACTGTTCAATCGGTTCTGGTAGACCTGGCCCTCACCGATATTCGACAAGCTCGTATTTACGGATGGGTGAAAGGCGAAGACTTCCCCGCCTGGCAGGAGGAACTGAAGCTGCCTAAGACATTTTCTAGCGCTCATCACACCTGGTTAGATGCAGTGCGTAACTCACTCCCTAAACTTCCACACCTTGGTAAAACTCATGCCTCACAGCCTGCTACGCCCTCGACTGGCCGGGAAGCCGAGGATGCAGCGACGGCTCAACTTGAGTTAGCACAGGAGGCCCAGACCACATCCTGGTGGGACTCGGTGACAGGGGTGGTATCCGGTGCTGTGGGTACCGTTGGTGAGTTAGCAAATCATAGTGGAAAAGCGATTACCACATCAGTCAGTGGGGCCGCTGAGGCAGTGGGTCATGCAGCCCAGCAAACGGGAAAAGTGGTCAGCGGTACCGTGACTGGCGCGGCAGGGGCCGTTGGTCAAGCCGCTCAGCAAACGGGAAAAGTCCTGGCGAATACGACCCATGGAGCGATGAGTGCGGTGGGATATGCCACGGATACCGTTGGCGAGGTCGTCGACCAGATGGATTGGTTGGTTCCTGTTCTGGATCGGGTGGATATTGTCAAAGCGGAGGAAAGCGTGCGACGGCTTCAGGCCAAGCATCCCAATGAACCGCCTCGAGCGATCGCCCACCGCATCATGATGCAGAAAGCCCTCCTGGTTAGCGGGACTGGGGCTGCCAGTAGCTTTATTCCGGGCATGGTGGCTCTGGATCTGGCGGCGACCACGGTGCTTCAGGCGGAAATGGGATACCAGATCGCAGGAGCCTATGGGTTGGATCTTCGGGACCCGGCTCGGAAAGGGGAAATTTTGGCCATCTTTGGGTTGGCCCTGGGTGGCAGCTATGCGTTGCGGGCCGGGTTGGGCATGATGCGCCTTGTCCCTGTGGCAGGGGCCGTAGTGGGGGCCAGTACGAATGCAGTGGCGCTCTACACCGTGGGGCATGTGGCCTGCCAGTTCTACGAAGCTCGGGCGGAGGATACAGCGCCGAAAACCCTGGTGGATGCGGCTCAGCAGGAACGGGATGCGTATTTGCAGGAGGCGATCGCCCAGCAAATTGCCATGGATCAAATCCTTGCCCACATGGTTCGTGCCAGCGCACCAAACCTAACCTGGCAGGAAACCCTTCCAGAACTGCAACGGCTCAATTTCAGCCCTGTCTCCCTAAAAGTGATTACCGACAATCACAGCCATCCCACTCCCCTGGAAACGCTTTTAGTAGAGATTAATCAGGATTTTGCGGTACCCCTGCTGGCCCAATGCCGGCAGATTGCTGAAGCCGACGGTATCGTTACCGAAGAAGAATCAAAAGTTCTTGACCAGATTACCCAAACCCTGGTGCAGGATAAGGACGTGGAGAATACAACGGAATCTGCCAAGGAGTCAGTGCAGACAGTGAAGCGGGGCTTGTTCAATTTCTGGAAGCGATCGGGTAAGCCGTCTTAAGCAATGCCATAACAGTTACGGCAGGAATGTTTCGCGAAACGTCCCTGCCGTAACTGTTATGGTCAGTGGGATGGGCTATGGCTAATTAGACTCGTTACGGTCGTGGTGGGCGATTGCCTCCCCTTCCAACGGTTCAGTCGGGTGCACAGGATCCGGCAACCGTTGAATACGAATTTGATGGAGACGAGGGCCAACGACGGAGGCCACCGTGATGTCAAGGTTGTTGTACCGCAGGTTTTCACCCTGCGCTGGAATTTTTTGCAATTGGTGAATCATGAACCCACCCAGGGTTTGATAAGCCTCGGTAGTGGGGAGGTCAAGTTCCAGTAACTCGTTGACCTCATCCAGGTTCATCTGAGCCTGCACTAACATCGTGCCATCTTCCAAAATTTGAATGGGAGATTCTTCTGTCGAATTTGGGGACTCTTCGGCGTACCCGATGATCTGCTCCGTGACATCCTCCAACGTCACCAGGCCCGCGGTGCCACCAAATTCATCGGCTACCATCATCAACGTCAGCCCAGATTCCTGCATCAAATGGAGCAACTCGCTCAGTTGTAGATGTTCAGGGACAAAGCGTGTGGGCTGAAGCCAGTTAGAGATGGAGCTATCCAGGGTCGTAAAGGTATCAACCAGGGCACCGACGACATCCTTGAAATAAATCGTGCCAACAACATGGTCTAGCGACTCACCAATAACGGGGTAGCGGGAATAGCCAGCATCATTGACTTGATGGAGGAAATCCCGCAGGGTTGCATCCTGTGGGATGGCCACAATGCTAATGCGAGGAACCATCACTTCCCGGACGGTGACGTCAGCGAACTCCAGGACGTTCGTCAGCAGTTCACGCTCATCCTCCTCCAGTTCAGGAGACGCGCTGGAGGTTTGGATAATCAATTGCAGCTCTTCAGGGGTAACCCGGCTGGACCAGATTTGACCATCGCTGCGGATGCCAAAGAGCCGCAGTAACCAACGGGTGGATTGGTTCAAGACCCAGATAAAGGGGTTAAAGAAGCGAGCGATCGCCAAACTCGGGGGTCCCAAAAAACGGGCCACTTGCTCAGGGTAGAGCAGTGCCAGGGACTTAGGACACAGTTCTCCCAACACAATCTGTAGGTAGGCTACCAGCAAAAAGGCTACCGGAATGGAAACCATGTGCACGATAGTACCGTTCAGGGTTGCCGCCAGGAGAACGGCGACCGTTTTTTCACCAATCCAACCTAAAGCCAGGCTGGAGAGGGTAATACCCAATTGGGCTGTCGACAGCATGCGGTCGATGCTGCGCTGGAGATCCTGCACAGTACGAGCCTGTACATCTCCAGCTGAGGCCAATTGATTAATGCGCGACTGCCGTACCGAGACAATCGAAAACTCGGCGGCTACAAAGAAGGCATTAATGGCAATGAGGAGAAAAACTGACAGCAAGCGTAGGGCGATATCCGTTCCGCTGAGAACAAAGACAGCACCGGGAGGTTCCGCTTGGGCAAGGGCAATCATTATGGAACTGGTTAAATCACGTTGATGGCTACAGGGGGCAAGATCTACTGAAAATAGAAATTACCCCAACAAACCCGTTCTAGAAGGCTCTTAGAGTCTTGAAAAGGGTTAACGTGCGTAGGCATAACCTACGAACAATCAACGCTCAGGATACTCTCTAAACTGCTATACGGGTAAGTGTGACACAGAGGCTTCGGCTCCCTGGGCAGAACTCTGCATTTGGGTCTTCACTTCTTCTAAAATCTTTGACTCGGGAATAATTTCAAAGGCTTTACTTTTGGCTGTATTGCCTCCCTCCTCGCCGACAGTGGTGGGTCGAACATCGGGCTGCGTGACTCCTTTCAGGGCTTCACGGCCCATAGAATACCCCCAGGCGGCACTGACGACACCGGCACCAACCATCAAGGCCAGCAAAATTAATGTCAGGGCAACGGTCGAATTTACTTTCATTCCGTGGTTCCAAATAATTCTGGAGCAATAATGGGGTTGACTACCTGCAACCTCGATCTACAATTAAATCCTAAATTAAAAATTTAGCCAGGGTTGGCCGAGCGGTTTAGGCAGCGAACTCATAATTCGCCTCAGGCAGGTTCAACCCCTGCACCCTGGACTTTCATCAATTCCCGTTGAATCACACCCACATCCGGATCAAGATTTTGCCTGAAGCTTCTACCAGGCAAATCGGGTCCAGATTCGGACATGGCAGTTCAAAAGCTGGTGTTCCTGTAGAGCTGTAAAACTCTTAAGGAAGTTTTATAACCTGAGGGCTTAGGCATTCTTGTTGCATGTGGTGTGCTTAGAACATCACATGCAACAAGAATGCCTAAGCCCTGAGCTGAATGGTGATTTTTATGAGTGTCGGGCGATCGCCAAAATTTTCTCAGCAACAGGGTCATCTACAGGCATCACCGACAATCGGTTGCCACGTCGCACTACCCAGAGTTCATCCTCGCTAAAGGTTTGTCGTAGCTGTTCCAGAGGCACCATTGTGGGGAACTGCTCCAGGAATCGGAGTGTGACAGTTTGCCAGCGGGGATTGTCTTGGGTGGATTTGGGATCGTAATACTCGCTAGCCGGGTCGAACTGAGTGGGATCGGGAACTCCGCTCTGGGCCACGGTCATCAGCCCAACAACGCCAGGGGGTTGAGTGTTGGAGTGGTAAAAGAAGACCCAGTCACCGGGCTCCATCGACCGCATAAAATTGCGAGCCTGATAATTACGAACCCCGTCCCAAAGGGTTTCTTGGTCGCGTTCCAGGTCGTTAATACTGTAGACGTCGGGTTCCGATTTCATCAGCCAATAGCGCATAGAGCGGTCTCAAATGATTTTTGAAAAGGGGGGTGGGCTAGGCCCACCCCCCTTTTCAAAAATCATTTCATAAATCACCAGGCTACGCATAGCGATAGACCTGAAAAATTGAAGAACTGCAGACAGGGTCTGATGTTGCAGGTGTTAGGCCCGGAAAAATCGGGGCTCCTGTGCGATCTTATCCGTTGATCTACGGAGAGAGTCACCACTAAAAAAGAATCCTAATTCTAATTCCAGCGATCCTCGAAGAGGATCTCCGTGCCAATACAGAGATTTTGCTTTATTTCCGCCATCAGTCTTTATCAATTCCATGGTTTTACGGTGGTGCAGAGAAAAGGTAGAACTCCTTTAAAGAGACTGCGGAAAATACGTTGTGGAAAACCCATAGAAAAATCTATGTTTTGAAAAGACAAAAATAAAACACAACCTTAAAACTACTTACGAGAATTTTTCTTCAGCCTCAAGTGGATACGTCGATTATTCTTCGTCTGCTGTATTGAATTGCGGGAATTTTTTGGTAAGGGATTGTACTGAGAGAAGGCACTACAAGTTCTTAGATTTGCGTATATCTTTTGAGGCTGTATCTGTATGCTTCAAGCAAAAGTATTGAAATTTTATTTTTTAGAAGCTGAATACTTAAAACGGCTTTTCAAAGGTCATAACCATTTTCTAAAACGACCGTGTTAACGCCTAAGCAGCGTTTTTTTGAAAGTATGTATTTATTCTAATTCGGGTATTCCTGACGAAATATTTTTAGAATGAACATTCTCATTTGGTAAATGTCCTGTGGTTGATTCAGCTTCATGAAAGCTTTATTAGAAATCTCCAGGAACACCTGGATTTAGTTCAGAGGCTTGAGACTATGAATGCTGAAAATTGGGTTAATCAGAGTGATGTCAGTGCGCTGAGTCTTACCCAGACAAGCAACACAATTGTTCCAAATACAAATGAAACTGGAACAAGTAGTAGTAGTGGATTGGATTCAACTTGGAACCAACCATTAGCTCCTTTGGGTGTGTCTTCAACGATGGGAGATACATCATTAGAACAGCTGAATTCCACTGCTATGAGTGCTGAAACACTCACAGTCGCTTCCCCGTCTACTGGCAGTCAGTTGTTATTAGGAAATACCGAAAACACTCAATTGCTTAGCAGCGGTACTCAGGATGCATTAACCCAACAAACAAGCACCAGCAGCGCTCGCCTTCGCAGCGAGAGTACCTTACGGACGTTTGCCGCGACGACGGCCTTAGCCGCTCCCAGCCCCATTCGGGTTGAAGCAGAAAACATGCAGCTAAATACCTATCGCATTGAGTCCAGTACTTTGGCTTCGGGGGGGCGTCTGGTTGGCTTGAAGGGAGTCGCTACCAATGAAGTAGGAACGGCTTCAAGCAACTTCCAGGGAGCCTCGGGTACCTACAATATCAAGATTGGGTACTTTGACGAGAATGATGGGGCAGCCCGGATTGAAACCCGCGTCGGCGGCAGCATGGTGGCAACGACTACCCTGAATCAACAGCTGGGCAGCAACGCGATGACTAGTGGCAACCGGGTCGAGCGGATTGTTGCCAGTGGAGTAACAGTTCAGCAGGGCGATCGCATTGAGCTGCGTGGGTTAGAAAACAGCGAAGAACACGCCCGCGTTGACTATGTTGAATTTATCCCGGTGAGCGCACCCCCAGCTGATACTACGGCTCCAACGGCGGCTCTGACAGCATCCAACATAACCGCTGCTAGCTCTAACAGCAAAACCTTTACCGTCGCCTATAGCGACAATGCGGGCATTGATGCTTCGACGATTGATAATGCCGATGTCCGCGTAACCGGCCCCAATGGATTTAGCCAAACCGCGACCCTGGTTAGTGTCAATAGCACGACCGATGGTACTCCCCGCACGGCGACCTACCAGGTCAATGCGCCGGGTGGAAGCTGGGACAGTGCAGACAACGGAACCTACTCGGTCGCGATGCAAACCGGAGCTGTAAATGACACCAGCGACAATAGCGTCGCGGCGGGTAGCCTCGGCTCCTTCGATGTCGCTATTCCCACGTCCGGTGGCGGTGGTGCTATTACGCCGCCTCCAGCTCCTAGCCCCCTGGCCCCTCCCGCAGGATTTGGTGCCACTGGAACGAGCAGCGGACGAATTCTCTACGTGTCTACTACGGGGAACGATAACAACTCGGGTATTAGTGCAACATCTGCCTTCCGCACAGCCTCCAAAGCACTCTCAATGGTTCGCCCCGGTGAAACTATTGTCTTTGCCGCTGGTAACTACCCATCGCTGACCATTAGCGGCAAAAATGGAACCGCCAGCGCACCCATCACGATTAAGACCTCTGGTGCTGCGGTCTTTAGTTCAGGCAGCTATAGCTCAGGGGCAGGCGTTTCCATTCGAGATAGCTCCAATATTATTCTGGATGGCGTGGTAGCGAAGCGATCGCTCTTCGGCATCATGGGTGAGCGCATCACCAACACAACTATCCGTAACTCTGAAGTGTATGACATCGGCCAGGAAGGGATTCACGTTCGTGCTCAATCCAGCTATGTTCTGATTGCCCAGAACAAGATCCATGACACGGGTATGCGGGGCGGTACCTATGCCAATTACGGTGAAGGCGTCTATGTGGGCTTCGGTGCTGCGGGTGGCGAAAATGACGGAACTCACCACGTGGCGGTGCATAGAAACGAAATCTATCGCACCAGTGTGGAGGCGATCGACCTGAAGCGAGGGTTGCACAACATCATTGCCGAGTACAACAACATCCACGACATCAATACCAAAGTTCGAGCCATCATCAACGTCATGGATGGCCCAACGGGTACAGAGTACGGCTATGTGGTGCGGGGCAATACCATTCGCAATATTTCCGGTGAAACGTATAACAGTGATGGCGTTGGGATCCGGATCTTTGGGGGCGGCGTCGATGTTTACAACAACGTCATCTCCAACGCGGAGGATGCCGGAATCCGTAACCAGGCCAGTGTCGGCGGGCCTGTTCGGATCTACAACAACACTGTCTTTAACGGTGGCACCCGCGGCAATATCGTAGATGACACCGGGAAGGCTGATATCCGCAACAACATTGGTTCTACGAAAGCGGGGAATATTGCCTCCACTGCCTCTCTGTTCATGAATGCCACGGGCGGTGATCTCCGTCTGAGTTCGTCAGCCACGGCTGCCATTAACAAGGGGACTAGCATCAGCATGGTCAACATTGATGCGGTTGGCCGGGCCCGTCCTCAAGGTGGAATCTACGATATGGGTGCTTACGAGAGCCAGTAAGCCTAAGGGTTGATACGTCAACCGAAGTTAAATCGCTATTGCCAATAGCGTTAGAGCAACAGGGGACAGAGGCTTTGCCTCTGTCCCCTGTTACCTTGTGTCAGGGCTCAGTCCACAAGGTGCAGCTTCATGGGGAATGGGTATAAGTCGCTTAACTCAATTAAACCTAAACCCCAAAATCCTGTGCTGCCCACAAAGCGGCAGCACAGGATTTTGAGGTTTATTACAAGTTTAAGATGGGAGGTTGTGTAAAGATTGCCGGTTGTCAGCTCAATATACTATGCCTAAAAAAATGAGCAGGCTATCTTAGGGAGAACTTCGGAAGATATCCAAACATCGATGTGGGGGTAACAACATGAAGCGTTTTCAGGGGTTGTTAGCATTGGTCACGTTCCTGGCGATCGCCCTCGGCTGTAGCGCTACACCGGGGCAACTGCCATCTCTCGATTTGCAGGCAGAGCCGATTCGCCAGGAGAGCGCTAACCCCTATGTGTTTCAGGTTTCCTACGGTCAGGTCCAATCCGCTCCAAATCTGCCTGCTCTGACTGACAAACTACGAATAGAAGGTCCAAATGGTTTTGCGTCAGAGGCTCACAGGGTGTCGAGGAAGGGAAATACTCTACAGTTTCAGGTGCAAGCCCCGGGCGAGCGCTGGGATGTTCAGGATAACGGCACCTATACGGTTTCCCTGAGACAAGCGGAAACGACACTCCCAATTGGACGTTTTCGGGTGGCGATCGCTGAACCGAAATCGACATCATCCGAAAATGAGGCCTTGCAACCGCTACCAGACTTTGGAGCCACAGGTCGTAGCATAGGTTCCACTTACTATGTGTCACCTACCGGGGATGATGGCAACTCTGGCACCCGCTCCAATTCACCCTTTCGGACGGCTGAGAAGGCCTTATCGATGGTTGGCCCAGGAGATACGGTGCAGTTTGCCGCAGGCACCTATGAGGCGTTGCGGATTACGGGATTGCGGGGCGAGGCAGGCAAACCCATTACGTTGCGAGGCGATCGCGATGCCCTATTCACAGCAGGTAGCCACGAACGCGATGCTGGCATTTGGATCGAGGATAGCTCTCAGGTGATTCTCGATGGATTAACCGCGCGGCGTTCACTCTGGGGAATTATGGGGGAAAAGCTGCAGCATGTGACGATCCGCAATTGTCATGTTTATGACACTGGGCAGGAGGCCGTTCATGTGCGCGATCGCTCCAGCCATATCTTAATTGCAGAGAATTCCATTCACGATACGGGCCGTCGAGGAGGCGAGTATTCCCGCTATGGTGAGGGGATTTATGTGGGAGTTGGGGCCTCGGGTGGAGACGAGGATGGAACCCATCATGTGCTGCTACACCGCAACGAGATTTTTCGTACCAGTGCCGAGGCGATCGACCTGAAGCGGGGTCTCCATGACTTGATTGCTCAATACAACAGCATCCATGACATCAATACCGAGGTGCGAGCCGCTGTTAACGTGATGGATGGGCCAACGGGCCAGGAGCATGACTACGTTGTACGCGGCAATCAAATTTACAATATCAGCGGCAAACTGCACGATTCCGATGGGACAGGAATTCGAGTCTTTGGCGGTGGTGTTGAGGTTTATAACAACGTGGTTTACAACACCGAGGCGTACGGAATTCGGAGTGAGGGGGATAAGGGGGGCGATCGCAAGATTTACTACAACACCGTCTTTAACGGTGGCAGTGAAGGGGATATTGTGGATGACAGTGGTAAGGCCGACCTCCGCAATAATATCGGTGCCTCGGAAGGCGATAACATTCCATCGCGCCAGAGTTTGTTTGTCGATGCAAATCATGGAGATTTCCGCCTGTCGGAATCAGCTACCTCCGCAATTGACCAGGGGCATGCCCTTACGGACATCACGACCGACATTATGGGAGGCGCTCGCCCGTTAGGACGCGGCTATGACCTAGGAGCCTACGAGAACTGGTAGGGAATATTTCAAAGGTGTGGATGGGGTGTGTGGAAAGGGGCACTTCGTGCCCCTTTCCACACACCCCTAGTAGAAAGCGAGGCTGGCTCCGTCAGCCTCGCTTTCTGGGTGAGTTACTTATGAGGACATCAAAACCAGCCGATTCTCCTCCCAAACGGGGGCTTGTTGCTGATCTAACTCATAAGTCGCCTTCGTTTTGCCCTTAAATAGGCAATTCCAGTGATATCGGCGGATAAAACTGCGGAATTCGCGATCGCTATACCTTGGCTTCCCAGCCAACATACTGCTAAAAAAGCCCCACCACATCGCTAAACCGCCAATAATCAAAGGCGGATGGGCCAGACGATAGATAGAACTGGCGGTCATATAGGGCAGGCTGGTGCCCATGAAATACTGACCGTAGCCGTGACGCATACGACCAGCCAGAATACTTTTATGGCTGGAACCCATAGCCCGCAGGTGAATAAAACGAATTTCAGGCTCATCCCAGCTACAGGCAATCCAACCTTTCATGCGGCAGCGGTGGCAGTCGATAGTGTCCCACATGACTTCGCGCACAAAGCCACCAATCTGCTCAAAGCAGGCGCGGCGGTAGAACTTGATCATGCCAACGGCCGTCTCATCACCGCACTTTTCGCTAATCAGGTTTCCGTTCTCCCCATAAAAATAGGGCTTGCCACTACACACTCCAATCCGAGGGTTCGCCTCCATGCGCTGCAACATGGTTTCGAAGTAGGTAGATGGGATATCGAGATCCACGTCAATTTTGCAAATGTAGTTGTAGTTTTCGTCGGGCCGAATGCTGTCGTAACCGACGTAAAAGGCTTCAATGACGCCAGGGCCCACGGAACGGGCACCGCGATCGCGCCGGGTAATGACTTGAATAAAGGGGTATTTGCGAGCCGCTTCCGCCAAAATTTGTGGGGAAGCGTCCGTCGAGCCATCATCCACGATGATCCATTTTTTGGGAAGGACGGTTTGGGCACCGATGGAATCGATGGTTTTTTGCATGTAAGCCGCTTCGTCGCGGCAAGGACTGATCAGAATGTAATCTCTGGATGCCATGGAACTGCCCACCTAACGCGTCTGGGTCTCGAATTTATTTAAAGATTCGCCATGATAGCACCCGCAAATTAGCCCTGTTTCCACCGTCAAGACCATATTTTCACGGAGAATAGCCAGAAACTTTACAAGAAACTTATGAATTGTGAAGGGACCATGAGGAATCCCAGAAGCATTCCTGAAGTCGGCGATGAGATCGTTACTATCTTGCCAGATGCTGTAGGATGGTGCCCCTATGTGTGCGATCGCCACAAATGAACCTCAACGTGTCAGTATTTGCAATGTTGATATTGACCGCTATAGCTTTCAAGAAACCGTCGATCAGGTCATCGAAGCGGCGATCGCGGGAGGACCACCTCGCTATGTGGTCACCCCCAACGCCCACCATACGGTGATGTTGCAAGAAGACGCTTACTTCCGCGAGGTTTACAAACACGCTTATCTCTCGGTGCCCGATGGTGTTCCCCTCCTGTGGGCTGGGAAACTTTTGGGTCGACCTTTGAAAGGCCGGGTAAACGGTACCGATTTGTTTGAAGCCGTATGTGCTGCTGCCGCTTTACGAGGCTTACGCGTATTCCTATTGGGGGGCCGTCCAGGGGCGGCTGATGCGGCCGCAGATCTGCTGAAAACTCGCAACCCTGGTCTGACTATCGCCGGAACCTACTGCCCACCCTATGGGTTTGAGCGCGATCGCCAGGAACTCGAACATATCAACACCCTCATTCGCGAAGCTCAACCCCACATTCTTTTCGTTGGTTTGGGAGCCCCTAAGCAAGAAAACTGGATGTACGAGCAATACCAGGCGATTGGCGTGCCCATTTCTCTGGGCATTGGGGTCAGCTTCGAGCTTGTATCGGGCATGGTGCAGCGCGCTCCACGATGGATGCAGGTAACGGGCATGGAATGGTTGTTCCGCCTGTTTATGGAACCCCAACGTCTCTGGAAGCGCTACATCGTCGGCAACACCGTATTTTGCTGGCTAGTGCTGAAACAATACCTGGGCCTACTTAAACCTCCCACAACTCAAAGCAGCGCTCGGGCAAGCTAAGAAGAGGGATTTGGGCGGCACCGAGGGCCGACCAAATCCTTTGTTGGGCTTTATGTTTATGCGTCCGGAGTTGATATAAGGTTGAAGACGTTAGCTTGAGCTACGCGTCTATGAATTTACCGACCTGGATTACCGTTTCGCGGCTGCTGGGAGTTCCCTTCCTGCTGGTACTGTTGCATCAACCTACAGGACAAATGCGGTGGATTGCTGCCGTTCTCTTCCTTGTAGCAGCGGGAACAGATTGGCTGGATGGCTATCTCGCGCGACGCTTGAATCAGGTGACCGATCTGGGCAAATTTTTAGATCCCCTGGTAGATAAACTGCTGGTGTTGGCTCCCTTGCTCATGCTGATTGAGCTGGGTCAGATATCTGCCTGGGGCGTATTTTTAATACTGGCGCGAGAGTTGGCGATCGCCGGGTGGCGGGTCAGTCAACCCAAGGTTTCTGGGGCAAACATTTGGGGCAAGCTGAAAACGGTGACCCAAATTGCGGCGATCGCCCTTCTCATTGCACCTCCCACAGCCTCTAGCGTTCTGGCGCAGGGGATGTTTTGGGCGGCGATCGCCCTCACGCTGATTTCAGGCTTAATCTATCTGCTCCCTCCTGCTCCTGCAACATCTTCAAGTCCTTGAGGGGAAACGACAGCGGTTTTATTTCAAATCCGTGAATGCCAGGACGAAACGGGGCACGAAGTACCCCGTTTCGTCCTGGCATTCACGGATTTCGCTATGTATCTCTATTGGCAGAGGAGTGAGACCTGGCAATATGCGCCACCTGTGGGAGGAAAAGATTGGTCTAGCTGCTTAGGCTGATGGCATAGTCACGTTTACAACAGCTTGCATTGCCCGTCCCAGACGCCCTTTAACGAGATACTTCAGCGTTTGTCTGAGGGCGATCGCCAACCCATCACCCTTTGCCGTTACACCCATGCATCTGTATAGCTCAGAATTTTTAACAGGAACATCCATCCCGTTCAAATATACCTGTGATGGTGAAAACCAGTCCCCGCCTCTCAACTGGCAAGATCCACCGGCTGAAACTCAGAGTTTTGCCTTAATCGCCTATGATCACGATGCGCCTGAAGGCAAATTTACGCACTGGGTTCTCTACAACTTACCTGCAGATCAACGAGATTTAGCAGAAGGCGTTGCAAAGCAAGAAGCATTACATCACGGTGTGAAGCAAGGCAAAAATGACTTTGGCGAGATGGGTTTTGGTGGTCCTTGTCCGGCCAATGGCACTCATCGTTATTTCTTCAAGCTCTATGCCCTCGATCAACCTCTAGATTTGGCCTCAGGAGCAACCAAAGAGGAGGTTTTGCAGGCCATGGACGGGCATGTATTGGATGCAGCAGAGCTGATGGGTTTGTACGGTAGAGCGAGTTTCTAAGGCGATCGCTCTATTAATTGGGGTGGTCATTTCCCTGCGTTTCGCGCACGAAAATGACCACCCTTTCAGCAAGCTTTGAAGCAACGCCTTGATACGTGGGTCATCCATATGCGACCGAATAGATTTCATGCTAGCTCTGCTTGCCTGGCACCCTTAACGGGATCCATTTTCGAGTAGCCACTGGGTAATCCCATCGGCCAGCGTATCAGCGAGAGCCACCTGCTCTTCAGGATTTGTGATCCACTCAAACTCATTGGGGTTAATCATAAATCCCAGCTCCAGCAGGACAGCAGGAGCCACATAGGGACGGGTCAATGCCAGGTTGTTCCAGAACACCCCGTAGGAGGGGCGATCGCGCTCCTCCACGAGATAGTTGTGCAAAAACACGGCCAGGCTATGGCTTTGTGATTGATACCAAAACGTCCCAACCCCTGCTGTATTCTCCGCATCGCCCGCATCCGGCAGAGCGTTGTAATGAATGCTCAGAGCCAAATTTGGAGCCATGTCCTGAATCATTTGAGCCCGCTCATTCGGCCCCAAATCCACATCTGCATCGCGGGTCATGATAATGGAGGCTCCTCGTTGTTGCAGGCGATCGCGCAACAACCGCGTCACAGTCAATGCCACATCCTTTTCCGGCGTGCCATTCGGCCCCACAGACCCACTATCCTCTGGCCCACCATGCCCTGGATCGAGCAAAATCGTGATGCCGTTCAACGGCTGCTCTGAGTCAGGATAAACCCGAGGCGGATGTCGCAGTGCCAGCACTAACGTCGTACCCTCATACCGCAATCGGTATCCCCACTGCTGATCCGATTTTAGGGCAAATTGGTACTGTATCTGCTCGGGTGCTGGTTGCGTCCAATCCAACCGCTGGATCACTGGGTCATCATTCAGAGCAATGGTATCGGTCTGCGCAGTGGTGTTGTACAGGGTGAGGGTGAAGCGATCGCCCTCCTGAAACACCGCAAGGGGTACCGGCACCTGCAACGGAAACCTCACCTCTGTCCAATCCCCTGTATTACGAGACGTAATTCCCCGAATCAGACTTCGCGGCGGCACAGAGCCCGGAATGACTCGCACATCGGTATCCCGAATCCACGCCCCATAATCCATCTGATACCAGTTAGCCTCCCGTCCGATGACTGCGGCACGGGTACCCCGAGGCAGCGGCGTTAACCGAGAATAGTCGGTGCTGGGGCCAGTGCGGGCAGTACCCCCCTCAGCAGTGACTTCGATGATTTGTGGCAACTCCTGTTGCAGTACGCTAACCTGGCCTGGGCCTTGCTGAGTCACTTGCTGCCCATTCTGTTCCAGGGTGAATTGGGGGTAGCCAAGGGCGATCGCTTCTCCAGCTTGACCTGAACGAGGAGCTGTCGCACTTCCCATGAAACTACCAAGCACACCGCACCCCTCATAGGTTTGCGCAACGCTAGGGGCTGTCGGTTGGTTCTGATTCGTTAAAACGGCGGAATTAGGGGGTAGTTGAGTGGGTGCAGGTTGTGGCAGAAGAGTTACGGTACGGCTGCCCAATGTGACTGAGACTAGAGATGCAGGGGGGGCGACCGCCCCAAAACAAACCAGCGCATCCGGGAACTGAGCAACATCCTGGGCCGGGGTCAGGCTTCCCTCCGCAAACGCCGTTCCTTCGGGCAGCACAGGCTGATCTGTCTGCCGCACCACACGCAACGTTAAAGTTTCAGTGCCCTGCTGGAGGGTGAACACATTCTCTCCCACCTGTAGCGGAAAACTGGGAGCAAAATGCCCTGCAGGGCTACGAGCGATCGCTTCTCCATTTACCGTAATAGGCTGGTTCGGAGCCCCTGTACCGACAAGGAAAATCTGAGCCGCCGTGGTCTCATATCCATCGCTTGGATACACAACACGCAAAGGACTTTCAGCATAAGCCACAGCATGAACTCCAAAGGGAAGGATCAGGGCAACGGCTCCTGCAATCCAAGGCTTCCAACTTACCCTTTCCAAACGCTGAACCATGGTTCCCAACCCCAAGCCAATTTCTACGGTGCGTCCGATTTACGAACACGACCCTGGTTTATCCGAATCATCTTAATATCACCTGATACTGTTTTTATGTAAGGCTGCACAGAATGGGAGGTGTAATACTCACGCATTACACCTCCCATTCTGTGCAGCCTCATACTTTGTTTTGTATGAATTCAGGTTAAATGAGCGACCTATGGCAGGTTTTATATTGCTGAGCCTTTCGTAGAAAAAGGAGCAGGCAGAGAAGAATTGGCCGCAGGAGCCTCCTGCATCTGTGCTTCAACCCAATGCCGATAATCCTGTAATAACTGATGAGTCAGCCGCTGTTTGACCGTCATGAGAATACTCTTCAGCAACCCATTCCCGGTCGCCTCCAAAATTGGTTTGGGCGTCAGCCACAACATGGGTGGAACATCCACATGGACATGCAAATCTGCCAGGCCCTTTAGATGGGTTTTTCCATAAACTAGCTCTGGACGTAGTCGGCCCTCTAACGTTAACCGGAAGCGCTCATTAATATACTCAACCCCAAGGATTTCACAGCCCACAGAATGGAGGGCGATCGCCCCATTACCATCCACCTGCAATTCCAAATCAACAACCGGCTGAATATTCAGCATCAAAAAGTTTAACGGCCGCATCTTCAGCCGAAAACAATTCTCACTCAGTACTTCAACCCGGCTCGGGTCAACCAGTGCCTGCACTAACCGCTGAGGTTGCCGCAAATAATGCTGCACTGGAATTGATAATTCCGGTACGGACAAATCAACAGATTGAGAGGAGTGAAAGTGAACTTCCATGAGTGGGGAGGTAAATAGAAACTGAGTGAAAATTAAAGGTTGAAATGCTCTGAAGAAAGCTCTAATCTATTGAATTGTTCGAACGATGTGTAACTAAATTTTACAATTTTCTTCAAAACATAACCTCACCTTCAGGAAGTATACGGTTTTCTGGGAATATTCCTTCGCATTGCTTTATTGAATGTTGCAAACACGGTTGTTCTTCCCCTAGGAGCATCAGGGTATCGTAGGTCTGATAGACTGCTAAACCGTGGGCTTTCTGCCTAAAACATGCACTAATTTTTTGGTTGCTTAAGCACTCTTCTTGCTCTTTTCAGGGTCGATCCCCCATGAATTGTTCGATTGCTTACCTTGGTCCCGCTGGCACGAATGTTGAAGATGCGGCTCTCCGGTGGGCCAATGCCGTAGCTCAGCAAACAGGTCAAACCCCCGAGCTTCATCCGTATCCCACTATTGCTCAGGTACTAAAAGCGGCAGCTGATAGGCAGACTTTTTATGCGGTAGTGCCTGTCGAAAATTCCACGGAAGGTGGAGTAACGACTACACTCGATACCCTCTGGCAACTTCAGGGTCTTCAAATTCATTGTGCTCTGGTGCTTCCCATCGCTCATGCCCTGATTTCACGGCTCGAATCCATCCATGAAATTCGTACTGTCTATTCTCATCCCCAAGCGATCGCCCAATGCCAGGAATGGCTAGAACGTAACGTACCTAACGCAAAGCTAATTCCTACGCCTTCCACGAGTGAGGCGCTCCAACGTCTGGAACCAGGGGCTCCGGCAGCGGCGATCGCCTCCCAGCGTGCAGCAGCCCTTTACGACTTGCCCATCCGTGCCTTACCCATTAACGATCGCCCCGACAACTGTACTCGCTTCTGGGTCGTGTGCTTAGAACCGTCCCCTGGTGGCACTCATACGTCGATGGCCTTCAGCCTTCTGGCCAACTTGCCTGGAGCTCTGGTCAAACCACTGCAAGCTCTCGCCGCGCGCAATATCAACATGAGCCGGATTGAATCGCGCCCTACCAAAAAGTCTTTGGGAGACTACCTCTTCTTCATTGATATCGAAGCTGATGCGGACGAACCCTCTGTACAGGATGCTTTACAAGAACTGCAATCCTACACAGAAACTCTCAAAATATTCGGTAGTTATAAAATTCTTGCTGTTCCGCCAACCCAATAACATCCTTTCACGATGAAGCTGCGCCTTGGGTTCTACGTCCTAACGCATCAGGATACAGAACATACATAAGACGCAGCTTCATATAGACCTCCTGTGTGAATCGTTGAAGGCGAAGCCGTACAATGACTCACGCCTTCAAAAACCGATTCATTCAAGAGGTCTATTTAAACCTGAGTTCAGGTTAAGGGCGTTTTCGAGTGCCGCGCAACGCGCGGCACTCGAAAACGCTCATTTTGGCATGCGCTCTGCGCACGCCAAAATGAGCACTTCAGCTTATCCCGAACTCAGGTTATTTAATGGGCATAACTGGGTTGCTACTCAGCAAAAAGGGTGTGAAGCAATGCCTCACACCCTTTTTGTTTTAATAACTCAATTCAAGGCAATGCATCTTTGTGAAATGCATCTTTCAGAGCTGTACGCGCTGCCAGGCTGTTACGAGTCGATGAAAGAATTTCTGCTTCCCGTTCCAATCGGTCTGACGTACTCAGCATCTCCAGGAGAAGCTGTTGCTCCGTGGCCGCATCGTACAAATTGCGGGCTACCCAGTAAGACAGCTCTAAAGGAGTTGCCGGGATATCTTCAGGAAGCTCAATTTCCTGCCCCGTCAACTTTGCAGATAAATGGACAACATCTCGCAAAAGCTGGTCTACTTGAGTCGTTAACGGTTGCAAATTTTGATCAGTTGGTTGATCCTCAATCCATTCCACCAAACCAACCCGGTACGGCTTCTCCCGCACATAGTTCAGCACGCGAAAGCGTTGCTGCCCTACACTCATGACCTTCATCCGGTCATCTGGCAGGCGGTGGTGATTCACCAACTCGGCACAGCATCCAACCGTTGCAATGCTATTGTTATCCGCCGGATTGAGCATGAGTACTCCAAAACGGCGATCGCTCTCCAGAATGGTGTTCATCATCATCCGGTAGCGAAACTCAAAAATATGCAGAGGAAGCTTCTGCCCAGGAAACAGAACGACTTCGGGTAACGGAAAAAGGGGTAACTCGCGAACCGTAACCGAGGAGGAGGAAAAGGTCATCTGCGTTTCTGGAAAGGGATATCAAAAATGTTTCGGGAGTTTGCGAAAGTCAAGTACTTTCATAACAAATCTGAAACACTAGCCTCTTCCAGTTTATCGTATTGCATCGGGCTCCCCAAGGGAAGCCTGAACAATTCATCGATCTCAAGCTAGAAATGAATTAATTTTCCGTGCAGATTGCGCACGGAAAATTAATCGAGTTCTTACAGCTTCACTTCAATATCAACGCCAGCAGGAAGATCCAACTTCATCAAAGCGTCGATCGTCTTCGAGGAGGGTTGATAAATATCGATGATACGTCGGTGAGTACGGGTTTCAAAATGCTCACGAGAATCTTTGTCGACGTGAGGAGAACGCAGTACGCAATAAATCCGGCGCTTGGTGGGTAGAGGAATAGGGCCGATCGCCGTAGCGTTGGTGCGATTAGCTGTGTCTACAATCTTTTCACAGGATGTGTCGAGCAGACGCCGGTCGAAGGCTTTCAAACGAATTCGAATCTTTTGCTGTTGAATAGTAGCCATTAGAAATATCCAGATTTCAAGGTTCAGTACCGGACATTGCAAGACTCAAAGCGAGGCACTCCGGTATTACCTCAGAGCCATCATTCTCAAAACATTCCAGCAGCCAGCAAACCTGGCTGCTGGAAATGTTAATCAGGTAGGATAAATCCTACTTGAGGATCTTGGAAACAACACCAGCACCAATGGTGCGGCCACCTTCACGGATTGCGAAGCGCATCCCTTGTTCGATGGCGATCGCGTTTATCAGGGTAACGTTCATTTTGATACGGTCACCCGGCATAACCATTTCGGCATCGCTTCCGTCATCAGCAGTGAAGGATTCGATCGTTCCGGTTACGTCGGTGGTCCGAACGTAGAACTGAGGCTTGTAACCCTTGAAAAAGGGTGTCTTACGGCCACCTTCTTTGTCGGTCAAAATGTACACTTCACCTTCAAAGTTGGTGTGAGGCGTGATGGAACCGGGCTTCGCCAGTACCATCCCACGCTCGATGTCCGCCTTTTGAATACCCCGAAGTAGCAAACCAGCGTTGTCACCGGCCATCCCTTCTTCCAGAATCTTCTTGAACATCTCGATACCGGTTACGGTGGTGTTACGGGTGTCGCGGATACCTACGATTTCCACAGTGTCACCCACTTTCACCTTACCCCGCTCGATCCGACCGGTCGCAACGGTACCCCGGCCTGTAATCGAGAACACGTCTTCAACGGCCATCAGGAAGGGCTTGTCAATATCCCGCTCGGGGGTTGGGATATAGGAGTCAACGGCATCCATCAGGTCGTAGATCTTGTCAACCCACTCGTTGTCGCCGCGCGCAGTTTTAGGATTTTGCACCATAGCTTCCAGAGCCATCAGACCGGAGCCACGAACAAAAGGCATGTTATCGCCATCAAACTCGTAGCTGCTCAGCAGCTCACGCAGTTCCAGTTCAACCAACTCCAGCAGCTCTTCGTCGTCCACTTGGTCTACCTTGTTCAGGAACACCACCAGACTAGGAACCCCTACCTGACGAGCCAACAGAATGTGCTCCTTGGTCTGAGGCATGGCACCGTCGGTAGCGGCTACCACGAGGATAGCGCCGTCCATTTGAGCTGCACCGGTGATCATGTTCTTCACGTAGTCAGCGTGACCGGGGCAGTCCACGTGAGCATAGTGACGGGATTCCGTCTCGTATTCCACGTGAGCGGTATTGATGGTAATACCGCGAGCTTTCTCTTCGGGAGCCGCATCGATTTCATCGTATTTGCGAGCTGTAGCGTTACCCAGAGCGGCCAGGGTCATAGTAATTGCCGCAGTCAGGGTCGTTTTACCATGGTCAACGTGACCGATGGTACCGATGTTGACGTGGGGTTTATTCCGTTCAAATTTTGCGCGTGCCATGAATCTACTTGTCCCTAAATTACTAAGCGTTCCCTTTGCTCTTTGCAACAATTGTCTCAGCTACGTTACGAGGTACCTCGCTGTACTCGCTGAATTCCATCGAGAATATGCCACGACCCTGAGTCTTGGACCGAATATCAGTAGCATATCCAAACATCTCCGCCAGGGGAACCTTCGACATTACTTTTGCAATGCCCTGTTCCGTATCCTGACCTTCAATGTGGCCTCGACGAGAGTTAAGGTCACCAATGACAGTTCCAATGAAATCTTCAGGAACTTCCACCTCGACCTTCATCAAAGGCTCCAGAAGTACAGGAGATGCCTTCATAACAGCGCCCTTGACTGCCATAGAACCGGCAATCTTGAACGCCATTTCCGAGGAGTCGACCTCGTGGAACGATCCATCTGTCAGGGTAACCTTTAGATCGATCATTGGGTACCCGGCATAAATTCCCGTCTCGCAGGCTTCTTTGATCCCCTGCTCAACCGCCGGAATGTATTCCTTCGGGATCACGCCGCCCACAACCTTGGAGACGAACTCAAATCCCGAACCCGGTTCTCCTGGCTCAACCCGAATGACCACATGGCCATACTGGCCTTTACCGCCACTCTGACGAGCGTACTTACACTCCTCAACAGTTGCCTTACGGATGGTTTCCCGATAGGCCACCTGGGGAGCCCCCACATTAGCTTCCACCTTGAACTCACGCTTCATCCGGTCGACCAGAATATCCAGGTGAAGCTCACCCATCCCCGCAATTACGGTCTGGTTCGTCTCGGGATCAACGCTCACTCGGAAGGTTGGATCCTCCTCAGAGAGAGACTGGAGCGCTTTCGAGAGCTTCTCCATATCCTGCTTCGTCTTCGGCTCAACGGCCACCGAAATTACCGGCTCAGGAATAAAGAGAGATTCCAGGATAATGGGAGATGACTCATCACAGATAGTATCGCCTGTGAAGGTATCTTTCAGGCCTAATGCCGCACCCAAATCCCCGGCCCGCAGCTCATCGACATCCAGACGCTCATCCGCCTTCAGAATAATTAAGCGAGAAATTCGCTCTTTCTTCCCTTTGGCTGAGTTATAGACATAACTCCCTTTCTTCATGACCCCGGAGTAGACCCGTACAAAGGTCAAACGACCGTAGGGGTCTGCCATTAGCTTAAACGCCAGAGCCGATAATGGTGAGTCATCGTTGGCTGGGCGCTCGGCAGTGCTACCGTCGGGCAAGATCCCCTGAATAGGTGGAACCTCAAGGGGAGAGGGCAGGTAGTTAACAACAGCATCCAGCAAGATCTGCACGCCCTTGTTTTTGAACGCAGACCCACACAGCATGGGAACGAGCGTTCCATGAATCGTGCCCTGACGCAAAGCCGCTCGGATCTCGTCCTCCGTCAAATCTTGACCTTCCAGGTATTTCGCCATCAGGTCATCGCTGATTTCAGAAACGGATTCCACCAGCTTGATGCGATATTCCTCAGCCAGGTCTTGAACCTCTTCGGGAATCTCGGCTTCAAGAATGTCGGTGCCCAGGTCGTTCTGGTAGAGGTAGGCTCGCATGCGAACCAGGTCTACAATTCCCCGCAGATTATCTTCACTGCCAATGGGAATCTGAATAGGAACGGCGTTAGCCCGGAGGCGATCGCGCACCTGCCGATAGACCTTCAGAAAATCCGCACCCGTCCGATCCATCTTATTAACAAAGATGATCCGGGGAACTTTGTAGCGATCTGCCTGCCGCCATACTGTTTCCGTCTGAGGTTGAACGCCACCCACTGAATCCAAAACGGTAATTACACCGTCCAGAACTCGCATGGAGCGTTCTACCTCAATGGTGAAGTCTACGTGCCCAGGGGTATCAATAATATTGATCTTGTATTCCGGTTCCCCTGCCATAGGCTGGGTTGGAACTTTGGGATCACGACGAGTCCAAGCAGTACTAATGGCAGCAGCCGTAATAGTGATACCTCGCTCCCGTTCCTGCTCCATCCAATCGGTAACGGTGTTACCATCGTGGACTTCGCCAATCTTATGAACCACCCCGGAGTAGAAGAGGATCCGCTCTGTCGTGGTGGTTTTTCCGGCATCAATATGTGCCGCAATCCCAATATTACGAACAAGTTCAAGCGGAGTGGTGCGCGCCACAACTACCTCCTTAAGTCGCTACCGCAATTTTCGGTCACTACTGCTTCTGTAAAGATTCTATACGTTTGCTTCCTCTGATGGCAGAGATTCCTTACAAGGCATGGAATCTTACAGAAATCCCAGGCACTAGTAACGATAATGGGCAAACGCTTTGTTGGCTTCAGCCATCTTATGAGTTTCTTCCCGCTTACGGATTGCACTTCCGGTCTCGTTTGCTGCATCCATCAGCTCGTTAGCCAAGCGGCCAGACATCGTCTTACCCGCACGACTCCGGGAAAACTGGATCAGCCAACGCAAAGCAAGTGCAGTTCCACGATCGGAACGGACTTCCATGGGTACCTGATAGGTAGCACCCCCAACCCGGCGAGCTTTTACTTCCACCAGGGGAGTTGCGTTCTTCACAGCGCGTTCAAAAACTTCGAGGGGATCGTTTCCGGTCCGTTCCTGAATCGTCTTGAAGGCGTCGTAAACGATACTGTAGGCGATGGATCGCTTGCCCGAACGCATCATGCGTCTCACCAACATGCTAACAAGGCGGCTTCCATAAGTGGGGTCGGGCGGAACGGGGCGTTTTTGAATGGCTGTGCGACGAGACATAAGGCTAGTTCTGGCGATGAAGTTTTATGCTTAATGATTCGGTACTAAAGCGTCAGCAGGAAGAAGGTTAAGGGATTCAGTAGGCGCGGAAGATTTAGCTGCTCAAGGTTAATGATGGGCTATCGCCGCAGAGCAGACATCAACCAGTCAGCTTACTTAGCCTTAGGCCGCTTGGCTCCGTACTTGGAGCGCCCTTGCTTCCGGTCTTTAACCCCAGCGGTATCCAGGGTTCCACGAACGATGTGATAGCGTACACCTGGCAAATCTTTTACCCGGCCACCACGGATCATCACAACAGAGTGTTCTTGAAGGTTATGGCCAATCCCTGGGATGTAGGCCGTTACTTCAAAGCCCGAGGTCAGGCGAACACGAGCTACTTTCCGCAGAGCTGAGTTCGGCTTCTTGGGGGTCGTGGTGTATACGCGAGTACATACGCCACGCCGTTGCGGACAACTCTTTAGGGCTGGCGACTTGGTTTTTTGATTCGCTTTTTGGCGTTCACTACGAATGAGTTGCTGAATGGTCGGCATGGATGCTCTGCCTTGCGCCTCTCAATAAGGTCTGAAAGTTTTCACAGTCTACAATCATACCGATTTTCCGCAATTTGTGTCAACTTTTTAGTTGACAGTCCCGCTTCCTTGAAATAAGGGATTTCAGGTTGACGGCGATTTTAGAAATTAGGGGGTTCGGTACACGCAACATCTGAAATGGTTGTGGCTTCAAGCGAGAAGGAGGCTCCGCAGCCACAGGTGGCGATCGCATTGGGGTTATGAAACCGAAAGCCACCACCCATCAAATCTTCAGCATAGTCAAGGGTAGTACCGTCTATGGCGGGTAGGCTGTTTGGATCGACTACAATCGTCAACCCATCCCGTTCCCAGACCTGATCGTCTGGAGTGACACGGGTGGAGGGTTGGAGGGTGTAGTACAGATCAGCACAACCGCCCGGCTGTACTCCTACACGAAAGGAGAGATTTTCGGGTTGAGAACCCGTAGTCACCAAACGGCAAATTTCTTGAATTGCCAGCGGGCTGAGATGAATCATTCCGTGGACTGAATATTTAGGCCGGATTCAATTCTAGAGGATTCAGTCGCAGTCGTGATTGTATCTCCTGAAGTCACTGAAGCCTTTGTGGTAAGAATGTTGTACGTAACGTCCTTACCGCAAAGGTTTTAGCTCATAAAGCAAAAGCGAGATGCTGCATCGGCATCTCGCTTTTAAGCCCAGGTGAATTAATTTTCTTATCAATTTAATGCAAAGTGGACGGGATTACTTTTCGGTACGAGCGTAGTCATCCTGATAACGGACGATGTCGTCTTCGCCGAGGTATTCGCCATTTTGAACTTCGATCAGAATCAGGGGGATAACGCCAGGGTTCTCTAGGCGGTGGCTAGTGCAGGGGGGAACGTAGGTGGATTGATTGCAGAACAACAAGGTGTCCTGGTCGCCACAGATGACACGAGCCGTACCTGACACGACAATCCAGTGTTCACTACGGTGGTGGTGCATTTGTAGGCTGAGCCGATGACCAGGCTTGACCTCAATGCGCTTAATCTTATACCCAGTTCCTTCTTCCAGAACCGTGAATGAACCCCAGGGGCGAAGTTCAGTCGCAGCGACACCTTTGCCGACAGCGGGGGCAGATAAGACGGTTGGTTGAGCGACTTCCTTGGCTTGGACCACGGCACTTTCTCCTTAAAAGATAATACTCGTGTAAACGATGCAGTGGACTGAATGCGAAACAGGCAAGAGCGATATCTGATGGGTGAGGATAATGTTGCAAATTTTCCTCAAGGGTGGGACATCAAGCCACAGAGCTTTACAAGCTTTAGATTTAGCCCACTCAGCCACCATACAAGACCCACTGAATGAGTGTCATCCCTGTAGGGGCTCATTCACACAATCTAAACAACGGCTTTAACAAAGAACGAGCGCAACTTTACGTGGATACTTTGTGCTCTTGCTGAAAGGTTCTGTAACTTTACTGAGGTGGGGCCGCAAAGACCCCAATCCCGTTATGAACACGGGCTGCCGTGAGGGGAGATCGATTGATGAGGCGGCCTCCAAGATATAGAGACGTTGAGCTACCTCCGTCTAAGTTGAGGGCATCTGTGGCCCCAAGTTGCTGCATCAGTTGAGCCCACTCTAAAAGCGTGGGACCCCGACCTCCGATACGGTTTTGACCGGCAACTAAGAGGATGTTGCCGTCAGCCGTACGGGCGATCGCACTGCGAACGGCCCGTTGTTGAACAAATTGTGCTGTAAACTGCTCAGCTCCTCCATTCAAGACAACTCGGCGATTTTGAATCAGTAGTGGACCTGCTCCAAGTACTTGAGGAAAGGAATCGAACGCGGCTGGATTAGACCCCTGTTGAATTTGTAGAGTGGTGCCTGTAGGGAGAGTGTTGGCGATCGCCTCACTGCCCCTGGACACCAGCAAGTATCCATCCTGCGGAACTGGAAAACTGCCTTGTCCAGCCGTCGGAGCAAATCCCTGGCTAACAATTTGATCTCGTCGAACCGTAAAGATCGTTTCGTTAGCAAGAATGGGCGTATAGGCCGGCCCCCACTCCGGGGTGTAACGAGAAACACCCGTACCAACGTATCCACTATTTAGCGAGAAAATCGGTACAGTTGAGCCCTGACTCGTGCGAATCGTTTCACCGAGGGTCAGACGATCCAGAACGGCATCGCCGCGCTCATTCCAGCCGATCGCTCCTCGGTTCAAGATAGGACCTGAGAACCAGCGAGATTCCCGACGAATGGCTCCTAAAGGTAGCTGATTATTACGGTTGAAGAACCCAGCATTAATAGCTGCAGCCGCCTGATTCTGGCGAGCCATCGTCGTCAGGGGTGTAATGCCAGGTTGTCCGTTTGGATTGCCCCAGATGGGACGAACCCGAGTATCGCTTTGGCGAGGATTAATTTCTAGCCAAATGACGGGGAATGTACTATCGCCCAAATTTAAGAGTTGCGATCGCCACCGAATTCCTGGAGACCATTGGATGTCCCGGTTTGGAAAGACCTCTGAGCGCAAGTCGACAACCAAGCGATTGGGATTTGGAAGTGTAAAGGCTACAGGCCGAACACCGCTCGTTCCCTGAATCTGGATGACCGTCTTGGTGCCGCGCTGAGAAACCTGATAACCCTGGAAGGTATTACCGGAGCGAGTAGGGGTAGGCGGAGTCGCAGGGCTGTAGGCCCCATCTACGCTAATTTCAACCCCAGTGGTTTGCTCCGTCACTTGCCAGGTGGTTGGGCCTGCCAGGTCGATGACAAAGCGATCGCCCCAGGACTGTCGCCCCTGGCGCACATTTAACACTTGGGCTGTCGGTGTTTGGATTTGTAGAGAACCCCCTGACAGTGAAAAACGCCAGTTGAATGTGGTCGCAATGGAGCTCATATCCAGGTATCGGAACTGACCGTCGTTCCAGGCTCGCAGGATGAGGG
Source organism: Leptolyngbya sp. FACHB-8 (assembly GCF_014695575.1). Classification (GTDB taxonomy): domain Bacteria; phylum Cyanobacteriota; class Cyanobacteriia; order Elainellales; family Elainellaceae; genus Vacuolonema. Next base: position 11,513 of record NZ_JACJOO010000009.1, on the reverse strand, counting down.
GGGTAGCAACCGGGTCGGTAAACCAACGAACTGGTTGTTGCTGAGGGTCACGGGTGTCTAACAATTCCACTCCAACCAGTTGCATGAGGCCAACATCAGAGATACCGACTTGGCCATTCCAAATGGACCATTCGACAGGCAAGGTAGTGCCGTTCACCACAATTTGATTACCCCGTTGCGCGTCATTTCGCTGAGCTAACAGGGTGAGGTTCGTCGTGGCTTGAGCTTCTTGGAAACGAGAGGCCGCATTGGCCCGAATGTCAGGAAATTGAAACAAAAAAGCGACCCCGACCATGATGGCGAAAGCAAATCCAAAGCTATGCATGAGGGGCAGCGCAGGGGCTGAGGCAGATGTCTTTCGTCGTGCTAAGCGGCGGGATTTACGACGAGACGGGGAGCGGTTGGAACGTCGTGGCATGGATTCGATCTATCAAAAGAGGAGAGCTGTGGTACGAGAATACCCCCCCTTCGACAGAAGACGTTCCTTTATTAAGAACTGTGCCCAGGTACTCCAGAACAAGCTTTCCACGCTGAAAAACTGATTACGGCAGTAGACCGATTGTTTGAGATCTGGATCGGGATCTAGAAGGAAACCATTCTTGATACAATTCGTTAGGATTGAAACTCAATCGATCGATGAGCTACTCCTCAGAAGCAAGCTTCAAAACATGTGGATAACACCTAATTTGCAATTCCTCAAATCTTAAGGGATTGCAAAGTTTTTCAGGTTCCACTAATATGATCTTCTCTATTTGGCTTTTGGAAAGGCTCTCAGCGATCTCCTCCCCATGTTCCTGTAGGCGGGTCGGTTGTCGATAGGGCACGAAAATAGATCAACCGACTGCACTCAGGGCCTTGCCATTTGCGAGGATAGGGTCTGAGGCACCACTGAGCGAGTACTCACAGTATTGTTGAGTAGATTCACGAAACTGTGACAAACTTTGCGTTCTAGACTTATTTCTTCACCCTAGAGTGAAGAATAAGAGATTCAGTGTGCGAGGCTTGACTACCGATTGCGGCAGTCGGGTAGAGGGGGCGATTCAATCAGCTGCCGGGTGAACGTGAGTCTACTGGCGTGCCATGGCAGATCGATGAGTCAGGGACAGGTCAAACATTTACGTTATGGGTAATAAGGGCGTGAATACGAGCAACTCGATGAATCTGGCACAAACCGAAGGATACGCTGGCCAGCGGTGGTTGGTGGAGGAGCGCGACGCCTGTGGGGTTGGCTTTGTAGCCGACCAGCAGGGGCGGGCGAGCCACAGCCTGGTCTCGAAAGCTCTTGGTGCCCTGACCTGCCTGGAACACCGGGGCGGCTGTAACGCGGATATGGATTCTGGGGATGGGGCTGGGATTATGACCGCCCTGCCCTGGGGTATTTTGCGTCCCTGGTTAGAATCTCAAGGTATGACTGTCAGTCGGTTAGAAAATCTGGCTGTCGGTATGGTCTTTTTGCCTCAGGCGGAAAAGGCGGCAGCGATCGCCCGTCAAACTGCGCAGCAAGCCATTGAAGCGACAGGGCTGAAACTGTTGGGTTGGCGCTCAGTACCCGTGCGTCCAGAAACTCTTGGGGTATTGGCACGCGATAATCAGCCCACTATTGAGCAGGTTATTGTTCAGGCGAATGTTGAGGGAGATAGCCTGGAGCGCTTGCTGTTCCTGGCACGCAAGCGGATGCTGCGAAGCTTGAGTGCATCGGCTGGCCAGTCCCCAGATCATGCCCTGGCTTACCAGGAGTTTTACGTTTGCTCGTTTTCTAATCGCACCATTGTTTATAAGGGTATGGTGCGCTCAGCCGTATTGGCTGACTTCTATGAGGATTTGCAGAATCCTGCCTACGAAAGCACGTTTGCCGTCTATCATCGCCGCTTCAGTACTAATACGATGCCTCGCTGGCCGCTGGCTCAACCCATGCGCTTGCTGGGCCATAACGGTGAAATCAATACACTGTTGGGCAACATCAACTGGATGGTGGCTCGAGAAGCAGAACTGGCTCATGACTGCTGGGGAACTGAACTTCCCGATCTCATGCCCAGCGTAAATCCAGACAATAGTGACTCTGCCAACTTGGATAACGTGCTGGAATTGCTGGTGCGTTCTGGTCGCGATCCGTTGACGGCATTGATGATCATGGTGCCGGAGGCCTACAAGAATCAGCCTGATCTGGCCGATCATCCTGAGATTACTGACTTCTACGACTTCTACAGTGGTATTCAGGAGCCCTGGGATGGGCCTGCGCTATTGGTCTTTAGCGATGGTCGCACGGTAGGAGCTTGTCTGGACCGTAACGGTCTGCGTCCTGCTCGTTATGTGATTACCCACGATGGTTACATTGTCGTTTCTTCCGAAGCTGGGGTCGTGGATATTCCCGAAGCGGAGATTGTGGAGAAGGGGCGGTTAGGTCCTGGGCAGACGATCGCCATTAACCTCGAAAGCAGAGAAATTCTGAAAAATTGGGACATGAAGAAGCGGGTTGCATCCCAGAAGCCCTATGGTCAGTGGCTCAAGGAGCACCGCCAAACCCTGGAAGCTCAGCCCTTCCTCACAGCTTCCCAGATGGATAGCCCTACTCTGCTGCGGCAGCAGGTCGCCTTTGGCTACACCTCTGAAGATGTGGAGATGATCATTCAGGACATGGCATCCCGGGGTGGTGAGCCGACCTTCTGCATGGGTGACGACACGCCTTTGGCTGTGCTGTCTGACAAGCCTCACCTGCTTTATGACTACTTCAAGCAGCGGTTTGCTCAGGTAACGAACCCACCGATTGACCCTCTCCGGGAAAAACTGGTGATGTCCCTGCAAATGTACCTGGGAGAACGGCGCAACCTGCTGGGAGAAACGCCGGAGCATGCCCGTTTGCTGACGATTTCTTCCCCTGTTCTAAACGACGGGGAACTGGATGTTATTCGTCGGTCTAGCTTTGATACAGCAACGCTCTCGACCCTGTACTCTGTGTCAGCAGGGCCAGGCGGTTTGCAGCAAGCTGTAAATGACCTGTGCCAGGCTGCGGCTGCGGCTGTGCAGAATGGCAAGAAGGTATTGATTCTGAGCGATCGCTTTGCCACCGATGGTAGCCTTGCGACTCTCAACCCTGAGTTGACCTACGTTCCTCCACTACTGGCAGTGGGTGCTGTCCACCATCACCTGATTCGTCAAGGCTTGCGGATGCGGGCGTCCCTGGTTGTGGATACGGCTCAGTGCTGGAGCACCCATCACTTTGCCTGCTTAGTCGGTTATGGTGCAAGCGCTATCTGTCCCTACATGGCGTTGGAAACGGTGCGCCACTGGTACGCCGACCCGAAGACTCAGAGCCTAATGGAACGGGGCAAGCTGGATGCTATTTCTCTAGAGAAAGCGCAGCAGAACTACCGTAAGGCTGTTGAATCTGGCTTGCTAAAGATCCTCTCCAAGATGGGGATTTCGCTGATGGCTAGCTATCATGGCGCGCAAATTTTTGAAGCGATTGGGATTGGTGGGGATCTGTTGAGCCTGGGCTTCAAGGGAACTGCTTCTCGTTTGGGCGGCTTAAGTGTGACGGATCTGGCGAACGAAGTTATGTCCTTCCACAGCCGTGCCTTCCCCGAACTGAGCATCAAGAAGTTGCAGAACTATGGCTTCGTGCAGTATCGCCCTGGTGGGGAGTACCACATGAACAGCCCCGAAATGGCGAAGTATCTGCACAAGGCAGTCGAGCAGAAAAGCCCCGACCACTACGACCTGTACATGAAGTACTTGCAGGATCGTCCGGTAACGGCTCTGCGTGACTTGCTGGACTTCAAGAGCGATCGCCCCTCCATTCCTCTCGACCAGGTAGAATCTGCAACGGATATCGTGAAGCGCTTCTGCACAGGTGGTATGTCTCTGGGAGCCTTGTCGCGAGAGGCACATGAGACGTTGGCGATCGCCATGAACCGAATTGGTGGTAAGTCCAACTCCGGTGAAGGTGGTGAAGACCCCGTTCGCTTTAAAGTTCTGGATGACGTGGATGGGGAAGGGCTGTCGGGAACGCTACCCCACCTGAAGGGTCTCAAGAATGGGGATACGGCCAGCTCAGCCATTAAACAAATTGCCTCGGGCCGCTTCGGCGTTACCCCCGAGTATCTAATGAGCGCTCAGCAGCTTGAGATCAAGATGGCACAAGGTGCAAAGCCGGGTGAAGGTGGTCAGCTTCCGGGTAAGAAAGTGAGCCCCTACATTGCCATGCTGCGTCGCTCCAAGCCCGGTGTAACTCTGATTTCGCCACCACCGCATCACGATATCTATTCCATCGAGGACCTGGCTCAGCTCATCTTCGACCTGCACCAGATCAACCCACTGGCAAAGGTATCCGTGAAGCTGGTATCTGAGGTGGGTATTGGAACGATCGCCGCTGGGGTTGCCAAGGCCAACGCGGACATCATCCAGATTTCTGGTCATGATGGTGGTACTGGTGCTTCGCCTCTCAGTTCGATTAAGCATGCTGGAAGCCCCTGGGAATTGGGTCTGACGGAAGTGCATCGAGTGTTGATGGAGAACCAATTGCGCGATCGCGTCATCCTCCGGGTTGATGGCGGTATCAAGACCGGTTGGGATGTGGTGATGGGTGCCCTGATGGGTGCCGAAGAATTCGGTTTCGGCTCCATCGCTATGATTGCCGAAGGTTGCATCATGGCCCGCATCTGCCACACCAACAACTGTCCAGTCGGTGTTGCCAGCCAGCGTGAGGAACTGCGGAAGCGCTTCACTGGGATGCCGGAGCATGTGGTTAACTTCTTCATCTTTGTTGCTGAGGAAGTGCGATCGCTCCTGGCTCGCTTGGGCTATACCCACCTCAACGACATTATTGGTCGGGCTGACCTGCTGAAGCCTCGCCAAGGTGTCGGCCTCACCAAGACTCAGAGTTTGAACCTGGGTTGCCTGACCAATCTGCCCGATACTCGGGATAATCGTTCCTGGTTAGAGCATGGTGATGTTCACACCAACGGGCCTGTGTTGGATGATGAGCTGCTGCAGGATGGGGATATTCAATCAGCGATCGCACAGCACAGCAGTGTTACCAAGGAAATCAAAGTCGTCAACACCGACCGTACCCTCGGGGCACGAATTTCGGGGGCGATCGCCAAGCGCTATGGCGATAGTGGCTTCGAAGGGCAAATTACTCTTCAAGCTAAAGGCAGCGTTGGTCAGAGCTTTGGTGCCTTCAACCTGGTCGGTATGACCCTCGACCTGGAAGGGGAAGCCAATGACTATGTAGGTAAGGGCATGCATGGCGGGGAAATTATCATCCGTCCCCCTGCCAACGCCAACTATGACGCAGCTAAGAACGTCATTATTGGCAACACCTGCCTTTATGGCGCAACCGGGGGTCGCTTGTTTGCCAGTGGTCAGGCTGGTGAGCGGTTTGCAGTACGCAACTCCCGCGCCCATGCGGTGATTGAAGGAGCGGGCGATCACTGCTGCGAATACATGACCGGTGGTGTGGTGGTTGTCCTCGGACGCGTTGGCCGTAACGTAGGTGCCGGGATGACCGGCGGATTGGGATACTTTCTGGATGAGGATGGTGGGTTTAGCGATCGCGTGAACCCCGAAATTGTAAAACTTCAGCGGATTCAAAGCCCTGTTGGAGAACAGCAATTGAAGTCCTTGATTGAGGCTCACGTTGAACGGACGGGTAGCGCTAAAGGTAAGGCGGTCTTGGCAGATTGGGCGAACTATCTACCCAAGTTCTGGCAGGTAGTACCTCCCTCGGAAGCCGAAAGCCCTGAAGTTCAGGCTGAAGCTGAAAAGGTTTTGACTCCTGCTCCCTAGAGCTCGTTTAGTCTGAAAAAAAAAGCACCTGGAAGGTTCCAGGTGCTTTTTTAAGAAGTGCCCACAAAAAAGGGGCGAAATATTCGCCCCTCTCTGTGTTACAGCATTGAATTAGCTTGCTTCTGCGGCTGCTTTTGCAGCGGCGGCTTCATCGGGATGAATGCCCAGACGAGTCAGGTTGATCCGACCCCGTCCATCAATCTCTCGGACTTTCACAACGATTTCTTCACCCACCGAGACTTCATCTTCCACTTTGCCAACGCGATAGTCGGCGAGTTGGGAGATGTGGATCATGCCTTCTTTACCGGGAAGGAATTCTACAAAGGCACCGATAGGGATGATACGGGTGACTTTGCCTATATAAACATCCCCTGCCGACAACTTGCGGGTCATACCTTCGATGATGGCGCGAGCTTGTTGGGCTTTGATGCCATCGATGGAGGCGATCGTCACAGTACCATCGTCTTCGATGTCGATCTTGGCTCCGGTTTGTTCGGTGATGCTCTTGATCGTCTTACCGCCGGGGCCAATGACCATACCGATCATATCGGGATCGATCTTGATGGTAAGCAGTCGTGGCGCGAAAGGTGACAGTTCCTTGTTGGGCTCCGAGATGGCTTCCATCATCTTGCCCAGGATATGTAGACGAGCCGCACGAGCCTGCTTGATGGCATCGGCTACCACAGAAATTGGCAAGCCGTTGATTTTCATATCCATTTGCAGGGCGGTGATACCCGTGTCAGTTCCGGCCACCTTAAAGTCCATGTCGCCGAGGAAATCTTCGATTCCCTGGATGTCTGTCAAGATGCGAACTTCATCACCTTCCTTGATCAGACCCATGGCAGCACCGCTTACGGGCTTCTTGATGGGAACCCCAGCATCCATCAGGGCCAGGGTAGAACCACACACCGAACCCATGGAAGTGGAACCGTTGGAGGATAACACCTCGGAAACGACCCGTAGCACGTAGGGAAAGTCGATCTTTTCGGGTAGCACCGGCACCAGTGCCCGCTCTGCTAGAGCCCCATGACCAACTTCACGGCGACCGGGCGATCGCATCGGTTTCGTCTCACCCACCGAGTAGGGGGGGAAGTTGTAGTGATGCATATAGCGCTTCTGCTCATCGGGGTGCAGGTCGTCCAACTCCTGCGCTTCACCGGGTGTGCCTAGCGTTACTGCCGACAACACCTGGGTCAGTTCCCGTTGGAAGACCGCACTACCATGCACCCGCCGAGGCAACACCCCAGTGCGGCAGGAAATCTTACGGACTTCATCCAGTTTACGGCCATCCACTCGCACGCCGTCTTCGACAATTTGACGGCGCATCAGCTTCTTGGTAACGCTCTTGAAGACATTCGGCAGGGCCTTGCCGTCAGCCTCAGCGGCGACACGAACGGGGTCATCTTCAGCCAGTTCAGCGATCGCTGCTGCGACAGATGCTTTCACCTCGTCCAGCTTTTCGTCACGCTGGGGCTTGGTGTATTCGAAGTGAGCCAAAATTTCTTTAATGGAAGCGGTAGAACGCTCCGTAATGAAATCCTCCAACGTGGAATCGACCACGGGGGCTGCTTCCTGCACAATCTCTAGACCCAAATCGCTCATCAGGTCACGCTGGGCTTGGATCAGTTCCCGGACAGCCTCGTAACCAAAATCGATCGCTTCGATCATGTCTTGCTCAGGCAATTGATTCGCCCCGGCCTCGACCATGATCACACCCTCGGGCGATCCGGCAACCACCAGATCCAGATCTCCGACTTCAATTTCTTCGTAGGTGGGATTGATAATAAAATCGTCTCCGACCAGGCCAACGCGTACCGCTGCCATGGGGCCGTTGAATGGAATTTGCGCTAACAGGGTAGCAATGGAAGCCCCAGTTACCGCTAACACATCGGGAGGTACCCGCTCATCCATCGACATCGTCGTCGCCACAATCTGAATGTCATCCCGCAGCCATTGGGGAAATAGAGGCCGCATGGGGCGGTCAATCAAACGGCTAATCAGGGTTGCTTTCTCCGGTGGGCGACCTTCCCGCCGCAAGAAACCCCCAGGGATGCGTCCTGCCGCGTACAATCTCTCTTCGTAATCCACCAACAGCGGCAAAAAATCAATTCCTTCGCGGCCCGATGCTCGGGTCGCGGTCACCAATACGGCAGTGTCTTCTGACTCGACCAACACAGCACCGCCTGCCTGGGGTGCTAACAGACCAATCTTGAGCCGAATATCTCTTCCATCAAAGACTATCGACTTTTCTATTTCTCCGACCATCTATCGAATTGTCCTTCTTTCTCTCTTTCTTCTGTGGAAATCCTAACACCGAAATTCTGGAGTGTTTCAGATTTTGCAATCGTTCCGCAACTCCGGCTTCAGCCAATTGCCCAACGATTGGGCCTCTTAAGTCATGGCCCGCAACGTCCTGTTACAAACCAGAATGTGTCTCTCTACTCCTTATCGTAGACTGAGAACGATTCTCTGAACTTGTACCGGAAGAATATTTTCACCCATTTCTGAATGGTGGTATGAAATGGAATTAAGACTGTAGTTTGGCATCCCATTTCATACCCCCATTCAGAAACACCTATTTCAACTATTTTTTAAGATGGATATTCTTGAGGCGCTCAAAGCGGATTATCAAAATTTTCCTAAAGCTCAAACCTACAGTCTCTATGCTCCGGATGTGTACTTCAAAGACCCGATGACTCAGTTTCGGGGGTGCGATCGCTATCAAAAAATGATTAGATTCATCGACACCTGGTTTCGCGATCCCCGTCTTGAACTGCACGAAATTCAGCGCACCGGCAAACACATCCGTACTGACTGGACGCTTTACTGGACAACGCCCCTACCCTGGAATCCCCATATCCAAATTTCGGGTTGGAGCGAACTAAAGCTTAATGAGAACGATTTGATTATTTCTCATATTGATTACTGGCATTGTTCTCGCTTGGATGTGCTGAAGCAGCATTTTCCGGGGCAAGCCTAATCTAGGAATCTATTTTTCCGTATGTGCGTATAGAAGAAATACGTTGCCTGGTGCATCTGTGTTGTGTGCAAAGCACACAACACAGATGCGTAAGCCCTGCTCAGGTTCGGTTTAGGCTGAAGGGGGAAGGTTGTTCTATATAGCCCTTCGACACTGCAATGACTTAGGCTAAGGCTCGATTCCAGAGTTTTGAGAAGTATCTGTCCTACGACGATGTGACAGAGAATTTCTATTATTGCGGTTCTAAATGGCATTGAGAGAGCGATCGCTCTCTCCCATTCCTGGGCCTTGGTTGAATCAGATTTGGTGCGTCACACCTGATTCAACCAGATTTGATATAAATTTCCCAAAATCAAACTATTGCCGATACATTAAGGATAGATACAGTTCGTAATACTTAAGCTTTTTATGCGCGTAATCCTGATGACCGGAAAGGGAGGGGTTGGCAAAACCTCCGTGGCAGCGGCAACTGGCCTGCGTTGTGCCGAGCTGGGCCACAAAACCCTCGTGCTGAGCACTGACCCTGCCCATTCCCTGGCCGATAGCTTCGATATGGAGCTGGGGCATGACCCGCGTCAGGTGCGTCCCAACCTGTGGGGGGCAGAACTGGATGCCCTCATGGAGTTGGAAGGCAACTGGGGTGCAGTGAAGCGCTATATTACTCAAGTTTTACAGGCTCGTGGTTTGGAAGGTGTTGAAGCGGAAGAACTGGCTATCCTACCGGGTATGGATGAGATCTTCAGCCTGGTACGGATGAAGCGCCACTATGACGAAGGCGAGTTTGACGTATTAATTATTGACTCTGCACCAACCGGAACAGCTTTGCGGCTTCTCAGCTTGCCGGAGGTGGCGGGCTGGTACATGCGCCGCTTCTACAAACCACTTCAGGCCGTCTCTGCGGCATTGCGTCCTCTGGTAGAACCGATCTTCCGTCCGATCGCTGGCTTCTCTCTTCCCAACCAGGAAGTAATGGATGCGCCCTACGAGTTTTATGAGCAGATCGAGGCTTTGGAAAAGGTACTGACGGACAACACCAAAACCTCGGTGCGCCTGGTCACCAATCCCGAAAAGATGGTGATTAAGGAATCCTTGCGGGCACACGCTTATCTCAGCCTCTACAATGTGGCGACGGATATGGTGGTAGCGAACCGCATTATTCCCGATTCGGTATCTGATCCGTTCTTCACCCGTTGGAAGGAAAATCAGCAGCAGTATCGTCAGGAAATTCACGATAACTTCCAGCCGTTGCCCGTGAAGGAAGTGCCGCTGTTTTCTGAGGAACTGTGCGGTTTAGCGGCACTCGATCGCCTGAAAGATACGCTTTACGCCAATGAAGATCCCGCTCAGGTTTACTACAAAGAGACCACAATGCGGGTTGTACAGGAACAGAACCAGTACAGCCTTGAGCTGTATCTGCCAGGGATTCCGAAGGACAAGATTGAACTCAGCAAGTCTGCCGACGAACTTAATGTTCGCATTGGTAACCACCGTCGCAATCTGGTGCTACCCCAGGCACTTGCAGCCCTGCAACCTTCGGGGGCGAAGATGGAGGAAGATTACCTGAAAATTCGATTTGCTCAGCCTGCATGAGTATAGGATTGTGGCGATCGCTCCCTCCCTGGCTAACCTGGATCGTCCCCTACTGCACCTTTACTTTATCCATCGAGGCTCCCCTGCACCGAGTGTTGGGTAATTTGCAAACGCTCACCATGACAGGTATACGTCAGGGTGAGCGGGGAACTTTAGCAGGTTATGAATACAAGGTGCGATCGCAAGCCAAAGGTATCCGCATCTTGGGGCCTTATGGTAACCGACGATGGACTCTCGTAACCCACGTCACGATTCTTCCGAATTTGGAAGATGAGCGTTACACGCGCCTTGCGCTGACCTCGCGTATTGCCAGGCAAATCTGGATACAGTTGGGAATAGGGGTGATTGCTTTCGTCGGGTTATCCATTTTTATCTTTCGGGATACAGGAAACTGGGCGCAAATTGCTGCAACTTCTTTCCTGCAAATTGGAGCGATCGCCTACGTTTTGAGTTTGATTAGTCTCCGTCTTGAAACGAACACTTTGGTGAAACAGTTGAAGCAGCGGCTAGAGGCAAATTGAAGCTTACGCAGCTTGCTTTTCAGCTTCGAGAATTCGTTGCGACAAAATGCTATTGCGTTGCAACAGAAAGTTGTGGAGCAACTCAAAATAATTATCGGCAACAGCCTGTTGAACCGAAGGACGTTGCAGCAAAGTCTCGCTCCAGGCTCGTACTTTGGGTGTTTGGGCAAAGAAGCCAAAATTCTCGTAGCGTTCAAATGCTGCAAAGTAACGGAAGATGGGGCCATAAACCGCATCTACCAGGGAAAAGGTTGCTCCTGCAAAATAAGGTGCCGTTTGAAGTTGATTTTCTAAGATTTGAAAACTACTGATTAACGCCTGCCGTTTCACTTCGAAAGTTTCCTCATCCTTAGCAGCATAGAAACCTACAATTTTAGTTAGAATATCAGAGCCAAACTCAATCCAGGCACGATGTCTAGCTTTTGTGAGAGGATCTTGGGGATGTAGCGAATTAGGGGTGATTTCATCCAAATATTCACAAATCACAGCTGATTCAAACAACACTTCACTATCATTTACTAGTGGGTCATTTGACTCGAATATCGCCATTTTTTATAGGCGGCTGTCAAGATAGTAGGGAACCCTTGGGTGCCCTGCTATGACCCGTCGCCAAAAACATCCCCTGCGTGATCTGA
>NZ_JACJOO010000089.1 GCF_014695575.1 Leptolyngbya sp. FACHB-8 | reverse complement strand
TTGTTTTGCCAGACATTGTTCGGGTCTCCACTTCGCATGCGGGACTTTTGAACAATGTCTTTTTTTGTCGTTGATTTTGTCTGATACCTAAGTGTCAATTGGCGATCTCACAGTTGCTCGTCAAATCCGCCTACTGCACTGTCGTCTCCTGACAAGGGCATTGTCACCTGACAGACGGTGAATTCACGATTAAAAGACTGGTTATGCTGTCGCTTAGAAGCCATTGCAGGTTGTGGGTCAGATGCACCAGATAGAAACCGAAAAAGATGTATTTTCCATTGTTTGGTGATGGCTAAACGAATCCAATTCCAGCCTAACTTGAGATAACTCATCCCACGATTCCAGTGACTATCCACAAAACGACGCTTGCCTGATGCCACCACCTGAGTTCCTTGCAAAACCAAAAACAGCATCGTCAAGGCAATTACACCACACAGTTGAGTCAAGGCAAACTTATCTCGCAAACGCGAGGCTTCCAGGTTGAAACCATTCGATTTGAGATCCAAAAATGTTTCCTCAACACAGAACCTCAAGCGGTATTGAGCAAAGGTCTGTAAGGTTGTCGGTTCGTCACTGACAATCACCCAATCCTCATTGCTGAGCTTGTCATGAGCAAACGCTAGGTAGACACCCGCAAAGGGCTTGGTCTTACCAACTGCTACTACCGGGGTGAAGTAAGCTTGTCCGATTGGCAGTTTTACCGATGAAACCTTGTGCCATTTGCCCTGAAACTGAAACTGGAACGAGCGTTTGATGCGGATGCGAAAATGCCACTTCAGGTTCTCCCGTAAGTACTTCATCAACTTGCCATCGGCAAAGCCTCGGTCTGCCAGCAACACCACGCTCACCTCTTTCGGCATCACCCGTGCTGCCTGCCGCAATACCCGTTGGATTGTCCATAGCCGCACGGTGCTACTCGACTGAGCTACGATTCTCCAAGCAATTGGAACGGTTCGACCTCGATACACAACCCCGACCCAAACAATGCAGAAGCAGTTCCACACCATTGTTGTATCCAGACTCAGATAAATCCGGTCGTTACCCCACTGGGATAACGATTGAGCGATCAGCGTTTGATGGACTGCTGCTACGTCAATCCGTCGATTCGATAGCCATCGCCGAAACCGTCGTTGGTGGGACTGAGCATAGGTGGCTCGACTCACCACATGCACTCCAAACCCATTGAGGTGAACGTTTTAGCTCTCAAGGATGCCAATCATCATCCAGCACAAAGTCTGGAGATGTCTGACATCGCACCAGAGGTTTTGGCATTGACTCAAATATTCATGCAGCGCATGATAGAGACGGGAAGTAGGTGCCATTGATTTTGCCGATTTGTGTGGTAACTTATCAGCTTAGATCAGGCTCTGCTTCCCTCCTAGCTTTCGTTTCAACTCCCAGTACTTCTGTCAGTCAAGCAGGGACCGCACCTCTTGCTGGGACGCTCCCTTACCACGAAAGAATTGTCAGTAGGATTTTCTGCTCACTGCGCCACTACCAATTCGTCACTCCCTGTCATAGAGGTCTTCCAAGTAATGTAGGCCCACCATCAGCGGTACAGCAGTGTAGGTTAACTCCTCCTAAGAAACACATTCAGGGGATGTAGTCTGAGGAATCAGGTCAAAGCCAAGCGCTGAAGCCTTTTTCTTGAGATTCTTGACAACCCGTTCTTGGTACTGCTGTTCATAAGCATGGATGCCTGGGTCAACAAAAGCATCCCCAGATGTCCACAAGTGGTAAAAGATGCGTGCGAGTTTGTGAGCAGTGGCTGTAATGGCTTTAGGAGCACCTAGATGGGCTTGCATCCGACGATAGAAAGCGCCGAGTGCAGAATGAGAGCGAACGAGGGTTTGGGCTGCCATTCGCAGAGCGGTGGCGACACGATTGGCAACTTGTCGAGTTTTGGAGCTTTTGCGCTTGCCCCCTGTAATGCGAGAGCCAGGACATAGCCCCAACCAGGAAACAAAATGCTTGAGCGAAGGAAAGCGGGATGGGTCTAAGCCCAACTCAGATAGTAGGGTGAGTACCGTTAACACCCCAATGCCATCAATTTGGGTGAAGTCTACCCCACTGATGCGGTACAAATGGGTGCGCAAGTCGAAGTTGGGCGCATTACCCGGTTGTTTCTTGCCCCGTCGTTTTGAGGGTGGCAGGGGTGAGGTGGTGAGGTCAACCTGGTCGGCAAACTGGCTCAAGCACTGCTCAATTTGAACATCACAAGCAGCAATTTGCGCTTGAAAGACCTCGTAGAGTTGCAGTTCTTGAGCGAGCACAAACACCAGTTCTCCCCGGTAGTCCCCTTCCAGTGCCGCCGCAATTTCATTGGTACTCGCATGAATGCGGAAATCTTTAAGGGCAGCGAGTTTATGCAAGCCTCGTTCCCCAGCGACGATGGCACGAATGATGGATAGACCTGTGGTGCCACTGATGTCACTAATGACACGGTGCAGTTGCACATTCATTTGGGTCAGAGCTTTTGCATCCGTTGAATATGAGTGCTCGCACTTTTGATCAACGTGTCCCGTTGGCGAATGTAGCTCCGTAGGACACACACTTGGTCATCGGGACGGAAAGACCCGCCAGCAACCCATAGCTGTGTAACTGTCGCAACCATTGGCAGTCGAGTACATCGCTTTTGCGCCCCGGCACGATTTTAACGTGGCGGGCGTTGACCAGCTTAACTTCAAACCCCTGAGTTTCAAGAATTTGAAACACTGGAATCCAATACACTCCCGTCGCTTCCATCGCTACCGTTTCAATCCCACACCCTTTGAGCCACTCTGCCATGGCATACAGGTCAGCGGTGAAGCAACCAAAGCGACGGATACACTGCTCATCACAACCTTCCGGGACACTCACCCAATGGTAATCAGCTCCCAGGTCGATACCAGCTGCCTTGGGATTAACAACCGATAATTCGCTCTTGGGTTGACTTATTCATCAGCTCCTCCACACATTCGGTGAATGCTGCCCTGACCCAGATGGCGCTGTTGATCTAGTCTCCTAAACGGGATAGTGTCTCCACTTCACCAATGTCTTAACCACGACCATCTAGAACCAGGCTCAGATACGGGCGCAATCGCACCAGTGATAAATCGGTCTTAGCTGTTAGGGCATTGATGTAACTGTAGAGCAGTTGAGCTGCGCTTTTTGTGTTTCTTGCATCCTGAACGAACGGTACTCCATCCCTTAAAGGCTCAGATCTTAAACCTTTTCCAGTAAACCTGGTCAGGCAAGGATTTGAAAACAATTTCAAACCCATGTTGTGCGACAACATCTTTGCTTATTCGAATCTGTTTGAGAGCTGATTCGTAAAGAGAATCTAAAGAGCTACTAAACCTTCCCTGAACTGGCATTAGGCTGAAAGCGGTTGCATTTACTCAGAATGATGAGCTGTCTTCCAGAAATTGCGAACCCTCACCGTAAACCTTATCCCAGCGACCTCAGTGATGGCGAATGGGAAGTGATGCAAAAACTCTTGCCACAGCCCAAGAGGTTTGAACATCCAATTGAAGTAGATTTTCGCGAAATTCTCAACGGGATTTTCTACGTGCTTCGCTCCGGATGCCAATGGGAAATGATGCCCCATGACCTGCCGTCCATACAACGGTCTATGGCTACTTCCGCCAGTGGCAGCGCAAAGGAGTTTGGCAACAAATGCATGATGCGGCCCGTGAGAAATTGAGGAAGGAGATGGGGCGAGAGGCCGATTCCACGGTTGCCATTGCCGATTCTCAATCAGTGAAGACAACCGAAAAAAGGGGGACGTCTACGGTTACGACGGTGGCAAAAAGGTTAAAGGCCGTAAGCGGCATATCGTCGTCGATTCTCAAGGATTGGTGATTGAACTGTTGGTGACAGAGGCTAACACCTCAGAGCGCTTGGGAGCCGTCCTTGTTTTAGATCAGGCCAAAGAGAAACTCTCCAAGTTAGAAGTGCTCTGGGGGATCAAGGGTATTCAGGGGAGAACTTTGCCAAGGCTGTACAGCAAGTGTGTGGAGAGGGGGTGCGAGTGGAGGTAATTGAGCGAACAATTCCACTGCTTGATTGTCAAATTTACGTGCACTCAGATTGCCGCCAAAAATCGTTTTGAAACGAAACATGGTCGTCTCCGCTATCGAGCGACGATTATAGCTAGACTCGCGTTTCCAACGCTTGCGTCCATACTTGCGGATATGGCGTAAATTCTCATCACGTGGATGCGGCTTGCAATTGCAATTGCCATGCTGCCAAATCACTGCATCCTTGCGCGGAGGAATCACTGCCTTGGCTACTTGGGCTGCAATCCCGTCATGGCAATGATGATGGTCGTATGCCCGATCGCTAGAGACTTGCTCTATCGGCTCTTCAATGGCTTGAAGCACATCGTTTAATACTTCTTCGGCATGGAACTCATGGGCAATTAGAATGAGGGGCGCATAACTATTGTCTCCTGCAGCAAGCATGTCCCTTGTCTCACTACGCTAATCTTCAGGGGGCTGAGAAGGCAACAGTTGAAGGCTTAATGTAGAATTTGTGGCGATCGCGGGTTACTTCCAAACTTACAGCGCTTTTCAAACGCTTAAACTCTGGTTGTTTTTATGAGAGTCGCGCTCCGCGCGGCCCTCACAAAAACAACCATGGCTGATTCAATCGCAAAGCGCTGTATGGGAATCATGACTGTGAAGCAACTGCTCTTACCCAATTACTCTGAACCGTGACGTGACCATGATGCAGTTCGTTCTCTGGAGTAAACTTAATCGCATGACTACTTATCAACTCCTACTATTCAATGTGGTGTTATATTTCAATCTCTAGTGAAGGCCATTTCACATCGCTATAACTTTTAGATCGTGAAGTAGATAGATGCTCATGTCATAGCAAAAAGTTTCTCCATCTCGATCAATACTGATTTGCTTCTGAATGGCAGTTCCTGTCTTTAAAACTTTCTGGTCGGTGCCTTTAATTTGGATTACGTTTTCTGACGAAAATAGGTCAGTATCAAACTTGCCTGTAATGAGCAGGCTTAGGCTGTCGAGTACTTGCTATAGAAGTAGAACTTAATATACTTTGCTTAAGCGCTATCAAAGCTACTTTATTTATTACATCAGAGTATCTCTACCTTTTGAGTGAGAATATTGCATTCCCCTTAAGCCTATCTCATTCGAAAGTTAGAGAAGCTCAGTGTCGTCTTGATTACTATCTCATTTAGTTTTAGAAAGTGCCAGAAGTTGAAATCTTCTCAGCGTATAACGTTTGGCTTTTCTGGCTAATAGTACATGAAGTCTATTAAGCCTGGATATATATCGTTAATTATGGAAGATTTTCAATATAAAGAATTAAATTAAGTGACTAGTATCAAATAAAGATGTAGGCCCTCCCCATAGAATGAAAACAAGATGAATTAGACTTCATTAACTAAGGTCAACAATCAAGCAAGAGGAAGTAGCATGTTAAACTCTGATGACTATATGTTTCAAGTCACTCCAGGAACGCGGAACCATAAGGGCTGTTTTGTTCAAGATACAACCTACAAACTGATGTCTATTAATCAGGCCGGATGGGCGTTGATTTGTATGGATGAAATGAGTTGTCACTATGTAGACCCGGCCAACATCTGTGAACTTACTGCTAATAGAGAGGTTGAGTTGGTGATTCAATAATATGTTTGACCAAAGCCGAATCAAAAGCTATATCTATCAAACTCGATCGAATAGCTATCAAAAAATGCGGTGTCTGGGATGCTTTTGTCCCAGGCATCGCATTTTTTGTGGCTAGATGGAGGTGATACGCCGTTGGAAAGACGCAGTTACCCAATTACCTTTTTAAGATTGGAAAAGTTGAAGGTAACACCATTCACGCTCGGCTTCCATTTCTCATCATTCGCACTTCAAAGTAATGCTGTGTGAAGTCATTAGAGAGGATTTGAATAGTACCTATGGTTAGTCAAATACAGAAGTTAGCGACGGATGAATCGCTCGGTACTCTGGAGACTGTCGTACACTTTGATGGCGCGATGCTGACAGGTGTGACGGTATCCCGTCAGGGACGTATTTTTGTTAACTTCCCTAAGTGGGGTGATGAGGTTGAATTCACAGTGGCGGAGCTTCGAGATGGCTGCCCTGTCGCCTATCCCAACGAAGCCTTTAATCAAACTCAACCTGATAACCCTGCCGCAGCACTGGTATCAGTGCAAAGTGTTGTTGTTGACCCAGGCGATCGCCTCTGGATTCTTGATACGGGCAGCCCCATGTTCCAGCCCACCCAATATGGCGGGCCAAAGCTTGTTTGTGTGGATTTGACGAGTGATCAGGTGGTTAAAACCATCCTTTTCCCTGAGGATGTTGCGCTGCCAACAACTTATCTAAACGATATACGGTTTGACCTGCGGCGAGGGGCCGAGGGAATGGCTTTCATTACAGACTCGTCTGACCAGGGAGCAAACGGTATTATCGTGGTGGATTTAGCGTCTGGAGAGAGCTGGCGCAGGTTGCATGAGCATGCTTCGACGAAAGCGGAAGATGGGTCGAGCTTCCTTCCTGTTGTCGAAGGTCGCCCATTTATGGAACGGCAACCCGATGGGCAAACGAAACCCTTAAAAATGGGAGCCGATGGCATTGCCATTAGCGCTGATGGCTCGCGCTTGTATTACTGCCCCCTTGCTAGCCGTAAGCTTTATAGTGTGGCTGTTGATGCCCTGTGCGATCGCTCCCTTTCCGATTCAGAAGTTGCCGCAACTGTGCTAGATGAAGGTGACAAAGGCGGCGGCTCAGACGGGCTTGAATCTGATGCCGCGGGCTGTATCTACGCCACCAGTTATGAGCACAACGCCATCCTGTGTCGTCCCCCAGGTGGTGAATGGGAAGCGGTTATTCATGATCCACGTCTTCTGTGGCCCGATACGATGTCAGTAGCAGCTGATGGCTATCTCTACGTCACGGCAAATCAATTGCACCGTCAGGCTAAGTACCAGAAGGGGGAAGATCTGCGTCAGAAGCCCTATACGCTCTTTCGCGTTCGCATCAATGCCCAGCCTGTTTTGCTGCGGTAATGTGGCGATTTCAATTGATGTCGCCTCGGGGAACTGCGATCGCTGGTGCGGCCCTGACTAACCCTGGGGAAAGAGTGAGTTTGGACTTTCTGGCTGAGGATAATCGAGCAGAAACTGTGAGTACATTTAAGCAGACGCATGAAGATCTCCTGGTGCATGTGCCAGCAGATTCAGTAGTGCTAGAAGGAAACCTGAATATTCCAGCGAATGCCATGGGTATTGTGCTGTTTGCCCATGGCAGTGGCAGTAGTCGGCATAGCCCTCGGAATTGCTATGTTGCCGAAAACCTTCAAGCGGCCGGATTGGCAACTCTACTGCTTGATTTGTTGACGGCTGATGAGGAAGCCGTTGATCAGCACACTCGGGAATTGCGCTTTGATATTCGGTTGTTGGGCGATCGCCTCATCGCCACTCTTGATTGGCTTACCCAAAATCCGGATACTCAGGGTTTTAGGATTGGCTGTTTTGGAGCCAGCACTGGGGCTGCCGGCGCACTGATGGCAGCTAATGCTCGCCCCGATACCGTTCACGCAGTCGTGTCCCGTGGTGGCCGTCCGGACCTGGCAGCACCCGTACTTGCCCACGTTCAGGCTCCAACGTTACTGATTGTGGGAGAGAACGACCCAATCGTTATCGACCTCAACCAGCAAGCCATGGCGCAGCTTCTTTGTGAAAAGCAACTGGCGATTATTCCCAAGGCTACACATCTATTTGAAGAGCCAGGGGCGCTCTCCGAAGTTGCTCGATTAGCAGGGCGATGGTTTCAACATCATCTCCTACTCCCTAGAGAATTGGGACCGCATTTGACCACTTTAGACGAAGAAGGCAACCAGGAGGAACTATGACGGGCCACTCTCCTTATCATGATGAACTAAGCTTGGTAGATACCGCTGAAGCCTTGGGTAAAAAGGCGGTGCAGTTAGGACTAATTCATAGCTTTGTGGTGCGCCACTTTGCCGATAGTAGCCAATTTTATATCCCTGATGAACATCGTGAGCCACTGACACCGGAACAGGCCTACATGCAGTTCAAAACATTGGTTGAACGATCGGATAAATAGGGTGAACCATAACTACAACGGCTGCTGAGAGATGGGTAGCCAATCTGTTCTCACTATTAAGAAGCATATTAGCAACTCCCTTTGGATTGAACTTTTGGATGATGCATTATTCCTGGCCCTACCCTCACGATTGAGATGAAACACGCAAGTTGATGAGGGGCTAATGTTCTTACCTCCTGGCTTTGGCGAACGCTCGATCATGACTAAGCTCGGTAGGATGGCCTATTACGTGCCTCAAGAAGAACCCTGGGGTGCAGAAGGTACGTCCAAAGCAAAGTTAGTTTTTTTGCATGGATTAGGAGGTGGTTCTTCTGCCTATGAATGGTCAAAGGTATATCCATCATTTGCCGCAGACTATCAAGTTCTGGCACCCGATTTAATTGGTTGGGGTCGTTCTGATCATCCTGCCCGTAGTTATCAAGCTGAAGATTACATCACGACTATTACAGAATTTATTGAGCAGACATGCAGTAGTCCAGTAACAGTCATTGCTTCTGCTCTTACAGCTGCTTTTACCATTCGGGTTGCCATCAACCGCCCTGAACTATTTAAGTCATTGATTTTGACAACCGCCGCTGGTTTAGCTGAGTTTGGAAAGGATTATCGCCATAGTGGTCCGGCTCAAGTTGCGAGAACTCTCAATATTCCGTTTCTAGG
Source organism: Leptolyngbya sp. FACHB-8 (assembly GCF_014695575.1). Classification (GTDB taxonomy): domain Bacteria; phylum Cyanobacteriota; class Cyanobacteriia; order Elainellales; family Elainellaceae; genus Vacuolonema. Next base: position 88,660 of record NZ_JACJOO010000089.1, on the reverse strand, counting down.
CCAACTGCTTTATAACACGGGTGTCGCAACAAGTTTTGGCATTCGTACTTATTTAGAGCAGCGCCAGTTTTCTCATCCAGACCGAATTTATCCCGAAATTGTGGAGGCGTACCTTCAGTCTGCTCAGCAACCTAATGCTGAATACGCGGCGCTTTCGTTTGCAAGGGGAGACTTGTGCTTTGATTTATCCCAGTACATCACTCAGCTTACGGTGCCGACTGCTATTATCTGGGGCAAAGCATCTGAATTCACCGGCCCAGAGGTAGGGCGTCGCCTTGCTGAAATGAATCCTCAAACGGTTCGTATCTTCTACCATTCTGATGATGTTGGCTTTACGCCACAGCTAGAGCTACCTGGTGTTACAGCGGGTTTGATTCGGAAGTTTCTACCATTACTGGAATCTCAAGACTCTAATAACAAGTAAGGAATTGAGGAATGTTGGCTTTTAGTCGGTGTTTCTGGCAAAAGCCAACATTCCTCAATTCCTTAACGAGATGCTCTCGCAGGGCCTCTATCTTTCAACCGTTGCTCATGTTCTTGAAGGGCTTCATGTCATAGAAATAGGGCTCTTGCCGGTAGTCATAAGTAGGACCCAGCAGGAAGTTGTGGAATTGTTGAAGCCGGGACGAGCGGGCGGTACGATGAGCGCACTCGCTCCTAGTTTAACCAGTGCCATATTTGTTCCTCCATCACAATTCAGCATAGTGCTATGGCTTCACGACGGCATGATGTGGGCTCTGGGACAAAGTGCAGCAGGCCAGTTTAGCGCAAGATCTGACTATAAGGCGCAGATCTGAGATAGACATCTGCGGGTCTTTACCCTATTCTTCTGGAGAGAGGTTTGAAGCATATCTTGTACGTTAACCCACTTATCTCGGTGAACGTCTATGACCTGTCAACATCTTAATCAAGTAACTCTGGAAAACTTAATTTCAAAAGCCAATTATCCTGTATTTCGCTGTGAGGAGTGCATGCAGACTGGCGATCGCTGGGTGCACCTGCGGATCTGTCAGACCTGCGGCAAAATGCTGTGCTGCGATTCTTCTAAAAATCAACACGCCCGCCGCCATTACGAAGAAAGCGGGCATCCCGTCATTAGTTCGGCGGAATTGGGAGAGGAATGGCTATGGTGTTTTACCGACGAACAAGCCAAGAAATATTGATGATTGCGATGGACGAACATCTCTCTAGCGAAATGTGGCCTATATGTTGCATCTCACTAGTACGCTGAGGCGGAAATCCATCACCTATGTTTTGTGTGGGGTGCTTCGCACCCCACACAAAACATAGGTTGTGAACTTAGGCCGCAGCCTACTAGAGGGATGTTAGCCTGCAAGTATTTTTCGTGAATCTAACAAGTAGATTAGGTGCGATCGCCTTCCAGGGTCGGTTAATTATCTCCAAGGTTTACCCATGTCAAACCCCATTAAACCGCCCTGCGATGAAGGAGTAATTCACTCTAAACCGTGCTCAAATCCCTGTCGGAATAACGCCAGATGGGTTCTTGTCGCGACCATTCTAGGCTCCAGCATGGCGTTTATCGATAGTACTGTTGTCAATGTTGCCCTACCAACACTACAAACACAATTAAATGCCACCGTTTCCGATGTGCAGTGGGTCGTAGAATCCTATGCATTATTTGTGGCAGCCCTGATTTTAGTGGGTGGGTCATTGGGCGATCATTTAGGGCGGCGGCGGGTCTTTGTGTTAGGGGTGGCTGTATTTGCGATCGCCTCTTTATGGTGTGGGATAGCCCCTAACATTGGCCAACTCATCGTAGCTCGTGGCCTACAGGGCATTGGGGGTGCCTTACTGATTCCTGGCAGTCTAGCCATCATTGGTGCGTCTTTCCCCAGCGAACAACGGGGAGCTGCGATTGGGCTGTGGTCAGGCTTCACGGCTATTACCTCAGCTGCGGGCCCCGTTCTCGGTGGCTGGTTGATTGAAACGTTGTCTTGGCGTTGGGTGTTTTTGATTAACCTGCCCTTAGCTGCAATCGTAATCTTCATTAGCCTTCGGTATGTTCCAGAGAGTCGCGATCCAGAAGTATCTGCTCTAGATTGGCTAGGGGCTGTGCTGGCGATCGCAGGTTTAGGGAGTGTTGTATACGGCTTGCTGGAAGCTGCTAATGGGTTCGATGCTGTAGTTGTGGGGGCGATCGCCCTGGGAGTTCTTGTTTTAGGCGCATTTCTTACATTAGAATCTCGCCTGCGGTCTCCCATGATGCCGCTGAACTTGTTCCACTCTCGTACATTCAGCGGAGCCAATTTGTTGACACTGCTGTTGTATGCGGCTTTAGGCGGAGCGTTATTCTTCCTGCCCTTCAATTTAATTCAGGTACAGGGATATTCAGCTACCGCTGCTGGAGCGGCATTCGTTCCCTTTCCCATCATTATGTTTTTCCTTTCCCGCTGGTCAGGGAATCTGGTGAGCCGTTACGGAGCTCGTCTGCCGTTAATAATAGGCCCTGCGATCGCCGCACTAGGGTTTGGCCTCATGGCCCGTCCTGGTATCGGTGGTAGCTATTGGGGGACATTCTTCCCAGCCGTTGTCGTTTTAGGGTTGGGTATGGCCGTTTGTGTGGCCCCCTTAACTACGGCGGTGATGAATGCCGTCGATATGCGCTATGTTGGTGCAGCCTCAGGCGTTAATAATGCCGTCTCTCGCATTGCTAGTTTGCTGGCGATCGCTATTTTGGGGCTAATCATGCTCAATCGTTTCAATCACAGCCTTGATCAACACCTTGCCGCTCTATCTTTATCTACTGAAGCTCTACAATTTTTGGATGCACAGCGTATTAACCTGGCGGCTGCAACGTTACCTCCAGGTTTGAGTCATTCCATCGCAAGTGCCCTGGAACGTGCGATCGCCCTCGCCTTTGTCGATGGATTCCGTCTGGTTATGGGAATTGCTGCAATGCTGGCGATCGCCAGTTCCATGGCGGCAGCCTTGATGATTGAGCGTAAACGGCTCACCTCTTAGAAGCGCAAATAAAACCAATACCTTTGCCATTTTCTCAAGCCCGTGATTTTGCGTGCGCATTACGTACACAAAATCAGGGGCTTGGTTCTTAAGAAAGAAGTATTAAGAGCGATCGCCCCTTAAGATGCACTGAATGCAGAGGTTGAATAGGGCAATAACCAGAGCAGTTTCAATCGCAATTTGTAATCCAGGAGGCGCAGATGTGAGCCCGATCAGAATGAGAACTGAACCGACAATGGCAGAAGTAATCAGCACAGCCTCATCATTAAATACCTTTAGCCCAATCCACAACGTGCCAAATCCGAGAATCCAGAAGATGAAGTGGCTCATGTAATAATCAAACCATTTATGCACGACAACAGGGGCTCAGTCTGTAATATTGTGCCACGTCCCAAGTTACAGGCTCCAGTTCTCCAGCTCAGCTATAAAACGCCTCCGGGTCGGTTCATCTAAAATTGCCTGGGAAAAGGCATTTCGAGTCCAACGCTTCAGATCGACTAAACTGGCCTGTCGTTCTTTGATCAATCGAGAGAGTTCATCCGTTAGGGTATAGCCAAAAAAGGTTGGGTCATCAGAATTGACAGTAACCGCTATCCCCGCTGCATCTAGCGCGAAAATTGGATGAGCTGAATAGGACGATATATAACCTAAGCGCTCATTAGATGTGGGGCACATTTCAACGGTGACCTGGCGATCGCGCAATAATGCCATAACCTCTGGGTCATGAATCGCAGATGTTCCATGACCAATCTGATGAATTTCTAGTTCTTCAACCGCAATGCGAATGCTTTCTGGCCCGGTCATTTCCCCTGCGTGTACCTTGATTCGTTTACCAGCTTCCCTTGCTAGATCAAAGGCTGGTTTAAATTTGTTGGCAGGCCAGCCTACCTCATCCCCCTGTAAATCAAATCCTGAAACGATGGCGATTAAACGGGTTTTGCGTACCCAGGCGATCGCTTCCTCAACGCCGTGATTGCGCATTAACCCCACAAAAATGCGGATGACACAACCCTGAGCGATCGCCCGTTTAATCTCGGTTTCTAATATCTCCCATACTTGCTCCAGGCTGGCTCCGTGGCGTTCCACCAGAGAAGCAGCCACATTAATTTCAGCGTAACGAATATTTTGTTCAACCAAGCTATCCACGACATCATGGATGATTTCTGCATAGCCCAAAGGGGTTTGTAGCCACGGATGAATGTAGCGCTGAAATAGAGATTGAAATTCTCCAAAATGTGTAAAGCGGAAGTTCGGAGCATACCAGGGAGGCAGTTCAGGTAATTCCGCACCATAATGTCGTTGATGAGCCTCCCGTACGCTAGCCCAACGGGGCGCACCCTCCAAATGAAGGTGCAACTCTGCTTTTGGCATACTGGAGAGGTTTATCATCGAATGTCCGTGCTAGCCTTGCCAGGGACGAAACTTCAGTAGGGGAGACAACACCGATACGGCCGGAGATGGCGATCGTGCGGTTCATTCTGCAGCAATTGCTATAAATCCTTTACCATGAACGCAACTGGCCGTTAGCAAACCAAAGGGTAAGAGGTGGGATAAGCAACCACATCAATAGCGCTCCAAAGGGCTTATGGACGGAGGGTAAGAGGCTGATAGACCATCCTCGCCTAACGACGTTCACACGTTCTATCTATCAATGTGAACAATGCTAACTCTGAACGGGTGAATAGTGACGGAAATAGAATAAGTTGGATTTGCAACTATGAGTAAAACAGTACGAACCCGACGAAACCGTAATACTCTGGCAGATAAAGTTAGAGATCGACTCTGGTTAGTGGTGCCCTTTGGCCTCATTGTTTTTGTAACCGGTTTTGCAGGTGTAAATGGGCTGAAAGAGCAACCGGGGAAAATCGAGAGCTTTGTTGTAGACTCACCGGGTACACCCTTGCCACCCCAGCCACAAAATACCGACTTGCCAGGAGATGAGATTCCGCTATTAGAAGCAAGCCATATCCCTCCCGAAGAAAGGGCGACCTACAATTCAAACCCACCCACATCCGGGGCGCATTACACCGTTGAAGCTATCTGGGGAATTCACAACCAAGCTCCTGCAGATGAGCAACTGGTTCACAACCTGGAACATGGTGGCATTGTCATCAGCTACAACCCAGCTCAGGTTGGTTGGTGGACTTTAAGACGGTTGCGAGGGCAAATCCGCAACTTGAGCCAGGTAAACCCACGGTTGGTTTTAACACCTAGAGAAGACCTGGATGCTGCGATCGCTCTCACATCCTGGGGATATCTAGAAAAGTTGGATAGCTATGACCCAGATGCCATAGAAGCATTTTACGATGCCCATATTGGCCGTGGCCCAGAATGTCAAGATGGACAATGCCCCATTTAACCTGACATGAACAGAAACAGGATGAATCTGCAATTGATGGATGCGAACCTGACGACTGGTCGACTTCAACTGCGGCCCTGTTCTCGTTTGGATATCGAATTTCTACATACTTTGTGGATGAACGATCGCATCCGTTATTACTTGTTCGACGATCGCATCATTTCTCATGAGGAATCACGAACCTTTATTGAGGCAAGCTTGAATAGCTTTGAGCGGCATGGCTATGGGCTATGGCTTGTCCATCACCAAAACCAATGCATTGGATTTGCGGGCTTTTTAGATACAGAAGCCATTCCCTCCCTGATTTATGGCATTCATCCAGACTTTTGGGGGCAGGGATATGCCACTGAAGCAGCCCGAGCCGTTCTAGAGTATGGCTTAAGAATACTAAAGTTGCAGGAAGTGAACGCGGATGTAGATGAACCCAATATCGCTTCTGTACAGGTGCTACGGAAGTTGGGAATGAAGCAGGTCAACCGTACCCTTGTGAACGGTCGACCGCTTTTGTACTTCTCAATTGAGCCAGATTCAGAGGAGTAACATGTTCTACATTGAGTGTAGGGTTACTCGGCTTTAAGCATCATCAAATGCATATTCGTGCCAGTCGCAGATGGGTTGATAACCAATTTGCTGGTAGATGTGATTGGAGGTGGGATTGGCGAGGTCAGTAAATAAAAAGCAGCGATCGCACCCCTCATTCAATAATTTTTGGCTCAAGGCGGCAACACAGGCTGTCGCATAACCTTTCCGTCGATATTCAGGTGGTGTATAAACGGGGCCAATACGAGCAGCTTTAGGCAAGGAGCGGCTTCCACTCGCCCAGGAAACCGGTGTACCATCCTCCCACAGATACATACTCTGCTGTTTCAACCCATGCTCAACTACCCTTTGTGGATTGGCGCTAACAACCTCACCGATTTCATCAGCGAAGGTTTTAACCCAATCGAGTAAAAGGGGGCGATCGCTTTCTGTCGCAACCCTGAGTTGTCCTTTCACCTCTGCTACGGGCTTCACCTCGGTTAGGGTATGAATTCGCATTTCCATTACACGGCGAGAAGGCTGTCCGGTGAGCGTTTGCCATGCTTGCAGAAAGGCTTCCACCTCTGCCACCAGACCACCAACACCGGGAAGGGGCTGCGGATACATTTGCAAGTCTTTTGCAATCAACGTTACGGCTTCCAAGTCAACCACTTTTGACAACACCAATTTAAAGGGAGGTGTCTGGATCGCAACTGCCAAAATTTTACCGGGGATTTGATTACTTCCCTCAACACTATCCAAGACACAAGCGAGATAAGCGGGTTCTGAGTACCTTTCTGGATAATGCACTAAATTATGCAAAATTCCCAGCAATAGATTATGCTCCGCCTCACATTCGAACAAATAATCCTGAACCTGGTAGCTAAACTCTTGACTATCCGTAAATCGATGTAATCGCATCTCTCACACCCTCAGCTGTCAGTCTTCACGGCTTCCAAATAGGTTGCTGGCACCTCATCCACCAGCCAAACGCCATTTTCAGAGCAGTAGAAAGTAAAACCAGCCCTTTGCATGGCGGCTGTGTCGATCGCCAAAATTGCAGGGCGACCATGACGCATTCCAACTTTACGAGCCGTTTCCACATCCCTGGACAAATGGACATGGTGCCGGGACATCTTGACCAGTCCCGATTGCAAAATAGCAGGCACAGATTGCTCACCCGTCCCGTGATAGAGTACATCGGGCGGTGTTTGTGGCTCCAATTGGAGGTCAACAGCAACGCTATGCCCTTGATTTGCACGAATGCGGGTCTTTGTCGCATCCAGGGAGAATCGCTGCTTATCGCTGTTGGCAACTACATCTTCCAACTCGGCGCGAGTGATGGGAAACTGCTGAGCCGCACAAGCCGACAAGAGTTCGTCAACACCTACCCAACCACCGACATCTAGGGTCAAACCCAGGCGCTCTGGAGTATGCCGCAGGTGTTTACTGAGGTACTTGCTAACTTTAGTGTGCCGGGTCTTATCCATAGTTGTGGCTTCCCTATACTCTGCTAAGTGTTGCGATCGCTCTCCCTGAGCAACCCCATCAGCTATCATTGGCTTGTAATACAATATACTACAACTTTGTGGGAGCGATTCCGCAATTATTAGACCTTTTGCATAAAACAGTTTTTGCAAGTGTGAATTGTTGTGCAGCTTCGCCGCACAACAATTCATGCAGGAGATCTATGAGTCACGAGGTAATGCGCCCGTAAAATTAGATGCTTGAGAAGATAGCAAAGGTATTGAATAAGCGAATGAGCAGTGGAGAGGTATTGCCCTTCACTCGCTTAGATACAAAACAAACTGAGGTTTTTTAGGGTCTAGCTAAAGTATGAAACGTAAACAGGCTCATCGTACAGAAAACCAGAATAATAGGGTGAAAAATTAACGATTTATAAACCCAAGATAATCTCTATCTGAAGGCTCAAGAACTCCATAGGGAGATATGCCTCAAAAGTTGGAGGAAAAGCATAGATGAGACTTTTAGGCTAGTTTCGTAGAGCATGAGGGTAGAGCGATCGCAGCCACATCTTACGCTTTAGTCAGCCATAATTTCTCATTGGATGACTGCTGCACATCACCTTGCAAGAGTATGAGGTTTAAACCATTCTTTTTCAAAATTCGGGTACGTGCGAATTCTGAAAACATGAAGTTTAGACCTGGAGCGATCGCTGTAGCTACCCGCCTTCCGAGGCCAGCACCCCGTGATTCAATCCGTGGTGATTGCCAAAATTCATTGCATATAGATTGCATAGGTAATTAAGATGCCTGACACCACAGTCAAAACCATTGCGCATGCTGTGCGACAGGTAGCCCATCCACTGACAGACGCAGCTTCAGATTACGATCCGCTAATGGATTTGATTGGGGATGCTCGCTTCGTATTGCTTGGTGAAGCGACCCATGGAACCCATGACTTTTATGAACAACGAGCGGAGATTACAAAGCGATTAATTCAGGAAAAAGGCTTTACGGCTGTTGCTGTAGAGGCTGATTTTCCAGACGGTTATCGGGTAAACCGCTTTGTTCGCGGGGTAAGCAGGGATCAATCGGCTGAAGAGGCGTTACGGGGCTTTCAACGATTTCCTGCCTGGATGTGGCGTAACACCGATGTCATCAATTTTGTGAGCTGGTTGCGTCAATACAATGATGCTTTGTCTTCAAACCACCAGAAAGTTGGTTTCTATGGCGTCGATCTCTACAGCATGTATGCCTCTATCGGTGAGGTGCTCAAGTATTTAGAGCAAGTTGATCCGGAGGCCGCTCAGCGGGCACGCGATCGCTATTCCTGCTTTGAACATTTTGAGGAGGACTCTCAGGAGTATGGCTATATTGCCAGCTTTGATGTCGATGCATCGTGCCAGGATGAAACGGTAAATCAACTATTGGAGCTACAACAGCAGACGGCAAAGTATCTCCAGCAGGATGGGGGGGTGGCGATAGATGAGTTCTTCTATGCTGAGCAAAACGCACGGCTGGTGAAGAATGCAGAAGAATACTACCGCTCGATGTTTCAGGGGCGAGTTGATTCGTGGAATGTGCGCGATCGCCATATGGCAGAAACGCTGGAACAATTAATGAATCATTTGGAGCAGCAGGGTACGCAAAGCAAACTGGTGGTTTGGGAACACAACTCTCACCTGGGTGATGCACGCGCTACGGATATGGGCCAGGGGGGAGAGTGGAATGTAGGACAGTTAATGCGTGAACGCTATGGTCAAGCCGTTTTTCTGGTCGGTTTTACTACCTATACCGGAACTGTAACGGCAGCCTCCAACTGGGATGAACCTCCACAACTCAAGAACGTCCGCCCAGCTCTGCCCGATAGCTACGAGGATCTGTTTCACAACACAGAATTACCCCGCTTCCTGCTGGATTTGCGGGCAGACAACCAGGCCGTTGCCGAACTGAGGCAAAAACGTATGGAACGGGCGATCGGAGTAATTTATCGCCCTGAAACTGAACGGCTCAGCCATTACTTCTATGCCTGTTTACCCGATCAGTTTGATGCCGTCATCCACATCGATGACACACGAGCTGTAGAGCCCCTCGATCGCACGGTTCATCAAAATACGAGTGAGTTACCAGAAACATTTCCCTCAACCTTATAAGCCTTCATAGCGTTGCAAACGAAGCGATAAGGTTAGACCAATCTGGAATAGGATGCCGTAGCGAACTCAGCAGGCTACATGGTAATGGCTACTCGCTCCTCAGAGTGGGCACTTATCCCTCCTGGAGGATCGGCCATGATCACAATTCACCTGAATACCTATAACGGAGCTGAATCATGACGGAGAAAAAATTGGCAAATGAAGTGGCGATCGTCACAGGTTCCGACTCCGGAATTGGTCAAGCAACGGCAGTTGCTTTTGCCCGGGAAGGTGCCGATGTAGCGGTAACTTATCTGGAAGACCAGAAGGGAGCCGAGCACACCGTGCAACTGATTGAAGAAGCAGGACAAAAAGCGGCTCTGGTGCATCTAGATCAGGCTCAACCTAAGAGTGTTGAGCAGCTCTTTCAAACGGTTAAGGACAAGTTGGGCATCCCCACTGTCCTGGTCAATAATGCAGCTGTTTCATCGGTAAGCACGCCTGTTAAGGACATGTCTTTCGAGGATTGGGATCACGCGATCAAAACTAACTTGTATGGCCCCTTTCTCTGCTGCCAGCAGTTCATCCGGGCCATAGATGGTTCCGATAAGCGTGGTGTGATTATCAATATCACCAGTGTGCATGAAGAGATTGCGAACCCTGGAACGGCGGATTATTGCGCCGCGAAAGGTGGTCTGCAAAATCTCACTCGTGTCCTGGCTTTAGAACTAGGTGATAAGCGAATCAACGTCAATAACATTGCCCCTGGCATGATTTTGACGCCCATGAATCAACAGTCTATAGATGATCCCAATGCGTGGAAAGAGAAGACCCAGCATATTCCGATGAAACGGGCGGGAGAACCCCAAGAGATTGCTCATGCAGCCGTATTTTTGGCGTCTAAGGATGGGCGATACATCCATGGAACGACATTATTTGTCGATGGTGGCTTAACCCAAAACATGGGCCAAGGGGCTTGAGGATGATACGGAATAACGATTGATTCAATAGCAGAAAAACAGTGAATGGAGACCCAAAACCATGAAGTACGATGAATTTATTAAAGAGGTTCAGGGCCTTGCTCAACTGGATTCACGACAAGCCGCTGAGCAAGCGACCCGTGCCACTTTAGAGACCATTGCTGAGCGCATTGTCGGTAACGAGGCTAGCCAACTTGCGGACCAATTGCCTAAAGAGCTAGGTCAATATCTCCGAGGGCATGAGGGTGAAAACGGCGGATTCTTCTCACTAAAAGAGTTTTATGAGCGCGTCAGCCAGAAAGCCGGGATAGACCCCGTTGCGGCCGCATTACAAGTCAGAGCTATCTTCATGGTGCTCAACGAGGCGGTGACGCCTGGTGAATTTGCAGATGTCAGAGCTAACTTCTCGGACGATTACAGCGAGTTATTCGCAACGCCTGGAAAAGTTTAGTTTCAAAAAACCGTTGAGTTTTCGTGCGCATAACGCACGAAAACTCAAAATTATTAGGAGAAATGTATGGTTGCAGCTCATCCCCAGCAATCTTTGGATCGCGGAAACTTGTTGCGCGATCGCATTGTTTTAATTACAGGTGCAAGCCGTGGAATTGGTGCAGAAACCGCTAAATTAATGGCACAGCACGGTGCGGCTGTTGGCGTTAACTACTACGGTAGTGAAGCAGCAGCGCATGACGTTGTTGACTCGATCACATCCGAAGGCGGGCGAGCAGTGGCGGTTCGAGCAGATGTGCGCGATTCTGAACAAGTTAAGGCCATGGTGCAGCAGGTTGCAGAAACGTTAGGGGCCATTGATACGCTCGTTATCAACGCCAATGCCAATTTTCCTATGGCGTCATTTGTGGATTATCGGTGGGAGGACTTTGAGTCAAAATTGTTGGGAGAACTCAAAGGTGCATTCTTCCCCTGCCAAGCCGTTGTTCCTTCCATGATAGAGCGCGGACGAGGCTGCATTATTGCCGTTAGCAGTGGTTTATCTCGCCATCCGGGTCAGGGTTTTGTCGCCCATAGCACGGCTAAATCTGGGTTGGATGCCTTTATCAAAAGTCTGGCTTTAGAGCTTGGCCCGCATGGTATTCGAGCGAATGTGGTTTCGCCTGGGTTGACTCTGACCGATGCTACTGCTCGATTGCCGCAAGACTATAAAGATGCAGCAGCGCAAACGGTACCCCTGAAGCGTAATGGATTACCGGATGATGTCGCCGGGGCTATTCTGCTGCTAGCGTCCGATGAGGCCAAATTCATCACAGGGGCCTATTTACCTGTGAGTGGCGGTGTGCAAATGATTTAGATGTTCCGTTCAATCTCCTGATAGCGCATCCTATCGATTCAATTAGATTTAGCTTAAAAGGTACGTTAACTTTGAATTCCATTAAATCGACCCTATCATTTCCAGCTTTTCAGTCGAGAAATTATCGGCTGTTTTTTATGGGGCAGGGGCTTTCCCTGGTCGGCACCTGGATTACGATGGTGGCGATGATTTGGCTGGTGTATCACTTGACCCAGTCGCCTGTGTTACTGGGAGTTGTAGGTTTTGCGAGTCAGGTACCAAATTTGGTGCTGGTTCCCTTTGGAGGGGTGTTGAGCGATCGCTGGAACCATCAACGCACGCTCATCGTGACGCAGGCGCTATCGATGCTCCAGTCGTTTGCACTGGCAATCCTCACTTTAACGGGGACCATTCAAATCTGGCATATCATCGCGTTGAGCCTATTTCAAGGCATTGTGAATGCCATCGATGCACCGACTCGCCAGGCCTTTGTACCCGAGATTGTGGAACGCAAGGAAAATTTGCTGAATGCGATCGCCCTCAACTCTTCTATGTTTAATGGGGCCAGGTTAGTTGGCCCTGCCATTGGTGGGTTATTGCTGGCCAGCGTTGGTGCGGGCTATTGCTTTCTGATTGATGGGATGAGCTATTTCGCTGTTCTGCTCGCTCTTATGGCGATGCGTCTGCAACCGAAGACAAAGGCGAATTCTCAGGAATCCTTTACGCTATCGAGTGTTGTGCAGCATTTGAAAGAGGGATTTGCCTACACCTTCGGATATCCTCCGGTTCGCTCTATTTTGACTATGGTTGCGCTCGTTAGTTTCTTGGGGGTAAACTTTGTTGTCATTCTTCCCGTCTTTTCCAATGAAATTTTGCATGGTAATGAAAACACACTGGGATTATTAATGGCGGCATCCGGTGTGGGTTCATTAATTGCAGCAGCTCAACTGAGTTTACGCCGAGAAGTACGGGGTCTAGGGTTGTTTATCGCGATCGCTCCTATCATTTATGGTTTAGGTATGATCTGCTTTGCGGCATCCCGCTCAGTCTGGCTCTCAGCTTTGTTGCTTGCCATTATTGGCTTCGGTTCACTTTTACAATCTGCTTCCAGTAATACTGTTATTCAAACCCTGGTTCCTGATGAAATGCGGGGGCGAGTCATGAGCATCTACATCATGTCGTTCCTGGGTATGATCTCCTTTGGTAATTTATTTCAAGGTGCCCTTGTGAGCTGGATTGGTGCACCTGCTACCGTCGTCATTAACGGAACAATTTGTGTTGTGGTGGCTGTCTTCTATGCCCAACAGTTACCCAGGCTGCGGCGTATGGTATGGAAGACTCATCCGGAATTAGCCCCCGCTGATAATTACACTCGAAGGCTTTAATCTTTTGATTGACATGAAAGGGATACAAAATGCCTCTTCCACACCAATCACAGTGAATCGAAAACGATCGAAAGTTCAGAGGAAAGGGGCGCTTTGTGTCCCTTTCCTCTGAACTTTCAGCCATAATGCACGTCAAAAGGAATGGGTTCACCGCTAATCCGCTTAATGTCGTTGCTGATCGCGTCTGCATTGCCCCAGATGATGAGGTCGTCTGGGCGATCGCTCACTTCACCCTCAATTTGTTTGCAGTACTGATCATGACTACGGGCTACAAAAAAGCCATAGGTTCGGCAGGCGATCGGACGGGAGTCATAAATGCGGCAGGCTCCCTCTGATTCGTTGAGAAATGGACAAACAACGGCTGAGCTAAGGGTACCGTCTGCAATTTGTTCTAAAAGATGCTCAATCCTTTGTTTGACAACCATTTGCTCCGTTGTTGAGAGTAATGCAACGGCTGCATCAACCCGTTCCCACTCGACGGCACTGAGCTCAGGCGGATGGGCAAGGTGACGGCAGCAATGATCGCACCCTCGCTGGCAGGGCCACCAATCGCGTTCTGCCCGGATGGCTTGAACTCTGGACTCAATGCGATCGTCCAGATCGTGTAGTAATTGCCGTCGCTCGTCCATCAAATTGTTATTTGAATTTTGCCCTCGCCATTATAGCGATACTCACATCCTGTACCCAAAACCCATCGATGTTCCAGACGTGCAGTTGGTAGATGTCCCTTGCATTCACTACACGCCTGGAACAGGGTTCAGAATCCTTTTTTACCGTCGCTTCGCAACAGCAGAGAGGATGCACTATCCCCAGGCGCGAGCGTACTGAACGGGAGTAGGAACCGGTTGATGCAATTGTTTTGCAGCTCGTAGGGGCCAGTAGGGATCGCGTAGCAATTCTCGGGCCAGCAACACGATATCAGCCTGTCCTGTCCGAATGATGTGATCGGCTTGAGATGCGGTCGTAATCATGCCAACCGCACCTGTGGCAATGTTGGCATCCCGACGAATGCGATCGGCAAAAGGCGTCTGATAGCCAGCACCCACAGGAATTTTTTCACCCGGCATGATGCCGCCGGAGGAACAGTCGATCAAATCCACGCCGAGGGATTGGAGCTTATGGCTAAGCTCAACGCTCTGCTCAATGTCCCAACCGTTGGGTAACCAGTCGGTAGCAGAAATTCGTACCCATAGGGGCCGTGAGTCGGGCAGAACATTACGCACCGCTTGCACCACCTCACAGAGGAGCCGAATACGATTTTCAAAACTGCCACCATATTCATCGGTTCGCTGATTACTCAGGGGAGATAGAAATTCATGCAGCAGATAGCCGTGGGCGGCGTGAATTTCGATGATGTCAAAGCCTGCGTTAAGAGAACGTTGAGCGGCATCCACAAAGGATTGGGTAAGGGCTTGAATGGCTTCCGTGGTGAGGGCGATCGCATCCAAGCCATCCGGCTGAAACGGAACCGTACCAGGAGCAACTACAGCCCAACCTCCCTCGGCGTCAGAAAGCACGTTTCCGCCTTCCCAGGGTGGGGAGGTGCTGGCTTTGCGACCGGCGTGAGCCAGTTGAATACCCGCGGCTGCGCCATTACGATGAATCAGCTCGACGATCTGCGCCAACTTTTCAATGTGTGCGTCTTGCCAGATCCCCAAGTCTTGAGGGGTGATGCGGCCTTCGGGCGTGACAGCGGCCGCTTCGGTCATCACCAACCCTGCACCACCTGTGGCACGGCTAACCAGATGAACCAGATGCCAATCGTTAGCAAAGCCATTCTCGCTGGAATATTGACACATGGAAGAAACGGCGGTGCGATTGCGAAGGGTAACGCCCCGATGGGTAAACGGTTCGAATAAGTGCGGCATGGTGGTGAAGTCTGGATAGATATAGATAATGGCACTTCTTCAATTAAACGTGTTGCACGCAAAGATGGTTGGCATATTGTTCTGTCTTTAGGTGGGTTAAGGGTTACACACAACCAAAATGCCCATTTTGGTGTGCGTAGCACGTACACCAAAATAGGCACTTCAGCTTATTCCAGACCGAGGTTAGCTCGATCACGAGCGGCTATACCAACTAGAAGTAATCGACAGCTGCGTTCTGCTATGTGATGAGAAGTGGTGCAAAGCACCACCCCTCATCACGGGCTGAGCGGGTTAGACGAAATCCGCGCGGGTAATTTGTCGAGTGTTCAGGTTATCCAGCAGGAGAAGCCGATCGCCTCCTCGGGAAATGAGAACACCACCCTGCTGCTGTCGAATCGTCAGGTCTTCAAAGCGGAAGTTACCCAATACGATGCGATCCAGGCCGTCAGCGAAATCAGTGACCTGATCAAGGCCCTGGTGGGGTTGGAGAACCAGGCGATCGCGCCCTGTTCCAGTAGCAATCACATCCCTGCCGGTGCCGCCAGACAGCAAGTCGTCGCCACTCCCACCATCCAGGCGATCATCACCCGCCTGCCCGTTGAGCGTATCGTTTCCGCTACCGCCCAGTAAGGCGTCTATTCCAGCACCTCCGAGCAGGGTGTCATTACCGGCATCCCCGGAAAGGCGATCGCTACTGCCGTTTCCTTCCAGGCGATCGTTGCCCAAACCACCCAGGAGTGTGTCTCTGCCCAGACCCCCATAAATCGTATCGTTGTCGGCCCCTCCATCCAGGAGGTCATTACCATTATTGCCTCCTACTAAATCCTGGCCTAATCCGCCAAACAGAGTGTCGTTGTCCGCGCAACCATAGAGCGAATCGTCGCCATCCCCACCCAGAAGGCGATCGTTACCAATCTCGCCCCTCAGCAGATCCAGTCCCACACCGCCCCATGCGGTGTCATTGCCCCGACCGGCCTGAAGGCTATCATTGCCACCGTCCCCATTCAGGCTGTCATTTCCCCAGCCGCTATTAACCAGGTCACCCTGGAGGCTGCCAGTCAATGTGAGCGTGCCACCATACTGTGAGAATCCAAATCGCTCAAAGTTCTTCACGCTAAGACCCGGAATGCCTTGCAACTGATCATTGGGTGTATTCAGGGTCAGTTGGAGAGAGGTGGCTCTGGTTCCTTCTGAGAGGAGTAGGCGATCGCTCCCAAGCCCTCCATCCAGCTGATCATTTTGCCGAATCGTCGGTACTGTCGCGATTACCGTATCGGAACCTGCCGCCGGCAAAATGTTGTCAAACACGGGGGTAGTTCGGAGAGTGCGGTCAACAATTTCTCCGATTGCGAATACCAGGAAGGTTTGAGTGATCGTCGCATTGGGATTGTTGCCAGCGGCAAGGGTCACTGTCAGCGGCACACGTGCCTGGGTACGGCCCTGATTCACGACCGCCTCAGTACTCTTTAACTTAAGCTGAAGAACGCCGTTGACCTCAACAATTTCAAAGCGGCTATCGCTGACCGTCAGGTTGTAATTGCGGAATGCCGCAATCACATCGGGGTCTGTAATGGTCAGGTTACCGACAATGGCACCCGGCTGGTTTTGAGCAATGGTGGTGTTACTCAGAGCGATCGCCGTAGGCAGTTCGTCAACGTTCGTGACCGTCAGAGCAACGGCAGTGCTATAGCTCAGGGTGGGGGTGTTGGCATCCTGAGCCGTTAACGTGAGATTGAGTTGCCCGTTGGTAATGGCTTCATAGTTCAGGGATTGGTTGGCCTGGAGCTGAAGCTGCAACACACCCGCGTTATTCACCACTTCAAAGCGGTTGTCGCTGACGGTCACTGTGTTGTTTTGGAAGGCTGCCAGGGTATCAGGATCGGCCACGGTCAGAGTGCCAATAATGGCTCCTGCAACGTTCTCAGCGACGGTGTTACCGCTGAGGGCGATCGCCGTGGGGGCCTCGTTGCGATCGTTAACCGTGATGGTCTGCGTGACCTCAATCGTATTTCCCGCAACATCGGTAGCTCGAATCCGAATGCTGTAGTTGGCTTGAGTTTCAAAGTTTGCTCTGTCGTTGATCCGCAGTTGGTTACCCGTGAGGGTGAAGGCGGCGTTGTCATCAGCACCCAAGCCCGCAACCAGAGTGTAGGTGACGGGATTGCTATCCGTTGCCGAAAGGGTTGCAACCAACGCATTGGGAGCATTATTTTCATCCAAATCAGCCGCGCTTAACTGGGGTGCCGTAGGGGCAATGGTGTCAATGGCAAAGGGTTGAGAGGTGGTCGAGCTAGCGTTTCCAGCGGTATCGCTAGCTGTGACCGTTACGACTCGATTGGCTCCTTCGCCCAGGTTGGCTAAGTCTTGGGCTGAGAGGGTATAGCTCCAGGTCGTACCATTCACGGTGGCAGTACGGGTCTGTCCGCCAATGTTCAGGGTAATCAGAGCCCCAGCCTCCAGGGTGCCGCTAAGGACAACCCCGGCCGCAGCTTCGGCTGCGTTGATCTCGTTGTTGGTGGCGATCGCCCCAATCGTTGGTGCTCCAGGGCGCAGTGTATCAATGGTAAACGCAGCGGAGGATAGGGTTGTGGTATTGCCAACAGCATCCGTTGCGGTCACGGTGACGGTCTTACCACCCCCTTCACCCAAGTTGCTCAAGTCTTGGGCTGTCAGGGTGTAGCTCCAGGTGGTGCCATTCACCGTCGCGCTACGGGTTTGTCCTCCGAGACTCAAGCTAACAGTAGAACCTGCTTCCGTTGTCCCGCTTAGCACAACCCCGGTAGTGGCTTCTGTGGCATCGATGATGTTATTGGTGGCAATGGGGGCGATCGCCACACCCGTGGGCGGCACCGTGTCAATCGTAAAGACAGGGGAGGTGGTGCTAGTGGCATTGCCCGCAATGTCTCGACTGGTAACGGTGACGGTTCTGCCCGGTCCTTGACCCAGGCTGAGGATATCAGCGTTGGATAGGGTATAGCTCCAGGTAGTGCCGTTCATGGTGGCCATACGGGTTTGCCCAGCCACATTGAGGGTGACGCTAGATACTGCCTCCGTGCTGCCCGTCAGGACAACCCCAGCGGTAAATTCGGCCAGGTTGATGATGTTGTCGGTGGCGATCGCTCCAATCGTGGGAACAGATGGGGCGATCGTATCGACGGCAAAGGGGAAGGCCGTGCTCAGCGGTGAGGTATTTCCCAAAAGATCCCGCACACTCGCGGTCAGGCTCTTGCCTCCGCCTTGACCAATCAGGGCTAAGTCTGCAGCAGTTAATGGGTAAGCCCAGTTACCGTTCGCATTGGCCACCGTCGTAGCTAGCGGAGCGCTTCCGAGGAACAGGGTAACGGTCGCATTGGCTACCGCTGTACCGGCCACTACCGCATCTCCAGCAAGGCCGCTGACAATGCTGTCGGTACCTCCAATGCTGCTAATGGTGGGGGCTCCAGGAAGCAGAGTCGCGACTGTAAAGGTGAAGGGAGTACTGGGCGTGGAAAGGTTACCGGCGGCATCCCGGGCGGTGACAGTAAGCGCCTTGTTGTTCCCCTGACCCAGGGTGGTGATGTTCGCCGCAGTCAGAGCATAGCTCCAGTTCCCTGAGGCGTCGGCAACGACAGTACCCAGCAGGGTCGTTCCAAAAAACAGACTCACGGTACTGTTCGCTTCGGCTGTTCCCACGACCTGGCCGTCTCCGGCTGTCGGGCCAACGATGCTATCAGGTCCGCCAATCGCTGTAATGGTGGGAGTGGCGATCGCCGTATCAATGGCAACGGCGCGGGTAGCAGCAGGGCTGGTGTTACCTGCCGCATCCTGGGCAGTGACGCTAATCGTGGTATTGCCATCAGCGGGAATCTGGTTGTTGTTAAATATCAGGCTCCAGGCACCGTTGCCGCCCGTCGTGGTTGTGAGGGTTGTGTTCCCCCAGGTAACGTTCAGGCGGCTATTCGCTTCCGCTGTTCCGCTGACGGTCACGCCAGCGGCCCGCTCAGTAGCATTCACCCGGCCATCCCCTGCCACTGCGTTGATAGTGGGCACGTTGGGAGCTGCAACATCCAGGGTCACGGCTCGGGTTGTAATAGCCCCAACATTTCCAGCCGTGTTGGTGACGCGGGTCTGGATGTTCCAGTTGCCCGTCTTGGCCGCGTTATCTACAAACGTCCAGCTCGTGCCCGTAGCGTTGGCGTTAACCCATGTTGTGCCACCATTCACCGAAACTTGTAGAGTTTCACCGACACCCAGCGCCGCAGACAGGGTACCGGTGTAGGTCCGCCCAGCAGCACCATCACTAGTGATGAAGTCGGTAGCAGAAACCCCTGTATCCCGCGTCATGGACGTGACGGTCGCGGTTTGGGCCAACACTGTATTGGAAAGAATCACCGATCGGGATGTCACCGTTCCGGTATTCCCTGCCGTGTCAATAACACGGGTTTGGATGTTCCAGTTGCCGTTCTTAGCGATGGTGTCGTTAAACGTCCAGGTGGTTCCCGTAACCGTTGCACTGCTCCAGGTCGTGCCTCCATCCACCGAGATTTGCAACGTTTCCCCATTTCCCAGGGCTGCAGAGAGGGTGCCGGTGTATGTCCGTCCAGCGGCTCCATCTGTAGTGATGAAGTCGGTGGCAGAAACGCCCGTATCTCGGGTCATGGAGGTGACGACAGCGGTTTGGGTAGGAGCCACCGTGTCGAGGATCACCGTCCGGGAGTTTACCGTTCCGGTGTTCCCCGCGGTATCGATAACACGAGTTTGAATGCTCCAGTTGCTGTTTTTAGCAAGGGTGTCATTGAACGTCCAGGCAGTTCCGTTAACCGTTGCACTGCTCCAGGTAATGCCACCATTCACGGAGACTTGTAAGGTTTCATCTGCACCTAAGGCAGCGGAGAGGGTACCCGTGTAGGTGCGCCCAGCGGCACCATCCTCGGTAATGAAGTCGGTAGCAGAAGCCCCGGTATCTCGGGTCATGCTGGTAACCGTCGCCGTCTGCGTAGGAGCGGCCGTGTCGAGGGTGACCAACTGGGATGTCACAGTACCGCTGTTGCCAGTAGCATCGACAATGCGGGTTTGGATGCTCCAGTCGCCACTCTTGGCTGTGGTGTCATCAAACGTCCAGGTAGTGCCGTTAACGGTGGCACTGGACCAGGTCACACCATCATCGACAGAAATTTCCAGGGTTTGATCTGCACCCAAGGTTGCCAGGAGGCTGCCTGTATAAGTCCGTCCAGCAGTGCCATCACTGGTGATGAAGTCCGTGGTAGAAACCCCCGTATCCTTCGTCATTGATGTAATGGTCGCGGTTTGGGGCAGGGGCGCGTTGTTGAGAATGACGGGTTGGGAGATAACCGTTCCGATGTTACCGGCGGTATCTACAATGCGGGTTTGGATGCTCCAGCTGCCGCTTTTAGCGATGGTGTCGTTAAACGTCCAGGTGGTTCCGCTAACCGTTGCACTGCTCCAGGTCACGCCACCATTCACAGAAACTTGTAACGTCTCATTGGCATCCAGAGCCGCCGAGAGGGTGCCGGTATAAATGCGCCCAGCCGTACCATCCTCGGTAATGAAGTCGGTTGCCGAGTCGCCCGTATCCTTGGTCATGGAGGTGACGACAGCGGTTTGGGTCGGTGCGACCATGTCGAGAATGACAGGTTGTGAGGCGATCGCCCCAACATTTCCAGCAACATCAACAACCCGGGTTTCGATAGACCAGTTGTCGTTCTTCGCCGTGCTGTCGTTGAACGTCCAGTTGGTTCCGTTGACCGCTACATTCACCCAGGTAGCGCCGCCATCTACGGAGATTTGCAACGTTTCTCCAGTCCCCAGAGCTGCAGAGAGAGTACCGGTGTAGGTGCGTCCAGCGGCACCATCATTCGTAATGAAGTCGTTGGCGAATACCCCTGTGTCCCGCGTCATTGAAATGACCGTGGCTGTTTGCGTCGGTAATCCGTTGTCCAGAATGACAGCTTGAGATGTTACCGTTCCGGTGTTCCCGGCATCATCAATCACACGAGTTTGGATGTTCCAATTCCCGCTCTTGGCAATGGTGTCATCGAAGGTCCAGGTTGTTCCTGTAACCGCCGCATTTGCCCAGGTAGCACCGCCATCCACTGAAACTTGCAGCGACTCATTTACACCCAATGCCGCAGAGAGAGTACCGGTGTAGATGCGTCCAGCGGTGCCATCACTAGTGATGAAGTCAGTGGCAGAAACCCCCGTATCCCGCGTCATGGATGTCACGGTAGCGGTCTGCGACACTACCGCATTGGTAAGGATGACGGGTTGGGATGTTACCGTTCCAGTGTTTCCCGCCGTGTCAACAACACGGGTTTGAATATTCCAGTTGCCGTTCTTAGCGATAGTGTCGTCGAACGTCCAGGTTGTTCCTGTAACCGTTGCACTGCTCCAGCTAGCACCGCCATCCAGCGAAACTTGCAATGTTTCCCCATTCCCCAAGGCAGCCGAGAGAGTGCCGGTGTAGGTGCGCCCAGCCGTACCGTCTGTGGTGATGAAGTCGGTTGCTGAGTCGCCCGTATCCTTGGTCATGGAGGTGACGACAGCGGTTTGGGTCGGCGCCAATGTGTCGAGGATGACGGGCTGCGATGTTACCGTTCCCGTGTTTCCAGCGGTATCAACGACACGAGTTTGAATGCTCCAGTTGCCGTTCTTAGCGATGGTGTCGTTAAACGTCCAGTTGGTTCCGTTAACCGTCGCATTCGTCCAGGTCGTACCGCCATCTACAGAGATTTGCAACGTTTCTCCAGTTCCCAAAGCCCCCGAGAGAACACCCGTGTAGGTACGTCCAGCCGCACCATCCGTTGTGAGAAAGTCCGTAGCAGAGGCTCCCGTATCCCGGGTCATGCGGATGACCGTAGCCGTCTGGGTCGGAGCCGTGGTATCGAGGACAAAACTCAGGGCTGGAGAGATAGAGATGTTACCAGCCTCATCGGTTTGGCGCACAACTACCGACTTTGCCCCATCATCGGTCAGAGTGAAGCTCGTACCCGTAAAAGTAATCCAGGTCTGCCCATTGTCGGTGCTGTACTCCCGGATGGAACCCGCCTGCAGCCCCGATACATTCACTAAACCCGAGTTCGTGATGCCGTCGTTGCTGGAGTTACCAGAATCCAGGCCCAAGCTTAAGCTTGCAGTCGTTGGGATTAGCGTTTCAATCGCAAAGGTTTGAGACAATTGAGTGCTGATATTGCCAGCGGCATCTGTAGCCGTTGCCGTAACAGTTCTTGTCCCCTGACCCAGGCCACTGATCTCCGTGTTGGTGAGGGTATAGCTCCAGCTTCCGTTGGCAGCCGTTACGGTCCGAATAAACCCACCAATATTGAGGTTGACCGTAGCACCAGATTCAGCAGAGCCGGTGAGAACAACGCCGTTGGTGGATTCGAGCACACTGATAACGTTGTCTCCCGCGATCGCCCCAATGGTTGGAGTATCGGGCGCGATCGTGTCCAGGGTAAAGGTGAAGCTTGTGGCCGCAGAGGTATTGCCCAGCAGATCAATCTGCCGCACCTGAATCGTGTTGTTGCCCTCAACCGGGGTAAAAGTAGTGCTCCAGGTTGTTCCCCGTCAGTGCTGTACTGGATCGTTGATCCTGTCTCCGCGCTGATGTTCAGAGCACCATTGTTGGTGATTCTGTCGGTATTGGAGCCACCCGTATCGTTCGTTAGCGCAACACCCGGAGCCAGTGCCCCAGTATCGAGGGTGAAGCTAAAGCTGGTTGCTGCGGAAGTGTTGCCAGCCACATCAACCTGCCGCACCTGAACGGTATTGTTACCTTCGACTGGGGTGAAGGAGTTTGTCCAGGTTGTCCCCCCGTTGGTGCTGTACTGGATTGTGGCTCCATCTTCCGCCGTAATGGATAGGGCACCGTCGCTGGTCACTCTATCGGTATTCGAGCTACCGGTGTCATTGAGTAAGGCAACACTTGGAGCTGTGGCGATCGTATCCAGGCTAAAGGTGAAGCTCGTTGCCGCAGAGATATTGCCAGATGTATCAATCTGCCGTACTAGAACGGTGTTACTGCCTTCTACAGGGGCAGGGGTAAAAGAGGTCAGCCAGGTTGCACCTCCATTGGTGCTGTACTGGATGGTCGCTCCGGTTTCCGCCGTAACGGATAGTGCCCCATTGCGAGTAATTCGGTCGGTGTTGGAGCTACCTGTATCATTCGCCAGCGCCACCCCTGGAGCGACAACCCCTGTATCCAGGGTGAAGCTGAAGCTGGTGGCAGTAGAGGTATTGCCAGCCACATCAATCTGACGGACCTGAACAGCGTTGTTGTCTTCAATCGGGGTGAAGGAAGCTGCCCAAGTCGTACCACCGTCAATACTGTATTGGATTGCAGCTCCCGTTTCCGCCGTGATGGAGAGTGCCCCATTGTCAGTGATCCGGTCCGTATTGGATGTACCCGTGTCGCTGGTTAAAGCAACACCCGGAGCCGCAACCGTGGTATCCAGAGTAAACGCAAAGCTCGTGGCAACGGAGGCATTTCCAGCCTCATCCAGTTGACGCACCAGAACGGTGTTGTTACCTTCCACGGGGGTAAAGGACGTCGTCCAGGTTTGCCCCCCGTTGGTGCTGTACTCGATTGTGGCACCATTTCCAGCCGTAATAGACAGCGCCCCATCTCGGGTAATTCTGTCCGTATTGGAACTCCCAGTATCGTTGGTGAGCGCAACACCCGGAGATGTTACATCCGTATTGAGCGTAAAGGTAAAGCTGGTAGCCGAGGAGATATTGCCAGCCACATCAATCTGGCGCACCTGAATGGTGTTGTTACCTTCGACCGGTGTGAAGGTGGTGAGCCAGGTGGTGCCTCCATTGGTGCTGTACTGGACCGTGGCCCCATTTTCTGCCCCAATAGTCAGGGTGCCATCGCTCGTGATTCGGTCGGTGTTGGATGTGCCCGTGTCATTAGCCAAAGCAACACCCGGAGCAACAACTGTGGTATCGAGGGTGAAATTAAAGCTCGTAGCCGCAGAAGTATTCCCAGAACCATCAATCTGCCGCACCAGAACCGTGTTATTTCCTTCCACCGGAGTGAAGGTATTTGTCCAGGTCGTACCGCCGTTGATGCTGTATTGGACAGTCGCTTCCGGCTCCGTCGTAATGCTCAACGCACCAGTGTTTGTAATTCTGTCGGTATTGGAGCTGCCAGTATCACTGGTTAAAGCAACACCGGGTGCAACCACGCCTGAATCCAGGGTGAAAGCAAAGCTTGTAGCCGCAGAGGTATTGCCTGCGACATCAATTTGACGTACCAGAACGGTGTTGTTGCCTTCGACCGGAGTGAAGGAAGTCGTCCAGGTTGTTCCCCCGTTCGTGCTGTACTGGATGGTCGATCCAGTTTCGGCTGTGATGGAGAGTGCGCCATCGCTGGTGACTCTATCGTTATTGGATAGTCCCGTGTCATTAGTCAGCGCAACACCCGGAGCGATTGCGATCGTATCAAGGGTAAAGTTCAAGCTAGCAGCAGGAGAGATGTTGCCAGATTCATCAATCTGCCGCACCTGAACCGTGTTGCTTCCTTCAACAGGAGTGAAAGAATTTGTCCAGGTCGTGCCGCCGTTGATGCTGTATTGAACAGCCGCTCCCGGCTCCGCCGTAATAGTCAGCGCGCCATTGTTCGTGATTCGGTCGGTATTAGAACTTCCAGTGTCATTGCTCAAAGCAACACCCGGAGCCACTACTCCTGTATCCAGGGTGAATGTGAAGATGGTAGCCGCAGAGGTGTTACCCGCGACATCAATCTGCCGCACCTGAACGGTGTTACTGCCTTCTACTGGTGTGAAGGCATTGCTCCAGGTAGAGCCACCATTGGTGCTGTATTGAATCGTGGCACCATTTTCAGCGGCGATCGCCAACGCACCATCACCCGTCACTCGGTCGGTATTAGAGGGGCCGGTGTCATTGGTCAGCGCAACCCCAGGAGCAGCCACCGTTGTATCAAGGGTAAAGGTGAAGCTCGTAGCCGTAGAAGTATTACCAGATGTATCGGTCTGCCGTACCAGAACGGTATTACTGCCTTCCACGGGTGTAAAGGTGTTTGTCCAGGTCGTCCCCCCATTCGTGCTGTACTCGACGGTGGCACCTGTCTCTGTCGTAATGGACAGTGCACCATTGCTCGTGATTCTGTCGGTATTGGAGCTACCGGTATCACTATTCAAATCAATACCCGGAGCCACAACACCCGTATCCAGCGTAAAGGTAAAGCTATTGGTGGCAGAGGTATTACCCGCAATATCAACCTGCCGCACTAGAACGGTATTGTTGCCTTCAATTGGGGTAAAGGAGTTTGTCCAGGTCGTCCCCCCGTTGGTGCTGTACTGGATGGTCGCTCCTGGTTCAGCAGCAATAGTCAGGGTGCCATCGCTGGTCACTCTGTCAGCATTGGATGGGCCAGTGTCGTTCGCCAGTGCAACACCCGGAGCGGCTGCAACCGTATCCAGAGTAAAGCTAAAGGTCGTTGGAGCAGAAATATTACCCGTTGCATCAATCTGGCGCACTTGAACCGTGTTGTTACCTTCGACCGGCGTAAAGGAGTTTGTCCAGGTTGTGCCCCCGTTGGTGCTGTACTGGATCGTCGCACCGGTTTCTGCACTGATAGCCAGGGCACCGCTGTTCGTAATTCTGTCAGTATTGGAACTACCCGTGTCGCTAACTAAAGCAACACCCGGAGCCACAGCACCCGTATCCAGCGTGAAGGTAAAGGTCGTGGCCGTGGACGTATTACCCGCCACATCAATCTGGCGCACTTGAACCGTGTTGTTGCCCTCAACGGGGGTGAAATTCGTTGTCCAGTTTGTGCCACCATCGATGCTGTACTGAATTGTGGCCCCACTCTCTGCCGTAATAGCAAGTGCAGCGTCACTAGTCACCCTATCGGTATTGGATGTGCCTGTGTCATTGGCCAACGCAATTCCCGGAGCGGCAACTATTGTATCGAGGACGAAGGTGAAGCTAGCAGCAGGAGAAATGTTGCCAGCTACATCAATTTGGCGCACCTGAATGGTGTTAGTGCCTTCACCTGGAGCAAAGGAGGTACCCCAGGTGCTTCCGCCATCGGTGCTGTATTGAATTGTGGCGCCATTTTCTGCCGTGATGCTTAATGCACCATTGTTGGTGATGCGATCGCTGCTAGAGATACCAGTATCACTAGCCAACGCAACCACTGGAGCGACAACACCGGCATCCAGGGTGAAATTGAAGGTAGTAGCTGTGGAGACGTTACCCGCGACATCAACCTGTCGCACCTGAACCGTGTTGTTGCCTTCAACCGGAGTAAAGGAAGTGGTCCAATTATTTCCACCATCGGTGCTGTATTGAATCGTTGCGCCATTTTCCGCGGTGATGCTTAGCGCACCATTGCTGGTGATTCTGTCAGTGTTTGAAGGACCTGTGTCATCGCTAAGAGCAACACCTGGAGCAACAACGGCTGTATCAAGGGTGAAGTTAAAGGTGGTAGCTGTGGAGACGTTACCCGCGACATCAACCTGTCGCACCTGAACTGTATTGCTACCTTCAACAGGAGTAAAGGAAGGTGTCCAGGTCGTACCACCATCGGTACTGTATTGAATTGTGGCACCATCCTCCGCTGTAACAGAGAGGGCCCCATTATTAGTAATTCGGTCAGTGGTGGAACTGCCAGTATCACTGGTTAAAGCAACGCCCGGAGCAACGACACCTGTATCTAAAGTGAAGGTGAAACTAGTGGCAGTAGAAGTGTTACCGGCTACGTCAACCTGCCGTACCTGAACGGTATTGTTGCCCTCAACCGGAGTGAAGGAGGTGGCCCAGTTGTTTCCACCATCGGTGCTGTATTGAATCGTAGCGCCATTTTCTGCTGTAATATTCAGCGCACCATTGCTAGTAACTCTGTCGGTATTTGACGGACCTGTATCATTGCTAAGAGCGACACCCGGAGCCGCAACAGTTGTGTCGAGGGTGAAGTTAAAGGTGGTAGCAGGAGAAGTGTTACCGGCGACATCAATCTGTCGCACCTGAACTGTGTTGCTGCCTTCAACCGGAGTGAAGGAGGGTGTCCAATTATTTCCACCATCGGTGCTGTATTGAACAGTAGCACCGGTCTCCGGTGTAACAGAGAGGGCACCATTATTGGTGATTCGGTCGGTGGTGGAGCTGCCAGTATCACTGGTTAAAGCAACACTGGGAGCAACAACACCTGTATCCAAGGTAAAGGTGAAACTAGTGGAAGCAGAAGTATTACCCGCGACATCAACTTGTCGCACTTGGACTATGTTGCTGCCTTCAACTGCTGTGAAGGTAGGTGTCCAGGTCGTGCCACCGTCGGTGCTGTATTGAATCGTGGTGCCATTTTCCGCTGTAACAGAGAGGGCACCATTACTGGTGGCTCTGTCGGTATTTGACGGGCCTGTGTCATTGCTAAGAGCAACACCTGGAGCCGCAACAGTTGTATCAAGGGTGAAGGTAAAGGTGGTAGCAGGAGAAGTGTTACCGGCGACATCAATCTGGCGCACCTGAACTGTGTTGCTACCTTCAACAGGAGTAAAGGTAGGTGTCCAGGTCGTACCACCATCGGTACTGTATTGAATTGTGGCACCATCCTCTGCTGTAACAGAGAGGGCACCATTGTTGGTAATTCGGTCAGTGTTGGAGCTGCCAGTGTCATTGCTCAAAGCAACACCCGGAGCAACCACACCTGTATCTAAGGTGAAGGTGAAACTAGTGGCAGGAGAAGTGTTACCGGCTACGTCAACCTGCCGTACCTGAACGGTATTGTTGCCCTCAACCGGAGTGAAGGAGGTGGCCCAGTTGTTTCCACCATCGGTGCTGTATTGAATCGTGGCGCCATTTTCTGCTGTAATATTCAGCGCACCATTGCTAGTAACTCTGTCTGTATTTGACGGACCTGTATCATTGCTAAGAGCGACACCCGGAGCCACAACCGTTGTGTCGAGGGTGAAGGTAAGAGTGGTAGCAGGAGAAGTGTTACCGGCGACATCAATCTGACGCACCTGAACTGTGTTGTTCCCTTCAACTGCTGTGAAGGTAGGTGACCAAGTTGTGCCACCATCGGTACTGTATTGAATTGTGGCACCATCTTCCGCTGTAATAGAGAGGGCACCATTGTTGGTAATTCGGTCGGTGTTAGAACTGCCAGTATCATTGCTCAAAGCAACACCTGGAGCAACCACACCTGTATCTAGAGTGAAGGTAAAGCTAGTGGCAGCAGAGGTATTCCCAGCTATGTCAATCTGGCGTACTTGGACTGTGTTGCTGCCTTCAACTGGAGTGAAGGTATTGCTCCAACCGTTTCCACCATCGGTGCTGTATGGAATTGTGGCACCATTTTCTGCTGTGATACTCAGCGCACCATTGCTAGTGACTCTGTCAGTGTTTGACGGGCCTGTGTCATTGCTAAGAGCAACACCCGGAGCCACAACTGTTGTGTCGAGGGTAAAGGTAAAGGTAGTAGCCGGGGAGGTGTTACCGGCCCCATCAATCTGACGCACCTGAACGGTGTTGTTACCTTCAACTGGGATGAAGGTATTGCTCCAGGTGTTGCCCCCATTAGTGCTGTATTGAATTGTGGCGCCGTTTTCTGCCACAACGGTTAGTGCATCGTTGTTCGTAATTCGGTCCGTATTGGAGTTTCCGGTATCGCTAGTTAGGGCAACGCTAGGAGCGATCGCCCCTGTATCCAACACAAAGGTGAAGGTCGTGGCCGCAGAAGTATTGCCAGCAACATCAATTTGGCGCACCTGAACCGTATTGTTACCTTCAACGGCAATGAAGGAGTTTGTCCAGGTCGTGCCTCCGTTGGTGCTGTACTGGATCGTGGCTCCTGGCTCTGCCGTGATGGACAGCGCACCATTGCTGGTGATTCGGTCAGTGCTGGAGCTTCCAGTATCCGTGGTGAGTGCAACACTGGGAGCAATAACGCCTGTATCCAACACAAACGTGAAGGTTGTGGCCGCCGAAGTGTTGCCAGCCACATCAATCTGCCGCACCTGAACCGTGTTGTTGCCCTCCACGGGGGTGAAGGAGGTCGTCCAGTTGGTGCCACCGTCTATGCTGTATTGAACCGTTGCACCGTTTTCCGCTGCGATAGTTAATGCACCATTGTTGGTGATGCGATCGCTGTCGGAACTGCCAGTGTCGTTAGCAAGGGCAACGCCTGGGGCCAAGACGCCCGTATCCAGGGTGAAGGTGTAAGTCGTAGCTGCGGAGGTGTTGCCAGCGACATCAACCTGCCGTACTTGAACTGTGTTACTTCCTTCAATCGGGGTGAAGGAGGGTGTCCAGGTATTGCCACCATCAATGCTGTACTGAATCGTGGCTCCAGTTTCCGCTGTAACCGAGAGGGCACCGTTGCTGGTGACTCTGTCAGTACTGGAGCTTCCCGTATCATTGGTGAGTGCGACCCCCGGAGCGGCCGCAATGGTGTCTAATGTAAAGGTGAAAGTGGTGGCAGGAGACGTATTGCCCGCCCCGTCAACTTGGCGTACCTGGACGGTGTTGCTCCCCTCGGCTGGGGTGAAGGATGTGATCCAGGTATTGCCACCATCTGTGCTGTATTCAACGGTGGCTCCAGTTTCTGTAGCAACGGATAGGGCCCCATTGTTGGTGATTCGGTCGGTACTGGAGCTTCCCGTGTCATTAGCCAGGGCAACACCGGGAGCCAGCGCACCGGTATCCAGTGTAAAGGTGAAGGTGGTGGCAGACGAGGTGTTACCCGCAGCATCAATCTGGCGCACCTGAACGGTATTGTTACCTTCTACGGCGTTAAAGGAGTTGCTCCAGTTGCTGCCTCCGTCTGCGCTGTACTGAATCGTCGCACCATTCTCAGCGCTGACAGTTAACGCTCCGTTGCTGGTAACGCGGTCAGTGTTGGAGCTGCCAGTGTCGCTGGTGAGCGCAACACCTGGAGCTGCAGCAGTGGTATCGAGGGTGAAGTTGAACGTGGTAGCCGGGGAGGTATTACCCGCCACATCAATTTGGCGCACCTGGACGGTGTTGTTGCCCTCAACGGGAGTAAAGGTGGTTGCCCAGGTAGAGCTACCGTTCGTGCTGTATTGAATGGTGGCCCCATTTTCTGCCGTAATCGAGAGGGCCCCATTACTGGTGACTCTATCTGTATTAGAGTTGCCAGTGTCGCTGCTAAGTGCAACCCCAGGAGCTACGGGTGCAAGGGTATCGATTGTAAAGGGCTGTGAAGTAATAGACGTAGTATTTCCAGCTACATCTGTTGCCGTCACAACAACCGTTCTGCCTGGGCCCTGAAGGCTGGCTAGAAGGGTACTATCGCTACCAGTAACGGCGTAGCTCCAGGTGTTACCCGTTACTGTGGCAGTGCGATTAATTCCTAAGAAATTGAGGGTTACGGTAGACCCTGCTTCAGTCGTACCGGTGAGGACAAATCCAGCATTTGCTTCCGCTGCATTAACGATGTTATCGCCAGCAATCACATTGATTGTTGGGTTGACAGGTGCCGTGGTATCCAGGGTGAAGGCAAAGGTGCTAGTCGGAGAAGTATTACCTGCGGTATCAATTTGCCGTACCAAGACCGTGTTGCTACCTTCCACGGGTGTGAAGGTATTCGTCCAAGTGGTGCCCCCGTTGGTGCTGTATTGAACGGTAGCGCCACTCTCAGCGCTGATGCTGAGGGCACCGTTGCGGGTAATGCGATCGCTACTAGAAGTACCCGTATCGCTGGTCAATGCAACACCGGGTGCTGCGGCACCTGTATCCAACGTGAACGTGAAGGGGGTAGCCGCAGAGATGTTACCTGCGGTATCAATTTGCCGTACCTGAACCGTGTTGCTGCCTTCCACAGGCGTGAAGGAATTGGTCCAAGCAGTGCCACCGTTAGTGCTGTATTGAATCGTGGCCCCACTCTCGGTACTGATCGTCAGCACGCCATTGCTGGTGATTCTGTCGCTGTTGGAGGTACCCGTGTCGTTGGCTAAAGCCACACCCGGAGCAACGGCACCTGTATCCAGGGTGAAGGTAAAGGTGGTAGCTGCAGAGGTATTGCCTGCTACATCAATCTGACGCACCTGGATGGTGTTGCTGCCTTCCACTGGTGTAAAGGAATTACTCCAGCTCGTACCTCCGTTGGTGCTGTACTGAATTGTGGCTCCTGTCTCGGCACTGATCGTCAGCGCACCATTGCTGGTAACTCTGTCTGTGTTGGAACTGCCAGTGTCGCTGGTGAGCGCAACGCCTGGAGCAACGGCACCTGTATCCAGCGTGAAGGTAAAAGTGGCGGCTGCAGAGGTATTGCCTGCTACGTCAACTTGGCGCACCTGGACAGTGTTACTCCCTTCCACTGGTGTAAAAGAATTGGTCCAGGTTGTTCCCCCGTTAGTGCTGTACTGAGTCGTGGCACCATTTTCCGCTGTGATGGCAAGGGCACCATTGCTGGTGACTCGGTCAGTATTCGAGCTACCTGTATCGTTGTTTAAAGCAACACCCGGAGCCAGTGCAGTCGTATCAAGCGTGAAATTGAAGGCGTTGGAGGTGGAAGTGTTTCCTGCAGCATCAGTTTGACGAACGAGGACAGCCTTTGTTCCATCACCGGTGAGGGTGAAGCTGGTGCCCGTAAAGGTCGTCCAGTTTTGCCCATTGTCCGTGCTGTACTGGCGCGTGGAACCGTTCTCCAGCCCTGCAACGCTGATCACCCCGGAGCTGGTGATGTTATCACCAGCGGTACCGGAATCGGTAGTCAGGCTTAATGTGGGGACTAGGGGAGCTAATGTGTCGCCAGTGATGGGGAGGGTATTACTGACTGTGTTACTGTTGGCAGCGGTATCTGTGAAACGTCCTGATGCGACTGAGATCGAGCCGCTGAGGCTATTTGTGTTGGCGGTGGGGGTGAAGGTAGCGGTATAAACCAGAGGATTCGCAGTGGCGGTTAACCCCGTGATGGTTCCCCCTGAAACAGCAATGTCGGTCGCATCAAAACCAACCGGCGCTTCTGAAAAGGTAAAGGTAACCGTTGCTGTCTCGCCTGCCCTGAACGTTGTTCTATTGCTAGCGATAGTAACCGTGGGAGCGGTTGTGTCGAGGGTATAAGACCGCGTTGCACCACTCGTTGTATTGCCAGCACTATTGATTACACGGGTCTGTAGGGTGTTGGTTCCAGATACAAGCGTAACGTTACTGGCTGTCCATGTTTGCCCGCTAGTTGTTGCTGTTATCCAAGTGACGCCACCATTAGCAGAGACTTGAATAGATTCACCCGCAGCAAGAGAGCCTGTGAAGGTACCTTGAACATTCTGGGTAGCAGCATTTGTAATAAAGTCACCTGTGGTGCCCGTATCACTGCTAAGAGAGGTAATAGCATTAATTGCGGCAGTGCTTGGAGCAACGGTATTAACTGAAAAGCTGGGAAGCGTACTAATACTGTTGGCATTGCCGTTGTCAGCAGGCCCTCTATTTCCTTGACCATTAGCAGCAGGAACAACATCAAAAACGGTCTCATTCGGTAAACTTTGCGTAGCACCGTTGGTATAGTTTGGGGAAGCTAAACTTCCATTTCCCCCATAAGTTCCTTGCCAAAAGCGAAAGTTCAGGCCACCTTCGTAAGAACCTATAGCTTGCTTGAGGTTTAAGCTTGTAGTGAAAGAAGTTGCAGTATTGGAAAGATTATTAACAATCATCCAATACAGTAGTGTTCCACTAGTTGTGTAGATGCCGACTAAAACATCTTCTTGAGGATCTTGCCCATTACCAGTATTCAGACTGAGGTTGCCAGAAATGGTAACGCTCTGTGCCTCAGTTGCGTTGAAGATGTTATCAGGACCAGCGCCAGAGATGCTTACATTACTGAACGCTAAAGTATGTTGATAAGCGGCTATGGCTCCCAGATCAAGAAATGACTTAGCAGGCTTTTCCTCGATATTCCAGCTTCCACCTTGAGCCGCAGAACCGACCTTTCCGATCGCCCCAAATACCCTAGCGCCAGTCAACTGCTCCAGTTCTGAGATGAAGCGCTCATCCTGGGCAACGTTGCAGCTATAGAGGCTGATGGTTTCGAGACTCCATTCCTGAAGTAGAGCCGATCGCCGCTTTAACTGATCTAGTGCGATCGCCTCGCCTCCCAAATGTACGACACCGGGTTCTCCGTGAGCCACCAGTGCCAGATGCTTTGCTCCAGTTTCCGAGAGTAATCGGGTGATTTGAAGGAGTGCATCTTCTTCTGGCCCGACAACGTACGTTGCAACCCCTTTCCTGATCGCTTCGAGCAAAATTGGTAAGTCAGCAATCCGAGCATCAATAACGGCTAATTGCTCAGAAGTTTGGTACTCAGATCGACTGGTGGAAGCCCCAAAGAAAGTGGTCAGAGCTTGATTGGAAGTAGAAATGAGTTTTATAGACATAGAAAGGGGGATTTCGGGAACGATAGTGGTTTAGGACTTCAGGAAGTTTCTGCTGCAAACCAAACCTTCTTTCGGAGGTTTGGCATGGAAAAATTGCCGTATCGCCAAAAGCAAGATACGAGCATCAGCGCTCTAAGGAGGAGCTCAATGAGTGGAATGAGGTAGGATGCCTACCCAATCAAATGGTTAAGCCGTTGCTTGGGCCAACAAAGCTTTGTACGATGAGGGCTTCAGGAAACTGTATAAACAGCTTTTGAAACAGGAGTAACTGTTCGGGTGGTTGAGTTGACTGAATAACACGATGATGCTCACGAGACTGAACTTGAACTTGAGGGACCAACTGCCAGGAAGGTAGTTGAAACTGGAATCGAGATGCAGGAGCAGTAAATATCCTGACGGGAATGCAGTTTCAAACACCTTCTCAGTAGACGGCCCTAGTGGGCACCCAATCGGCGGCTTGACAGCGCAATAATACCGATTTTATCCTTCGGGCGGAAAGAGAACTACGCTTCTATGGTTCAACCATCGGTAAATTGACTGACCTCAAAACTAGCCTCTCCTCGACTATATTCGTATATTTAAGTCTAAAGACAGAGGTAGCTCAAAAGTTTAACGGGTAATTACAGAGACTTTACGTACAAAGCTTGAATACTTCTCTGTTTCTTGGAAGCAATAAATTTTCTGTAAAACCTTAATTTTGAGTATGACATTTCTACCAAACTATGCAGTGGCCGACCCAATACCGTTTCTATATGAAGCTGACAGAGCAGCTTCATATTGGGTTGCTCAGTGCAGGACAAAAAATAAAACTACCTCATAAAAACCAGGTTTTTCGCTGTGGGGCAAATGAGATCCCCTGAATCCCGCGTTTGACGCGGGATTGGAGAGATGGCTTTGCTGTGGTATAAAAGCCGTTTTACGACTTTAGCTTTTCTTTGGGAAAGAGCCGGGGGATCTCACGGGCACTCAGCGTTAACTTTTCCTAGGCAACGGAGTGTAAATAATGCAGGCTAAAAAGTTGATCGGGATCAGTCCAAACACATTTCGTCTGGAATCCTGCCATAGCGGCTAAGTCTTGGAACTCAACGGTGCTGTATTTGTAAGAATGTTCAGTGCGAATGTGCTCACCCGCCTGGAAAGAAATACTCGCATCTCCAATTTGAACCTCTTGCTCGATGAGGCTGACAATGTACATTTCAATCCGCCCGATGGGATTGTAGAACGCTTTGTAAGAGAAGTTTTGCAGGTTGAAATTGGCGTTCAACTCACGGTTGATACGGGTCAATACATTTAATGCAAACGCGGCTGAGACACCTTTTGCATCATCATAAGCTGGCTCCAAAATAACTTTATCCTTTTTCAGGTCAACTCCAATGAGGAAATCTCCCTGGGGTTCCAGAATCATGGCCGCATTTTTGAGAAACTGAATGACATCCGTAGGTTCTAAGTTACCAATGGAAGAACCGGGGAAAAAACCAACCTTACGCTTGCCTTTCAAAGGCGGAATTTCTGGAAGATGGAGGGGTTGGGTGTAATCAGTGCAGATGGCGATCGCCTCTAATCCTTCATAAGCCCCGACCAATTGCACACAAGATTCATACAAGTGTTGTTTGGAAATATCCAGGGCAACATAGGTTTCTAAATGGGGCATGGCATCCAGTAAGAGCCTCACTTTCTGGCTACTGCCGCTGCCAAATTCGACCAGCACACCATCTCCAATGAATGTGGCGATTTCTGCCGCATTGGTTTGCAAAATTGCCATCTCTGTACGGGTCAGATAATACTCATCCAGCTCACAGATGGCGTCAAACAACTCCGAACCTGTCTTGTCATACAGGAACTTAGGGGAAAGTGTTTTTTGTGGCTGGCTTAAGCCCTGCAACACTTCGGTTCGAAAATCCTCCAGGGGCGGATGCAAGTCGTAAAGGGTAACGGGGGCTTGCTGATTGAGAATTGCAGCCATTGAATGTTGTCTCCAAATAAGTGGTTTGAGAATGGGGGGATCTCTCGTTGTTGCTATGCCAACCGGAAGCCGCTGAATTGCCAGCGAGCTGAGGGCGGGAAGAAATTGCGGTAGGTGGGACGAATGTGGTTTGGAGGCGTCACGCAAGAACCGCCCCGCAGCACAATCTGGTTGCACATAAACTTGCCGTTATACTCACCCACTGCCCCAGGTGCGGTCTTAAAGCCGGGGTAGGGAAGATAGGCGCTCTGCGTCCATTCCCACACATCCCCAAACAACTGGTCGGGACGAGTTAGACCAGCAGCGGGTATGGGATGGAGGTAATCATCTTCAAGAAAGTTGCCTTTGACTGGCACAGATGCCGTTGCAACTTCCCACTCTGCCTCTGTAGGCAGCCGTTTTCCGGCCCAGCGAGCGTAGGCATCTGCTTCAAAGAAGCTGACATGGCAAACAGGCTCATTGAGGTTTAATGGACGCATTCCTCCCAACGTCATAATCCACCAGTCACCATCCCGTTTCTCCCAGTAGAGGGGGGCTTCCCAGCGCTGCGTTTGCACCGTTGCCCAGCCCTCCGATAGCCAATGATCCGGTTGCTGGTATCCCCCAGCCTCAATAAATTCCAGGTATTCTCCATTGGTGACGAGATGGGCCGCCAACCAAAAGTCTTGAAGGTAGACCTGGTGCCGGGGCAGTTCATTGTCAAAGGCAAACTCATTGCCCTCAAAGCCAATGGCATAGAGGTTGCCGGGATAATCCAGCCAGGACTCTTTAGAAGGAGTTGTGGATTGCGTGGCCTCCTTCAGATCAGTTCGGTATGCAGGACGTAGAGGATTAATCGCAAAAATGTGTTTGATGTCCGTCAGCAGTAATTCTTGATGTTGTTGTTCGTGGTGGAGTCCTAGCGTAATCAGATCTTTTACTTCAGGGCTGAGCGGTGTGTTGAGGAGCGATCGCATCCCATCATCCACGTAGGCCCGGTAACGATACACCTCTTCCACCGTGGGGCGAGACAGTAACCCCCGCTGAGGTCGAGGATGACGCTGCCCCACTGCCTCATAGTAGGAGTTGAATAGATAGCCATATTGGGGGTGAAACACCTCATACCCCGGCAAATGGGGCACGAGTAGAAATGTTTCAAAGAACCAGGTGGTGTGAGCCAGATGCCACTTCGGGGGGCTCACATCAGGCATACTTTGGATGCCGTAATCTTCAATCGCCAGGGGGTTGCAGATGGCTTCACTCAGGCGGCGCACCTGGGGATAGGCGTCCGCCAGAGCGATAGGAACTGGCGTGTGAACGAGAGACTTTGGAATAACCATGGTAGGGGGTTCCCTGGAAATAGTCTTTAATAGCTTAGGGAGAGAACACAGTTCCCGCCAGTTCTATAAGGAAGAATACAAGTGTTGCGTTTGTACAATCCCGTGGGTTGATAGGGAAATACAGCCTATTTAAAGGAGTAACTTGATGATTATATAGTCTAAAAGTCATTAAGTGGTTAGGATAGGACTTACCTATGCTTCTTGCGCTTGTCGCTTCATGCGGACTTGTACTTATGCAGATGGGGTGTGATGAAAGAGACAGTTATGTCCCTTTCATCACACCCCATCCATTTGTTTGAAACATGACTGTTTTGTGTTCGCGTGAGCATACAAAAAAAGCATCCTCGAAGATGGGATGCTTCTTATATGCTTTCAAGATGGTTGTTTCTTCTTGTGTCAGGGAGTTGGGGCGATCGCCCCAACTCCCTCAGGGTTTCATCTCATTCACTAAAGCGGCTTGCAGATGCTATTTATAGTCCATCTACTGCTTTTTTCAAATTATCCTTGATGTTTTCTACGGTGTGTTCAGCGGATGCTTCTTGCTGTTTTGCCCGGCCTGCCACTTCATCTTGAGGATTGCCTGTCACCTTGCCAACCGCTTCTTGAATCTTGCCTTCAATATTTTTACCTGTTGCTTTCGCTCTATCGTTGATACTCATGGTTATATTCCTTTTATCGCTTCTATAGGGTTAGAAAAATCTAGGGTATGTTTTAAAGCTGGTTGGAAGAGTTATTTTTTCGTGCGCTTCGCGT
Organism: Leptolyngbya sp. FACHB-8; assembly: GCF_014695575.1. Classification (GTDB taxonomy): domain Bacteria; phylum Cyanobacteriota; class Cyanobacteriia; order Elainellales; family Elainellaceae; genus Vacuolonema. The sequence continues at coordinate 51,293 of NZ_JACJOO010000089.1, read as the reverse complement.
AGGAAAAAGACCCCTTAAAACAGACCTTAGTATTTAACAAGCGTAGCAACTGGATCGCTGAACCTGGCTCTATCGTTAGCCTGAACCTGTATCAATCCGCTGGTAGAAAAAACACTCTTCCATGTTTGGTGCGATCGCCCGGCACAACCTTCAAGAGGCCAAGCAAGCCGCCTGAAAGACTCACAGAACTGATATTTCTTGACTTTTAGATGACTTATTTATCACAAATCTATATTTCGGGGTTATTACCCGTTTTCTACTACCACTCGCGCTGAGTATTTTACTTTTGCAGTAATAAATAATATTCCCGTCTCCTTACTCAGCAAGATAAATCCGTACTTCTACTGGTTTTTTCTACAATTTTTCATGACAATTCCTCCGATATCCCTAAATTTAACCAGAGTTTAAGCATCCGGAAATTGTGCAAAAAAATATTTGTTCTATGTTTTCCGTGATAAGACAGTTGCTTGCGTTTTCTAATAATAGAAAGTGCTTATAAGAATGAATAAATTAATTCCAGTAGACATCAGAAAATTGTTGCCATCTTCATAAACATTAGGCTAAGTTCTGGGAGGAAGTTTTTCAGTAAGTTTCATTCCACCTGTATTCCTAGTCTTGTCAGGTCAATTTCAAGTATTGGGAGAACAGTTTCTCAAAAGTTTCGCTAAACCTTATGAAACAGTTTCCCTAACCATCGTTTGATTCTGTCATTCGATCGTTTGCGTCTGCCAATTCATTACAGATTTTGCTGTGCAATCTGTGCAAACATTTCGTTCAGAGGACAAATAGATGGCGACTAACAATACGCTCCTTTCTCAGGAAACCAATCTTTTAGGCACTGAGCTAACAACCACGGCTACGCCCATTCGCATTGAAGCTGAGCGTCTGACGTTAACGGGATATCGTACTGAAACGACCTCGGGTTCTGGAGCTTCTGGGGGAAGCCAGATTTCCCTAAACCAATCGACCAGCAATACAGGGTCCGCTGTTGGCACCTTTAGTGGGCCAGCAGGTACTTACCAGGTTCGTGTAGGTTACTTTGATGAGAATGATGGCGTCGCTTCGGCAACTATTCGCGTTGCTGGGCAGAGTAACTCCTTTTCGTTCAATCGCAGCACCCTTGATAACCTCGCCAGTCCCAGAACCTTCACAACACGTGTAACCCATAACTCAATTCAGTTGAATCCGGGCGATCGCATCGAGATTCAAGGCACGCGCAATCAGGGCGAATATGCTCGGTTTGATTACATTGAGTTTGTGCCTATCTCTGCCCCATCAGGAGGTAGCACACCTCCCACCAGCGGCGGCAGCACACCCCCCACCACGGGCACCGCGGCAGCCAATACAAACATTGGCACCAATCTAAACGGTATTAGCGATTGGTCAACTCAGTATCCCTTTACCGACTTCTTCAAAAACGCCCGTGCCTGGATACCGGGAACATCCAGCACCTGGAATACTGGGGAAACCAGTCGCATTGATTTGGATAGCCAGGGTTGGGTGCGATCGCTACCCACTAGCAGCAGTGGCCTGCAATTCAATCGAGTCACCACCCTGGTTCCTACAGCCGCCAAGTTCAATCGCTACATCGTGCTGTATGACGGGGAAGGGGAGTTGCGCTACGCCGGGAATGGCACTCGTGACACCACCGCTTCACGCCCCGGACGGGATGTGATCACGACCACGGGCAACAACCCCATTCAGCTCAGTATCGTCAGCACCGATCCTAATCGCACGGGTAATTACGTCCGCAACATTCGTGTGATTCCAGAGCCCTACATCAACATTTACCAGACACAGCCCTTTAATCCTGATTTTGTTAACAGCGTGCGGGGAATGGAAACCCTGCGGTTTATGGATTGGATGGATACCAACAACTCCACCCAGAGAAACTGGAGCGATCGCCCTCAGGCCAACGACGCCATTTACTCGGCCGATGGAGTGCCGCTGGAACTGATGGTGCAATTGGCAAACCAGACCGGTGTTGACCCCTGGTTTAACATCCCCCATCAGGCCACCGATGACTACGTTCGCAACTTTGCCCAATATGTGAAAGAGCATCTCAATCCTGGGCTGAAAGTGTATGTGGAGTACTCGAATGAAGTATGGAATGGGATATTTTCCCAGACCAGCTACGCCACACAACAGGGCAATCTTCTATTTCCCAATCAGGGCAGCAGTGACTTCGATCGCAATCGCCTCTTTTTCGCCAAGCGCACCACTGATATTACCCGAATGTTTGATTCGGTATTTGGTGCAGATAAAGGTCGAGTGATGGGCGTATTAGCCGCTCAGGCTGCGAATACGGGAACTGCCACGTCTGTCTTGAATTACATTCGTAGCCAGGGCTGGACACCGCAGCAAGCCGGGATTGATACCATTGCGATCGCCCCCTATTTTGGCGGCTACCTGGGCAACTCCCAATACGAAAGCACCATCACCAGTTGGACTCGGGACGCAGATGGAGGTCTTAATCGGCTATTCCGCGAACTCTCCAGTGGTGGCCAGTTGAGCGGCGGCCCCACCGGGGGTGCCCTGGCTTCTGCGACGCGATGGATGCAAAACTTTGCTAGCCTGGCCCGGCAAAATGGCCTGACGATGACAGCTTATGAAGGCGGGCAGCACCTGGCGGGAGTAGGTAACGTTGCGAATAACCAGGCCATCACCAACTTGTTCATTGCCGCTAACCGTGACCCGCGTATGGGCGACCTGTATCGGCAATATCTCAATAACTGGAACAACTCAGGTGGAGATTTATTTACCAACTTTAGCGACGTTTATACCCCCAGCAAATGGGGCAGTTGGGGGGCACGGGAAAGCCTGTATCAAACCACCAGTCCTAAATGGAGTGCATTGCAAGACATCATTCAAAGTCGCCTGAGCGCGGGAAGTTCTAGCCCCACGACCCTGACGACCAGCGGCTTTAGTGAAACGAATGCGATCGCCCCCCTGGCGGTCACGGTCGATGGGAGCAACACCAGCGATCGCCGTGTTATGAACGACCCCAATAGCCTTGCCCCCAGTGGTTCTGATGGCTCCATTCAAGCCTCCAATCGCGGTGGAGACGACTTCAGCTTGCAAGCCGTCACAGATGATGTCACCGTTTCTGTTTCCGATGACCCCATTAGCGGAACAACACAGGTGCCCACCCCTGGCGGTAGTCGTGGTGTGAATGGTAGCGATGTTGCAACCGATCAGCTTCTGGTCGGCGGTCAATTCCCAGGATGTGAACAACCCGCTTCTCTATGGATGGCTCCTACTCATCCCCTACAGGCGTCCGTAGCCGGGCAACCGGGGGCGATCGCCACACTCAATAGCGATGTCCTCTCACTCCCGGGTGTTGGCAATGGCAATACAACGTCCCTGGATCCCCTTGCTGCACCCCAACCCCTCGCCCTCGAAGGGTTGACGGAGTCCAATTTCCGAGGCATGGCATCTAGCAGCACGTTGGCATAGTTTTCTCTACGTCGCTCAGCTCAGTATTTAGATTTCCGGTGAAAGAACCATAACAAGGTTCTTTCACCGAATTTGATTCAAAGCAGTAAAGGGAGGGCTTAGCCCTCCCCTTACTGCTTTGAATCAAATTCGGTTGTTTTTGTGAGAGCCACGCGGAGCGCGGCTCTCACAAAAACAACCAGATTTTAAGTGCTTGAAAAACGCTGTAAATATTGCGCAACTGGATAAAACTTTTGTCAAGCATTATCCGGTTTGCCGGATGGTGGCTTGTAAAGGGGGGTAAGCAAAATTGTGACCGTTGTGAATTCCCCTGGAAATATCCAGGAAAGATCGTTACCCATGGCTTGAATCCTGCACCATTCGTACAATTTCATGCCCCTCCAACGAGTTGAGCAGTAATTATGGTGATGCTTCTAACCTGCCCTGACTGCATCCCGTCCGAGATTGGCCCTGTTTCCATTCAGCAGACCGATGTGGAGCAGGGGGATAACGTGACGGTGGCGATCGCCACAACATCCTTCTCCACCCCCAGCATCGAGACACCCGATGCTATTACTCAGGCTGAATTTGCGCGTACACCTCAGACGCCCCCTTCCGTTCCGGCCACCCAACCCAATCGTGCATGGATACAATCAGCTGCCGCACCCGTCCAACCCCTCCTGCAACTGGGTAGCCGGGGAGAAGCGGTGCAAAGCTTGCAAACCCAGCTCCAACAACAGGGTTACTACACCGACGCCACAGATGGCATTTTTGGACGACGCACCCAGGCAGCCGTACGAGCATGGCAGCGATCGCACAATCTACCTGACGATGGCATGGTTGGTGCAGAGACTTGGGCCACCCTGACTTCACCCTCAGACCCTTCTTCAGCGTCTTTCACGACTCAATCACCTGAGGCTCCAGCACAACCTCCAGCCGAGACCTCAGAATCGTCTCCAGAAGCCACGCCTCAACCCCAGGCAGCTAAGCCTTCCCAGCTAACAGAAGCCCCGGAGGTTCTCCAGGAAGCTACGCCTCAGCCCCAGGATCGCCCACGGGCTCCGATCACCTACGATTTTGACACGGACTCCCCCTCCTACGCCCTGTGGATCGTTGGTTGGGCTGTCATTTATGGAGCAGGCTGGGTCATCATCATCCGTGATGGAATGCGCCAGCATCAAGCCAGGCGTACAAAACGCGCTATTCCCGTTGAATCTCCCCCAACTTACCACTCCAGTCCCAACCCCCCAGAAACCGCTCCCAATACCGAACCCTCTAACCCTCCCACTCCCCGATCTGAACCTGTCGCCGCGATCGCAGCCCCCACAAAACCCCCGGCTCCTCCACCGCAGTCTCATCCGGCTCCTTTACCTGAACCGATCGCGATCGCCTCACCTCCACCGCCCGCTGCCCCAGAAATGCCGCTGGTGGAAGCGATCGGAGAGGAAGTCCCCATTGCACTGGCGAATGCCGGACGGCTCACCTCGGAAGACTATCTCTTTCCTTATCTGGAAGATCACGATAGCGACATTGTCGATCTATCCGACGAACAAGTCGTCGCCCGTCTTCCGGCCACAGCAACGGACCTGGAAGAAGAGGTCTTCCACTATTCCCTAGTCGATCGCGCTGAAGGTTTATTTGTGTTGCGGGGCAATGAGCTGCGTGTTCTTAAGAGTCGCCTGGAACGCTATGGCAAGGGTCAACCCATTCACAAAACCATCACCATTCGCCGCACCAGTAACCGTGGGGAGTTTATCGACAAGTCTTTTAACTTGACTATCGGCAAAACAGCATAAGTAACCACTGTTATTGGCGGGTAGGGGCAGGTGGACTAGCAAGCAGGTGTGAAGCTCCATCACTGTTTTGTCGCAACCGGACGGGTGATTGATATAAATAGGGATCACTTTGCGTTCTAAAATCGGTGACAGACCCCCAATCCACCATTCGCTTTGAAGTTGTCGTACCTGCCCACCATACGGCTCTCCTCGAAGGGTTAGCCCTCTGGCAGCAACTCGGCTTGCTCTCCGATGAGCAAGTACGGCAACTCTGCCACCGCCATTTAACTTGCCCTTTGCCATCCCCTCAGGCTATTGCTCCTCCTTCCCCTGTGGGCAATTTTGTTGAACCTACAGCAGCAAATCGACAGCGTGCCGTCGCTCCTCGCTCGGTCGCCGAACCCGGTTGGTTAACTCAACGCCTCCAGGCCCTGATGGAAGAAATCAGCATCATCTGGTTGCTATTTTTGGGCGTGTTTTTGGTGATTGTGTCCTCAGGGGTGCTGGCTGCCAGCCAATGGCAAAACTTTTCTCCAACAGGGCAATACCTGGTTTTGCTGGCTTACAGCGTGGCCTTCTTTGCAGCAACGGCATGGACGGCCCGTCGTCCGACGCTGAAGCTCACCACCCAGATGGTGCAGATGGCAACCCTGCTGCTCATTCCAATTAATTTCTGGCGCATGGATACGATCGCCCTCTGGCAGCAACCCTGGGGTTGGGCGATCGCTCCTCTGGCGGCCCTGATGTTAAGCGCCATGCTGGTCACGTTATTACGACCAACCATTGAGCCGCCAGCCCAACCCCGTTGGGTCATCGCAACTATCGTCGCCCTGAGTTGGTTGCATGGAGGTTGGGCTATCGCTGGGATGGCCCTGATTGCCAGCTATGGAGCCACCATCGGCAGCGCCCTGACCTTGACGGCCCAATTTCCTCCCACGACTTCCCAGGAGGGTGAACCCCCAACGGGTTCTGGGTTGAGCCAGCCTATTATCGTAATTTTGTTATCCCTGCTGATACTGCTGGTGCGAGCCTTATGGGTTGCCCAGGTGCCCTTTTCTCAACTGGGGCTGGCCTTCGGTATTTGTGGTGGACTTCTGGCCTGGCAATCTCGCCGCGTCCCTGCCCGGCGTTTGTGGATGCAATTGGGGATAGCTTTGCTGTTACTCGGCTGGGGAGTCACGGTGGGAGCTCAGCCCCCGCTCCAGGCGATCGCCGTCAGTCTAATCGGTGTTGGGTTGATTTTGGAGCAGTTGCTTCACACGCAGCGGAGAGAAGATCTGGCCTCACTGTTTTTGGTGGGCTTACAAGCCTACTGGTTGATGGGCCGCGTGATCCCGCCAGAAACCCGTCGAGGAATTTTTGCCTGGTTAGTGCAACAGGCTGGCCCTGCGGGTATGCCCTGGGCCGCGTTGGGCGTATCCATGTTTCCTTACCTGATCGGGACACTACTGGTGGGGAACTGGTACTACCGCCAATCCCAAAGGTCTCTAGGTCGTACGGCTGAGCACCTGGCTCTGGCCCTGGGCGTCGGACTGGTGGTTGTAAGTCTGCCTAACCCGTTGATGCGATCGCTCACCCTCAGCCTTGCCTTCCTGACCCTGATTGTGACCGTCCGTCGGCGGGAAGAGCTGCCGGGCTGGGTCATCTATGGAGCACAATTTCTAGGATTAGGGGCGATCGCGGCCTGGGTTGCGCTGGCCTTCCCGACGCTGAGTTACACCACCTGGAGCTTACTGCTATTGGGGGCAGCTCTGGTAGAGTGGGGGTTTTGTCTCAGCCCTGGCTGGTCTCGGGTACACCAGAGTAGCTGGCATCTCGGGTTAGGGCTGGCCAGCTTGGGTGGGCTGATGTTTTGGAATGAAGCCGTGCTTCAACCCTGGGGCTGGCTCTGGCTGGCTGTGCCTCTGGCTCTAACTGGATTGGCCTATTTACCCACCTTTCCCCCTTACAGAACGGCAATTGGATGTAGCACCGCTGCGGCTGTTCTCGTCCAGGCTCTGACCTATGAAACCTGGGAAACTCGGCTATTCAGCTTGGGTTTGATGACGGGGTTATTACTCTTCAACACCCGTAGGCAATCAGTTGGCCTCAATGCCACTACCCATATTGGGTTGGGTCTTCTGTTTGTCGGTGCGCTCTTCTGGCAAGTCCGGGAGCAAGTAGCCCCTGAGTGGCCCGTAGTGCTGCCCCTGATGATTGCTGCTTTATGGGGTCTCTGGCATTGGCAATCTCGCAAAGAGAACCCCCTCAGCCGGGTTTACAAACCCAGTTTGACGGGATGGGCGATCGCCCTCTCCATCGGCACGTTCATCGTCTTGTATGGCTTCATTTTCTATACCATTGCGGAGCAGGTGCCCTTAAGCAGGCAAGTGACCGCAGGGATAGTCCTGCTGATCGCTGCCATCGCCTATCGCCTCTGGCTGGCCCCTCGCAACCCCGGCTTCTATAGCCTTGCCATCGCCGTCGAAATGTTGCTGCTGGCTCTCATCCACAACCTCCAGCCAACAGCCCCACTGGATGGACAGATGTGGGCGATCGCCAACCTGGCTCTGGGGCTAGGAACCCAAATTGCTGGAGATTTCTGGACGGCTCGGAAATCACGACCCTATCGCCAAAGCTGGCATTTGATCCCTCTGTCATACGGAGCTGCTGGCATCATCATCGGACATGGGCAACCCTTCAGCCCTGCCACCGGACTCTACACCCTCGCCGCTGCGCTCATCGGGCTAGGGGTGGGACGGCGACGCCCCCGGCTCAAACCCGTGACCTTTGGGGCCATGCTTCTCATCACGGCCGGATTCTATGAGTTACTGATTTATCAACTCAGCCAGGCATCCGGCGGGGCAGCAGGGGATGGATTGGTCCTGCTGGCCGGACTGGCAGCGGTGCTGGGGGTCGGCGATCGCCTCCTCAGCCGCTGGATTGGGCCCTATCTGCGATTAACCCATGATGAATTTAAGAGTTTTGCGCTGGGTCATTGGGTTCTGGGCAGTGGATTACTCCTGATGGCACTGAGCTTCGACCGCAGCCTTCAGGGTGGCCTGCTCTGGATTAGCGTCGCTCTGATTCTGGCAGCTGATGCGCTCTGGCAGGGCCGCACTCAGGAGAATCTAACCTATGCCGGTATCACAGCGGCGACCGTGGCCTGTGGTTACGGCCTCTGGCTTGCCGTTCCTGATACAGCGTTACTACTGGCCTGGGCGGGCGCGATCGCTACCCCTGTCGCCTGCGCCATGTACCTGGTACCGTGGCCTCGCCTTGGCTGGAGCGATCGCCCCTGGCAAAACTCTGCCCTGATTCTTCCACTCACCCTCGTTGTTTTATTCGCTGACCAGGCGGCTGCCCCATCGCTGTTTATCGTTGGTGCCTTTTATGCCTGGGTCGCTAAAGTCAGGCATCAGGTTCGGTTGAGCTACTTCAGTGTGCTGTTGGCGAACTGGGGCGTTTTCCAATGGCTCAATGAGCAAGGCATTCAAGAACCCTTGGCCTATGCGTCGCTGATAGGTCTATCCCTGCTCTATCTGGCCCAGGTCGATCCTAACCTGCAAACGGCGAACAGCCGTCAGAATCGCCATTGGTTGCGCATTCTAGCCGTTGGCTTAATTGTACTGACCAGCATTTACGAAGCCGAGCGGGGCTTGGGGATGGCCGGTTTCGCCCTGGCGATCGCCCTGCTTCTCGTCATTGCGGGTTTAGCCTTTCGAGTCCGCGCCTATTTGTTCGTCGGCACGCTTGCCTTCATCTACCAGGTTCTCCGTCAGTTAGTCGTGCTCATCGACCTTTACCCCCTTCTCCTCTGGGCCGTTGGTATTGCTTTGGGCCTCCTCTTCATCTGGATTGCGGCCAATTTTGAAGCTCGCCGCGCCCAAATTGCAGAGTTCGTTCGCTATTGGCTCGGTGCTTTGGAGCAATGGGACTAAGGTAGGGGCAGTTGCCTGGTAGAGCTATCTCTTCGAGATGGTTTCACCAGGCAGCCATTTTTGAGTTTGAATAGGCTAAAAATCCCTCCATACGGGCTTTTCAGCCTATTCAAACACTGGAGAAAGATCCGGCCAAAAACAACGGAAACCCCCACCCAAAAGCTGATTTTTCGTCTGTTACACATTGTCATAGTGGAAGAAAGTGCAGATTAAGGTCTATGCCTGTGCAGACTTCCTCCACCAGCCCGTCCTGCTTATCCCCCAGTGTTGCAATCCCCGAATTAGGGCTTGTTTGTATCACCACCTCCCAAGCAGTTCGTTACAAAACCTTAACTCGCAAGCGCCTCCTGCTGATGAGCCCAGAGGAGCAAACCACTGCATTGCGATCGCTTTATCTTGAGAACCTGCGCCGCTTCAACCAGGCCATTGAGTTTTGCCATCAGCAGGCCATTCGTCTGTATCGCCTTCCCTCCAACCTGTTCCCCTTTGGCGATACTCCCCTGGGTCGCGATTTGCTCGATGAGTTGGCTCCTCAATTGCGGCAGGCTGGCGATCGCGCCAAAGCGTACGGCCTCCGTCTGGTGCTACACCCCGAACAATTTGTTGTGCTGAATTCCGATAACCCCACTGTTATCGAGAACAGCATTACGGTCCTATCCGCTCTCGCCTACCAGTTTGACCTGATGGGCCAACCCCAATCTCCCTGGACTACGATGAACATCCACGGGGGCAAAGGCGATCGCGTAGAACGGTTAATCCAGGTGATTCGTGATCTGCCTGATCCTATTCGTACCCGGCTTACCCTGGAGAATGACGAGCACATGTATAGTGCAACATCCATTTTCGAGATCTGTCAGGCTTCAGGGGTTGCCATGGTCTTCGATGCTCATCATCACCTTGTACGCGAACGCTTAGACAGCTACGACGACCCCAGCATTGCGGAAGCGATCGCCCAGGCCCGTAGCACCTGGCCTGATCCCACTTGGCAGCTGGTGCACATCTCCAACGGGCGCGACTCCCTTCACGATCCCAGCCATAGTGATGTGATTTGGAATATGCCCGAAGCCTTCCGTCAGGTGCCCTGGATTGAAATTGAAGCCAAGCACAAGGAGGAAGCGATCGCCCGCCTCCGGCAAGAGTGGTTGCAGCCTATGCAACTGAGTTAGTTTTCTGTAACAAAGATTAATGCTTCCATTGCAACAAAGAAAAGCGTGAGATGAGTTGCTTCACAACGGCACCATCAGGGCTATAGCTTACAGCGCTTTGCACTTGAATCAGCCACGGTTGTTTTTGTGAGAGCCGCGCTCCGCGCGGCTCTCACAAAAACAACCGGATTTTAAGCGTTTGAAAAGCGCTGTAAATTGCGTAAAGCGACAAAAGCACTAACTTAATCCCAGTTTGGGCTAAGCTGAAGTACCCATTTTTGCGACGCGAAGCGTACCCAAAAATGGGCATTTTCGAGTGTTTATGTAACGTGCAGCACTCGAAAACGCCCCTGATCCGGACCCAGGCTACTTCATCAAGAGCTCAGATTCCTGACCTCAATTCTTGAGAGTTCCGGTTGTGCCAGCCCCACGAAGCGTTAATGCTATTTCATCATCAGCTTGCAAGGAACACTTCGAAAAAGCTCACGTTGAAATACCTCTTACTGACAGAAAAAGTGCGCTTTAGTCATTGCAGGGTCGTTATCTGAACGCAAGCACGTTATGCCGAATTAATTCAATTGTCGTGAATTGTAAAGATTTCATCTATCCCTGGTAGGAGATTTTTTGATGAGCTGGTTTCGTTGTTAACTAGAGATGTTTGGAAACGTGAATTTTTTATGCATGATACCCATAGAAAATTCATTTCTCTTAGGTTCTCTAACCTTACTCCAAACACTGCACCCTATGCCGTACAGCCTAGGATGCTCAGCTGCCCTCCCCTGCCGATGCTGCGAGCAACTCCATGGACGCGATTCTGCAAGAAACCATTCTACGAGCCTTGCCCGAAACCTTCTGGGAACACCTGGAGGGGGTCCGGTTTCACATTGTTACAGGTGTTCTAACTGTCATTGCCCCCGACGAGACAAAGGCTAAAGCCCTGGCGATCGCCTCTATCTGGGCGGATGCCCTCGACTCTGTCGGCTGTGAGCACCTGGTCATCACCGACAAAGCCAACTATCGCCACGAGATGACCCTGGAATCCTGTGTCGATTGCCAAATCCTGGTTTCCCTGGAATGCGAATCCCAGCTTCAATGGCTACTGTACATGGAAACCTTGCCCGAGTCTGTCCAGCAGCGTCTGCGGCAGGATGGATTGACCGTCCACCCTAACGGACCCCGTCTCGATCTGTACGCAAAGCCTGTGCGGATCTCAGACGTGCTTCCTCTGCTCTACTGGCTGATGGGAGTGGAATCTTTTGGGTTTACTCAGGTGCGTCTGATGGAAAACCCCGACAAACCCCGTCTTACCCTTTCTGTTGAAGAAATTCGCCGCCTGGTACGGTACGGCTTCAACCGCTTATTCAAATCAGCCTAAATCATCCAATGCTGACGCATTTTTATTGAGTGTGGCCTGTGAAACCCACCACACTCAACAAGAATGAACTGGCCTAACCAGATTGTGCAAGGTTATATAACCTTAGGAGATCTGCTCAGGACCGTGTACTGAATAACCTGTCATTCTTTTTGTGAAAACGGTACGAAGTTGCCACTCCCACAAAAAGAATGACAGGTTATTTTGCACCATGCTCGCCATTTTTCCCAAGCTTTTGATTTTGCGTGCCCGTTACGCACGCAAAATCAAGGGCTTGAGAAAAATGGCGGAGGTATTGGTTTATTTGTAATTTTTAGGGCCGTCGGTTTTGAAAACTGGTGAAACGTACAAGTTTTCAAAACCGACGGCCCTAAGCAACTAAATGCTTGCTATACACTGAAAGAAATTCTTAAAGGAAATGTTGATGAAGCCGACTAAAGAGGTTGAAACCCATACCCCGGCCGAGCGATCTCACAGTGCCTCCTCCGGAGAATCATCTACCCCTGCAGACAAAGCCAGCAAGCAGCCTGCTAGCACTTCGTCTGAGCCCATTGCCGATATGCAGCAAATCGACGAAATCTTCAGTTCACTCAAAACTCTGTTGAGTACCGTCGAAAAACTTCAAAAAGCCCGTCAGGAAGTAGGCGACATCAAGCCTTTAGTGGGGCGATTGCTGGACGGTGAACTGGTTTCCGGCGACGAATTGGAACAACTAAAAGTCGGGGTTGGGGGCCTCTCTCGCCTGGTACGGTCTTACACCGACTACCAGGTTGCGTTAGACAAAGCCCAACCTGCCCGGAATCTACTCGATCAAGTCTTAAAAGGATAAACGCCGCTTCCTCTCCAACAGGCTGTGATACCCACCTGCCTAGTGCCTGTTTTAAAGCTGTTTGGAAGATTTGTTTTTTCGTGTGCTTTGCACACGAAAAAACAGCTTTTTGAAAGGAATAAGCGCTTAAGAAGCACTTAAATATTAATAAAACTACCTCTAAAACCCAGATTTTTATTGTGGGCAGTAATTCTTAGTATGGGCCTCAAAGCCAAGAGTTCACGCCCGTAGGACGTGAACTCTTGGCTTTGAGGCCCGAAAACCGCGCGCCTTTGGCGCGCGGTTTTCGGGCCTGATTTCAAAATGAGAACTGCTATATTGTGGGAGCTTCGCTTCGCAATGAAAAAATCTGGGTTTTAGCGTTATCCTGCAATCCTGTAAATGGGGTATTTAGGAGAGACTACTTGCGTACCCCATCTACAGAACCTGGAACTATAGCTCATCAAACACAACCTACGGATTAAGAATTATCAATAAAACTTTCTCCAATCTGTATGACTCTCTAGCTGAAACCATATTTCATATTTGATTAAACATTCACGCCGTAAATCTCTCATGTTTGCGTCCCTAGTCAGGGAATCCTAAGAGGGGTACTCTGTTAAAAACTATGAGCGCTTATCGACGGTTTCCTCTCATTGGCGCGGTTTTTGGCTCAGCCACGATCGCCACAATTCTGATTTTAGAAATATGGCATTTCTGGACCCATCGAGAGGCCTTCTGTGAAGCACCCTCAATCCTGACCATGATGGTGCTGTTGGGGACCGTGGGCGGGTGGGCGATCGCTTTCATGGTCTATCTACGCCAACAAACAACCTCTATCCAGGCGCTCAATCGGCAGCTACACCACGAAATTGCCCAGCGGAAACTCATTGAACAAGACCTGCGAGAAAGCGAAGAACGCTGGCAACTTGCACTGCGGGGTAATAACGATGGCATCTGGGACTGGAACGTGCAAACAAACGACGTTTTCTTTTCCAGCCGTTGGAAGGAAATGCTAGGGTTTGCAGACCATGAAATTGCTAATCATATCGATGAATGGTCAAAACGAGTTCACCCCGATGATCTAGGCTGGGTTACCCAGGCCATTCAAGATCATTTTGCGAAAAAAACACCGTTTTACATCACGGAGCATCGAGTACTGTGTAAAGACGGCTCCTATAAGTGGATTCTTGACCGTGGGCAGGCGCTCTGGGATGATGCCGGGCGTGTAGTTCGTATGACAGGTTCTCACACCGATATTACAGAGCAGAAGCAAACTGAAGTCGGTTTGCGGGAAAGCGAAGAACGCTATCGACGATTAATCCAAAATCTCAACGCAGGTTTTGTGATTCATAGGACAGCCACCCAGATTTTGATGTGCAATCAAATCGCCTGTGATCTGTTGGGTCTTTCCATGGGCTCATTGGGAAAAGATGAAATGGATCCAACCTGGCATTTTACCGATGAGGATGGCTTACCCATCCCTCCGGATTGCCATCCTGTGAACCAGGTTTTAGCGACTCGGGCTCCTCTCAAAAACGTTGTGTTGGGCATCCAGCAAGCAGAAAAACCTCCGCGATGGCTATTAGCAAACGCATTTCCAGAATTTGATCAAAATCATCAGCTCCTTCAGGTCGTTGTGACGTTCATTGATATTAATGAGCAGCAGGCTGCCCTGCGTGAACGTAAACGCATGGAATTAGAACGCCAAACAGCTGAGAACGCATTACGCCAGAGTGAAGCCACTAAGCAAGCCATCATCGAAGCCATTCCAGACCTCCTTATTCACATGCGTTCTGATGGAAGCTATGTGGACTTTATGTCTAAAAATGGCTTTGATCATCTCTACCCAAATCAGATCGCAGCCAGCGCTACGCTGAACAAAGTGTTGCCCCCTCATCTCGCTCAATTACGTCTGGAGTCCATCCACCAGGCTCTGCAAAGCCATGAACTACAGGTCTATGAGCATGAGTTTCTTCTCGGTGGGCAACAGCGCCATGAAGAGTTGCGTGTGGTACCCCTTCCTCAACATGATGTACTGGTGATGGTACGCGACATTACCGCCCGCAAACAGGCTGAGGCGGAGCTGCAAGCTCAGAAGAACTTTTTGCAACAGGTAATCGATGCTGTTCCCAGTTCGATTTTTGTGAAAGACCAACAGGGAAAATTCTTGATCGTCAATCAAGCAGCATCTGCTATCTATGGCATTCCCATTAGCGAGATGCTTGGTAAACAGGATTGCGACTTCAACGAGAACCTTTTGCAATCGAAGGAATTTGCTAGCCAGAACCAAGCTGTCATTCAAAACCTTACGCCCATCACCTTTCCTGATCAAGAAATTCAAGATCGCTACGGAATGACCCGCTGGTATCAAACCACTATCAGCCCCTTTACCAACGCAGATGGCCATGTCAGGGGCATCATTGGCAATGCTATTGATGTGAGCGATCGCAAACACGCTGAGACCAATCTCCAATTTAGTGAGGAACGCCTGAAGCTGGCTTTGGATGCCTCCCAGGATGGGCTATGGGATTGGAATATGCAAACGGGAGATATTTACCATAGCGATCGCTATCTAGAGATCCTCGAATACCAGCCTGGTGAGGTACTCCTGGATTTACCCAGTTGGAAGGAAACGATTCACCCAGACGATCAAGCAGAAGTGCTGAGGTGCCTCACAGCTCACCTGCACGATCATTCACACACCTATACCTGTGACTATCGGGTTCGATGCAAATCTGGCACGTGGAAATGGATTACAGACTATGGCAAGGTCGTTGTTCATGATGCCAATGGTAAGCCACTCCGCATGATTGGAGCCTATCGGGATATTAGCGATCGCAAACAAGCCGAAGCTGAACTACGCCACCAGAAAGAAATCTTTCAGGCCATTGTTAACCACATTCCGTTCATGATTGTGTTGTTCAATGGGGAAGGCCAGGTGGAATTGGTCAACCCCGAACTGGAAAAGGTACTGGGTTGGTCACTGGCAGACTGGCAACACCTGGATACTCCGGCTCAACATAACAGCTCCCCAGACGCACGACACCAAATGCGCGCCCATCGACTGGCAGCCAGTGGGAAATGGCATGACTTTACCATTCAAACCGCGTCTGGACGGAACCTCGACATCTCCTGGGCCAATGTGCAGCTTTCCAACGGGCATTCCCTGGGTATTGGGCAGGATGTGAGCGATCGCAAACGCCGTGAGTCAGCCCTGCGCCAGGCCGTAGAAGCCGCAGAAGCGGCCAATCTGGCCAAAAGTTTGTTCCTCGCCAATATGAGTCATGAGCTTCGTACCCCTCTCAACGTCATTCTCGGCTTTGCCCAGGTCATGACCCACGACCCGGCCCTCACCCTCCCGCAACAATCCGACCTGCAAACCATTCGCCGTAGCGGCGATCATCTACTGAATCTGATTAACGACGTATTGGATCTCTCCAAAATTGAAGCTGGCTATAGCACCATTGACCTGAGCGGATTTGACTTCATCGCACTATTGCATTCCCTGCGTACCATGCTGGCCGAACGCGCCACAGCCAAAGGGTTACTCCTGTTCTTTGACATTGCCCCCGAAGTTCCTCAATTCATTCTTTCCGACATTCAAAAACTGCGCCAAATCCTGCTCAACCTCTTGAGCAATGCCATTAAGTTCACGGATCGGGGAAGTGTCACGCTGCAGGTGCGCATTAAGGAGCCGACGCGTGGCCGAGTGGCTGAGTGGCCCGGTGGAGACGCTAAGTCTAGGCCCTACCCCTCCACCTATCCACTTGCCCCTGCCCCCCTGACGCTCCAGGTCACCATCATCGACACCGGGCCGGGCATCGCCGAGGACGAACTGACCACAATCTTTGATGCTTTTGTGCAAGCGAAGGCTGGGCGACAATCTGCCAGCGGTACGGGATTGGGGCTAAGCATCAGCCGCAAATTGCTGGAATTGATGGAGGGTCGTATTACCGTCAGGAGTACCCTGGGACAGGGAAGTACCTTTACCCTTACTCTCCCGGTGCAGCCTTGCAGTGGGGTTAGTGTTGTCCCCGAAGCCAGCGATCGCATTGTCATCGGCCTAACTCCCGGACAACCCCTTCGCCGCATTCTTGTCGTAGATGACCAACTCGAAAACCGTACACTCATGATGCGATTGCTCTCCCAGCCAGGACTGGAGGTGCGGGAAGCCAGTAATGGGGAGGATGCAATTCACCTCTGGCAGGAATGGTACCCTGACCTCACGTGGATGGATGTTCGGATGCCCGGGATGGATGGGTATGAGGCCACCCGGCAAATTCGAGCTTTGGAACAGGGGGCCAATAGTATCATCATTGCCCTTACCGCTCAAGCCTCCCAGAGCGATCGCACCCTCGCTCTGGCTGCGGGTTGCGATGACTATATCAGCAAGCCCTTCCGTGAAGAGACCCTATTTCTGAAAATGAGGGAGTATCTGGGATTGGAGTATATCTATGCAGAACCGGATGTGGCCATCACTCCATTCCCAGCAGCCTCTCCTCATGCCAACGAGCCTTATGTGGCCTTACTCACTTCCCAGCCCGCCTCCTGGTTAGAGGCTCTGGAGGATGCTGCGATCTGTGGCAATGACCGGGCGATCGCCGAACTGGTAGCCCAATTGCCCACGCAGGCGACTCAGCTCGCCACCTTTCTGCTTGATCTGGTTGACCAGTTTGCATTTGAGCACATTTTACACCTGCTCCACCAACCCGTTGAGCACTAGCAGTTCCTAAAGTTTTTGTGGGTTGTCCCGGATTTCCCTTCCTTCATTCCTGCTCTCGCCACCACCATGAAGTCACAAATCGCACTTACTCCTTTATTAACTGCTACAAAACTGGCCTCTCTGGAGGTGTGTGATGACGCATCCGTCTACGCTCCTGGTTATATCCAGCCCCATGGAATGGTGTTGGTGCTAGAGGAGGAAACCCTCAAGATTGTGCAGGTGAGCGATAACACAGAGGCCTTTCTGGGTATCCCTGCTGCGAAGGTACTGGGCCGGTCTTTACAACAAATATGTTCCCGAAAACAGCTCGAGCATCTGCGGCAGATTTTGGCTCATCCTAATCTGGAATTGCACAATCCATTCGACCTGAAATTTCAACGTAAAGGACATCAGGCCCATCTAAGAAAAAGGGCTTTCCGTTGCACGTTGCATCGAATGTCAAACGGCCTTTTGTTGGAATTGGAACCCCACACGCCCATCAACAAAACCCATTCCATTCAGTTCTACCATCGGCTCCAAATGGCAACCCTGAGCCTTCGCCGGTCCACAAACCTGGAGGAGTTAGCTCAAATTCTTGCCCAAGAAATCAAGGCGCTGACAGGATTCGATCGCGTCATGGTTTACCGATTTGAGGCGGATGAGCATGGATTGGTCATTGCCGAAGAGAAGGAGCCCCATCTCGATAGCTACCTGGGGCTGCATTTTCCCGCCTTCGATATTCCTGTTCCGGCACGTCAACTCTTCCGCCACAATTGGGTACGTCAAATCCCTGATGTCAGTGCTTCCTCGGCTCGTTTACTCATCCTTGACAGCGACAAGCCCTCATCACTGGATCTCAGTACCTGTGTTCTGCGAGGTGTATCGCCATACCATGTGGAATACTTGCAAAACATGGGTGTTGCGGGGACATTTACCATTTCACTGATTGACGATAAAAAGCTGTGGGGATTGATCGCCTGCCATCACTACACCCCCCATCTGTTGGACTACGAATTACGCAAAACCTGTGAATTTTTAGGCCAATTTGCCTCCATTGAATTGGTTAACCAACAAGAGCGTGAGTTGAACGAATACCGGGTGCAAGTCAAGGCTATTCAAGATCAATTGCAATGGGCTTTTTTGCGAGATGCCAGCGCGATCGAACAAGTGCTCGCAGACAACACGATGCAACTCCTGAATCTGGTTCATGCCCAGGGAGCCGCCTTACTCCTTGATGGTCAGTTGACCCTCATTGGGCAAACACCTTCTAGCGATGAGGTGCAGTCCTTAATTACCTGGCTGGGGGAGCACCGAAGCAACCAACCCAACTCTGAACTATCACCTGGAGAGCGGGTGTTTGCGACCAGTACGCTTCCCGCTTTATACCCCCCGGCCCGGCAGTTTAAGGATTGTGCCAGCGGCATCCTGGCCATTTCCATTGTCCTGAGTCAGGTGAAGCAAAAGTCATACCACATTCTCTGGTTTCGACCCGAACAAGTCCAAACTGTGAATTGGGCTGGGAATCCGCAGTCAGCTATTAGTGTTGATGAAGTTGGCAACATGCGCCTCAATCCCCGGAAATCCTTTGAGCTCTGGAAGGAAACGGTGCAGGAGATGTCTTGCCCCTGGCAGTTAGCGGAACTGGAAGCTGCAGCAGAAATGCGCAACACCTTGATGCTTGCAGTCCTGGAGTTTTCCCAGGCGGCGTTGGAACAAGCGGCAGAGCGAGCGGCGATCGCCAACCGCGCCAAAAGTCAGTTCCTGGCCAAAATGAGCCATGAACTGCGAACCCCCCTGAATGCCATTTTGGGATTCACTCAACTGATGGCTCGCAACCAGGAAACTCCCACCGAGTTTCGAGAACAGTTGGGTATTATCAGCCGCAGTGGTGAACATCTTTTGACCCTGATTAATGACGTCCTGGAAATGTCAAAAATTGAGGCCGGACAACTGGTCTTAACCGAATCCTGTTTTGATATTCATCGCTTAATCTTGTCCATTCAAGAGATGTTCACCTTAAAGGCATCAGAAAAGGGTCTACGGCTTGAAACTGAACAGGATGATAATCTGCCGTGCTATGTCTGCGGTGACGAGGCCAAGCTTCGCCAAATTGTGATCAATCTGCTGAGTAATGCCATCAAATTTACCGTAGAAGGAAAGGTCATCCTGCGAGTTAAAGCATTATCCTGCAATGACTTCACACACTTAAAATCACACTCCAATTCCTCCCGGCAGCCCATTGTTCTCCAGTTTGACGTGGAAGATACAGGCCCGGGTATTGCCAGTACAGATTTGAACTCCATCTTTGAAGCATTCATTCAGACGGATCAGGGCCGTCATGCTCAGGGCACCGGATTGGGGCTCTCAATCAGTCGTCAGTTTGCCAACTTGATGGGGGGTACCCTGACTGTTCGGAGCGTGGTAAACCGGGGTTCTACATTTACTTGCCAGGTAGTTCTGCGCCTGCCAGAAGGATTAGATATTGTGGAACCTGAATTGCAATATTCTGTCGTTGGCCTGGCTCCCGGACAACCCACCCCTCGCATTTTGGTCGCTGAAGATGTCGCCGAAAATCGGCAATTACTGGTGACCTTACTGGAATCTATAGGATTTGAGGTGCAAGCCGTCAAGAATGGTGTTGAGGCGATCGCCCACTGGCAGGCCTGGCATCCACACCTCATTCTGATGGATATTCAAATGCCTGAAATGAACGGCTACGAGGCCATCCGGCAAATTCGTATGCAGGAAGCTCAGACCACTCTCTTGCAGGCAGGAACCGTCCTCCAGAAAAGTAGCACGCCTATTATTGCCTTAACGGCCTATGCTTTTGACAATGATCGAATAGCTTGCTTCGAGGCGGGGTGCACCGACTACATCGCAAAACCCTTTACTGAAAGCGTGCTGTTTAACAAAATGGCATATCACTTAGGAATCCGTTACCGTTATGCGGAGGAAATACCGTTGAGAGCGGCCACACATCAAGAAAAGTACTTGACTTCTCAGGAACTGGGAATAATGGGATTAGAATGGGTAACTCAAGTTCATGAAGCTGCATTGGATCTGAACGATATAAAGCTTCGTCAGCTAATTGCTCAAATTCCTACGGAGGAGCAAAACCTAATTGGTGTGATGAAATTTCTGGTTGACAACTTTCAATTGGAGACAATCGCCAACCTCACTCAATGTTAGATAAACAACACCTTGGGTATTTTTTCTGTAATTCCTAATTTTGTGTATCTAAGGCGTCTACAAAATTAGGAGTTGTAGAAGAAACACCCGAATTCGTTGGGACAGGAACGCTATGATTACCTTACTAAAATCTGTTACTGAGACGAATATTTTAATTGTTGACGATACCCCTGATAACTTACGGTTGCTGGCCCGCATCCTGGAGGCTGAGGGGTATATGGTACGTAAATCTTTGTCAGGCAGGATGGCGCTTCAGGGAGTTTACCGCGATCCTCCCGATCTAATCCTGTTAGATATTAATATGCCTGACATCAGTGGTTATGCTGTCTGCCAGGAGTTAAAAGCATCTGAAAGCACAGCCCATATTCCTATTATTTTTATTAGTGCTTTGAATCAGATCAATGATAAAGTTCGAGCGTTTGAAATCGGAGGGCAAGACTACATTGCCAAACCCTTTCAAGAGCTAGAAATA
The DNA here is from genome assembly GCF_014695575.1 of Leptolyngbya sp. FACHB-8. Classification (GTDB taxonomy): domain Bacteria; phylum Cyanobacteriota; class Cyanobacteriia; order Elainellales; family Elainellaceae; genus Vacuolonema. Next base: position 30,472 of record NZ_JACJOO010000089.1, on the reverse strand, counting down.
TTAATGCGCGTAAAAAATCAGCTTCTCATTCAACAGCAACGACAACAACTTTTGATACAAAACCAACGATTAGAACAGGAAATTAAAGAACGGCTAAAAGCAGAAGCAGAGGTCAGGCAGCTCTCCTTAACCGATGAATTAACGGGCCTTTATAACCGACGAGGCTTTTTTGTCCTGGCCGAGCACCAACTTAAAGCTGCTTGGCGCAGTCAGATGCCGTGCTGTTTAGTGTTTATTGATCTGGATGGACTAAAAGTCGTTAATGACACTTTGGGCCATGCCGTGGGCGATCGCATGATCACCCATGCAGCTCAATTACTCAAGCAAACCTTTCGCGATGCTGACATTGTAGGGCGGTTAGGCGGCGATGAGTTTGCGGTCTTTATTCCAGCTTGTCCGGACCATGCCGCAGATGTCAGTCATCGTTTAGAGACAAATCTCTGCAATTTCAATCAAACTTGCGAACCTGCTGAACAGGTATCTATGAGTATTGGTATTAGCCAATGTAACCTGGGCGATCGCTTTTCTCTGACTCAACTCATAGCCCAGGCTGATCAACTCATGTATGAGCATAAACGTGCTAAGTACTCAATACGCCATTGACTTATCCTTGATCGCAAACGTGCCATGGTATCATCCAATCCCTCCATCGCGAATATTTTACTGGTGGATGATACGCCAGATAACTTACGACTGTTGGCAAAAATACTCGAATCCCATGATTACCTCGTACGCAAATCATTGAGCGGCAAAATGGCTCTACAAGCCATCTTCCGAGATCCACCTGATCTGATCTTGCTGGATATTAATATGCCGGAGATGAGCGGTTATGAGGTCTGCCAACAGTTGAGGGCTTCGGCTACAACTCAGCATATCCCCATCATATTTATCAGCGCCCTTGATCATGTAAGTGATAAAGTTTACGCCTTTGAGGTGGGTGGGCAAGACTATATTACCAAACCCTTCCATGAGATGGAGGTGCTCGCTCGCATTAAAAATCAGCTTCTCATCCGGCAACAGCAAAAAGAAATTTTGGAACAACAAGCGCTGGTTATTCAGAAGAACGAAAAACTGCACCAGGAGATTGAAGAGCGTCAGCGCGTTGAAGCAGAAGTCCGGCGACTGAACGCTGACCTGGAGCAACGAGTTGAAGCCCGTACCCGAGAATTACAACAGGCTCTAAACCTGAAACTAGCCTTGCAACGCATCTCTGATCAGGTGCGAGATTCCCTTGATCAAAACCAGATTCTACAAACTGCGGTTGAGACCCTGGCCCAGGTGCTCAATGTGCATTGCTGTGATGCTGCCCTCTACAGTGCTGATCATGCAACCTCTACTATTCGGTATCAGTGGCTTCAGCCTGGGCTAGCAGTAACCCAGGGTCAAACCCTGTACATGGCCGATTTCCCAGAGTTATATGAGCAGTTACAAGAGCGGCTCTGCTTCGCGTTCTGCCAAATTCAACCCACCGCTATTCGTCATCACTCAGCCATTCTGGCCTGCCCTATTTTTGACCATCAGGTAGACCAATCAGGGATTCTAGGCGATCTCTGGTTGTTCCGGGAGGTTTACGCCAGCTTCAGTGCGATGGAAGTCCATTTAGTGCAGCAGGCCGCTAATCAATGCGCGATCGCCCTCCGTCAGGCCAGACTCTACGAGGCCGCCCAATCGCAGGTACGAGAATTGGAGCGATTGAATCAGCTTAAGGATGACTTTTTGAGTACGATTTCCCATGAGTTGCGATCGCCCGTTGCCAGCATGAAAATGGTTCTGAAATTGCTGATGAACCTGACCGATCAGGGACAGAATTTCGTCGACATGATGGAACACTCCATGGAGCATCGGCAAAAGGCTGTGCAATACTTGACGGTTTTGCAGGAGGAGTGCGATCGTGAGCTCGCCCTGGTGGAAGATTTATTACACCTTCAGCATATTGAAGCTGGAACCTACGACAATCAGCCCACCCCAGTTTTCCTTCAGGATTTTATCCCCTATCTGCTCGAACCCTTTGAGGCGCGTGCCCACAATCAGCAGCAACGCCTGAATGTAACCATCGCCCCAGATCTTCCAACCCTCAATCTCGATCCATTGAGCCTAACGCGCGTAGTGACTGAACTGCTCAGTAATGCTTGTAAGTACACCCCGGCCGGAGGGACGATCTCTGTCATGGCCAGAGCTTCTGCCCAAAATGAAGGAACAGAGCCGATCAAGCTGCGTCTCTCCGTCACCAACACGGGGGTTGAGATTATGCCCACTGAACTCCCCCGCATTTTTGACAAGTTCTACCGCATTCCCAATAACGACCCCTGGAAGCATGGCGGTACAGGCTTAGGCTTAACCCTGGTGAAAAAGCTTGTTGAGCAGATGCAAGGCCATATCCAGGTCGAAAGTAACCCTGATCAAACCCGTTTTACCGTTCTACTTGCTATGGATCAGGGCTAATGAGAGCCGTAGAGGCAGGGCTTCGTCTCGCCTTCTACACACTGTGGGGCGTGAATTGTTGTGTGGTGAAGCCGGAAAATCCATGGAGGAAGCTCAATCTAGGCCCAGTGCTTTGCGCGTTCCACTGCTTTCTGCCAGGTGGCAAAGTTGGCGATCGCCTCTTCACCTCCCTCCCCCGGCTCAAATACCCGGTCTACAACCTGCTTGCCCTGCAACCCATCCCTCGATGGCCAGAAACCGCTGGCTATTCCTGCGGCAAAGGCTACGCCCTGCACCGTAGTATCTTGCATCCTGGGTCGCTCTACCGGAATGCCCAACACATCCGCCTGAAGCTGCATCAAGAAATTATTCTGGCAGGCTCCTCCATCCACCTTTAAGCGCTCAATAGGAGCTGCCCCAGAACTGTTGATGGCCTCAACGACCTCCTTCACCTGGTAGGCGACCGCCTCCAGCACCGCTCGCACCATGTGAGGCCGCTGCACACCTCCGGTGATCCCTAAAAACGCCCCCCGAGCATCCATATCCCAATGGGGCGTACCCAGGCCACTCAGAGCCGGAACGAAATAGACACCTCCATTATCAGAGACTTGTTGGGCTAATGCATCTGTTTCATCCGCTGTGCGAATTAGCCCCAGTCCATCCCGCAACCACTGAATGCAGGCTCCAGTGGTGAACATGCTACCCTCCAGGGCATAGCCAGCCGTAGTTTCGCCCTCGGCACTTGACTGGCTCCAGGCGATGGTGGCAATCAACTGGTGAGGCGATCGCACAATCTGGTTCCCTGTATGAGCGACGAGAAAGCTACCGGTACCGTAGGTGCATTTGACCAGGCCGGGGCGATCGCACCCATGCCCAAACAACGAGGCTTGCTGATCACCCAAAATTGCCATGATTGGAATTTCAGCTCCGGCCACCTGGGGATCGGTGGCACCAAAGTATCCCAGGCTGGGTTGAATAGTGGGTAAGAGGTGGGCTGGAATATTGAATAGTGATAACAACCGTTCGTCCCATTGGCGGGTTGTCAGGTTGTATAACATCGTGCGGCTCGCATTACTGTCATCCGTTGCATGCACGTTGCGTCCAGTGAGATTCCACAGGATCCAGGTATCGATCGTGCCGGCTAAAACCTGATCTAGCGCAACGTTTTCTGCCTGAACAGTGTGTTCTAAGAGCCATGCCAATTTGGTCGCTGAAAAATACGCATCAATGACCAAACCCGTTCGCTCAAAAATCTCGGCTCCATACCCCTCGTTTTGTAGTTTTTGGCAAAGGGAGGCTGTACGGCGATCCTGCCATACAATGGCACGATGCAGAGGTTGGCCTGTAGTTTTATCCCACAGCAAACAGGTTTCGCGCTGCACCGTCAGACCCATAGCTGCGATCTCAGACGGTTGGATCCCCGCTTGTTGAATGGCAGACTGCATGACAGTACAGGTCGCCTGCCAGATTTCCATAGGGTCATGCTCCAGCCAACCCGGTTGAGGGTAATACTGGGTTAACTCCTGGTAAGCCTGACTGACAACTTGCCCCGCCGCATTAAATACAAACGCCCGGTTACCGGTTGTGCCTAAATCTAAAGCGAGAATGTATTGAGGAGAAACGGCCATAATCCCATTGCCAAATCCAATCCTACTCTACAATGCAAAAGGCTTATCATTCGTGTACAAAACAGACTCTAGAGCGAGAACAATTCTTCAGCGCTGGAGGGATGGATGCCGATGGTTGCATCTAAGTCCTGTTTCGTAGCACCGAGGCGGAGGGAAACGGCGAGGCTTTGCACAATTTCCACGGCACCTTCACCGACCATGTGGATTCCGAGAATGCGATCGCCATCCTCCCGGTTCACGACCACTTTCATAAAAGTTCTCTCCTCCAGACCGGTGATGGCGTAGAGCAGGGGGCGAAAGTGCTTGCGGTAGCAGGCGATCGCCTCCCCATACCGATCGCGGGCCTGTGCCTCAGATAACCCCACCGTCGCGGCTTCTGGATGCGACGATAACGACATTGGAATTAAATCCAGACGAACAGGTTTAGCGTGATTGCCGAACTCGCTATCAGCAAAGATACGCCCCTGGACGATCGCACTGGGGGTCAGGGGCATTCGTCCGGTGCAATCACCAATCGCAAAAATGTGTGGGCAGTGGGTGCGACTAAACTCATCAACCTGAACCATGCCGGAAGCTAGCTTTACCCCTACATTTTCGAGTTGTAGCCCATCGGTATCTGGCATGCGACCCGTATCTGCAAGAACGGATGCAGCAATGAGGGGTGCAGAATGACCGACCAGACTAAGCGCGAAACCTTCGCTAATGGGTTCAATTTTCTCGACCACCCGCTGCGTTAATAATTGGACACCATGTTGCTGCATACGGTCTTGAATGACATAAATCAATTCTTCGTCTAGAAGCGGAAGAATGCGATCTTCTAGAATAATTTGCGTTACCTGAGAGCCAAGGGCATTGAGACTGCCGCAAATCTTCACACCGATGGGATCACCTCCCATCACGGCAACGCTTTTTGGTTGCTCTTTCAAGTAATAGAGTTCATGCCAGGTGATAGTATGCTCAATACCGGGAATTGCGGGCTTACAGGGCTTTGCGCCCACAGCAATGAGAATTTTGTCAGCGGTAACGGGCTGATCATTAATTATTACTGTATGCTCATCTGCGAAGTAGGCCTGACCCCGCAGCAAGGTTACTCCAGCATCTTCTAAATGCTTCTGGTGTAAGGCATTCAAGAAGTCAATGTGCTGTTCTTCCGCTTCCACGAACTCTGGCCAGTGGAACTGCCGCTGGTCTTCTCCCCATCCGTAATGGATGGCCACGTGATTGAGCCGTCGAAAGCTCGCCGCATGATCCAGCAGCTTCTCGGGGATGCAGCCATAGTTGACACAGGCTCCTCCGGGCTTGAAGCGTTCTGCGATCGCTACCTTTACCCCGTAAGATGCCGCCCGTTGCGCTGCCGCTAATCCACCAGAGCCGGCTCCAATCACCAGAAGCTCATAATCACAGTTCATAGTTCTTAAGTTCCTATATTATGAAAATTTCCTCCATGCGCTTTCTATACATTCTTGGTTTTGGGCCTGTTTAAAGATCATTTTTTCATGTGCTTCGCGCGTGAAAAAATGATCTTTAAACAGGCTCTAATATGGTTGCGAGGCGTGAAACCATTGGTTTGATGCCTCGCAACCATATCTTTTTAAGCAAGATCGCTTCCCAGAACAGGCTCAGGAGAATTTTGAGAATACTGCACTAGAAATACACTGTAGAGAATGGCAAAGATCAGGTCGATAATGCCAGGTGTAAAGTACAACGGGTGGATGTTCCCGGCAAACGTGTGATAAGCCAAAACGACAAATACAAAGGTTTGCACACAAACACCAAATTTGATAATGCCGAGATTCCTTACCACATCACTGCTTACCCAACTGTAGGCAATTCCAATGAAAAATACAACTCCATAAAACAATTGAGAGTATTCTGTATTGACCAGCGGTGGTGCATGGAGAATGTAACGCAACCAGGCATCTCCAATAAACAGGGCTGCACCTTCAGCAGCGGTAATGACAGACTTTGCTAGGAAAACAGATTTCCAGAATGCCAAATCATTCATGACGACTTCTCTCAATGAGGTTTTATAAAGGTTCGCTGTGGAGACAGGCTCATCACTTACAGAACGTATTTCCTTACCGCCCAACCCCTTCTCATTCAGGAAAAAGTATTATTCTAGAGTGAGCTTTAAAGCTGGCTGGAAGGGTATTTTTTGTATGCTTTGTGCAATCAAAAACAACATTTAAAGCAGACCCTAGAATTGGTAAGAACTCTCAAACTCCTATTCCATGTTGGAACAGGAGTTGAGAGTGAGCATCTTACATTTGTCAGTCCAGGAACGGCATGATTAAGAACCTTCCCGAATTCCTTGGGTTAGGGCAAAGATGGCGGCCAGACTGACCAGTGCTCCCCACTTCAGCATTGGGTTCTTATCGACCCAATCTAAAACACTGGGAGCCACAAGGTGGCTGTAATCACCATCAATGCGGTTGTGCTTTGGATCTGACACAGACTCGTATAAATTGTTGGGGTCATCCTCAGACTTGGGCCTGCGCGAGTCCTGCATGGGAAAACCAATCTGAAGTAGGATAGTGTCCATTAAAGCCGGAGAAATCCGCTGGATCAAATCCACTGCGCGGCCTGCATCCCCCACGATGAAATCGCGAGTGGGATGGGTTGCCGTATATAGCACCGCATCAGCCACTAAGCGAGGGTCATAGTAAGGTGGTGGGCCAGCGGGCTGCACCCCTAAGCGAGTCAAACCATTGTTCCAGAAGGGCGTATTGATAACGGCTGGACGAATGCTGGTGACGCTAACGGGAGCCTTTTCGTGTTTCAACTCAACCCGCAGCGCCTCCAGGAAGCCTTCAATGCCATGCTTGGAGGCTCCATAGGCGCTCTGCAAGGGCAACGCTCGTGTCCCTTCCACGGAAGAAATATGAATTAAAGCTCCGCCCCCTTGCTTCAGGTGAGGAAGAGCTGCCATAGCTCCGTAGGCTTGTCCCAGCAAACTCACTTCAACAATACGCTTAAATTCGTCGGGGGTTGTTTGCTCAAAGGGAGCGAACACTGCCGTTGCCGGGGTATGTACCCAGGTGTCTATCCGCCCATAAACATCAATGGCTTTATCCGCGATCGCCTTAACCTGATTGAAATCAGCGACCTCAGCCACGATTGGAGTTGCCTCACCGGGAAGGCTGCGCATTTCATCCATTAGGGATGCTAGCTTTGTTTCAGACCGTCCTGAAACAACAACCTTCGCTCCTTGTTCGGCAAACTGAAGGGCGGTTGCTCGACCAATGCCACTGGTTGCACCAACGACGACGGCAACCTGATCCTGAATTGGCTTCAGTTGCATGAATATTACTCCTGTCTTGATGTCCGGAGAATAACGTCAGCTTGTTAGCGATAACGTCTGTCATATGAAAGATCTAGGCAAGCCAGGATCCATCTCCTAGGGATTGAGCAGAAACAGCTACAGCTCTATCTTTCATCTTGCTAAACTCGTGCTCTGCAGCAAAATGTGTAACTTCTATTTTCAATACTCTGGACAGTTTTTCTGAAACCCTTGATTTTGCGTGCGCTTCGCGCACGCAAAATCAAGGGTTTCAGAAAAACTGTCCGAACTAATGTATTTTCTTCTGTTGCTGAGTAGATATATGAATATGAAATGGAAAACTATAGTTTCCTATTCCAGGTTTATAGCGGTTTGCGCTTGAATCAGCCACTCTTGTTTTTGTGAGAGCCGCGCTCCGCGCGGCTCTCACAAAAACAACCAGATTTTAAGCGCTTAAAAAGCGCTGTATGTACCTATGCGGCAACGCCTGTTCTTTTTGTAAGACAACAAAAAGATAGGAGTTTCAAGTTTTGGGTTTGTGCAGATATAAGCTGTAAGCTCTTCACTAAACAAAGCCGTTCTACTATTTGGCTTGGTGAGGGAAATTATGGGAAATTAGGTATGGTTTTAGGAGCCTCTTGGAGAGTTCGGGGCGATCGCCCTTAATTTCCTTATATAAAAATCTATAAGTTTCTTGAGAGTAAAACTAGATTTACGATTCTTTTTGCCATTTGGTTGTGATGGTGAGTTACCCAGCTCAATTCCATATAAAATTCCGAAAATCTGTCTCACCTGCAAATTGAGCGACAAAGATTTTTAGGATTTTATGTTTAATGACATCCACTTATTTTATAAATAGATTCTGGGGCTAGTAAAAGACGTGAAAGTAAATATTTCTGTCTGAAGCTAGATGTGATTTGGAGAAGATCACGATAACTCGTTTCGAAACTTCCATCATCGCGCGGCTATATTTGTACTTATAGAACAAGCGTTTGATAGAGAGTCCGGAGGGTTTATGAAGGATTGATTTTGTCTTCATGATAAAGACAAGATCGATCCTTCATAAACCTCCTGAACTCATGCTATATAATAATATTTGTATAACAATCCTCTTTCTAAAATCTGTATTTTGTGTGTTCCATTCCAAGTCCCTACATTTTGATCGTAGACGACTCAGCTGACAATTTGTTTTTGCTGCAAACCCTTTTGCAGGCAGAGGGATATAACATTGAAGTGGCTGACAGCGGTCATTCGGCTCTAGAAAAAGTTGAAAATTCGCCACCTGCTCTAATCCTCATGGATGTTATGATGCCGGACATGAGTGGGTATGAAGTGACCCAACAAATTCGACAGAACCAGGCATTATCATCTATTCCTATTCTGCTAGTGACAGCCTATTCTGAAACAGATGCAAGGCAAGGGTTATCATTGGGAGCTAATGATTTTATTCGTAAACCCATTGACTTTGATCAGCTATTGAGCCGTATCGAAGCTTTTCTAAAGCCATCCTAATCATTCGAACATATTCCTCTCCAATCTGGTGAGGTAGGAGAGATGGATACAGGAAAAAGTTCTGCATCCATCTCTCCTACCTCGCTATAGTGGGTGCATCCCACTTTTGCAGATTTGGAAACCCACTTTTGTAAGTGAGGCGGGCTTAGCCCGCCTCACTTACAAAAGTGGGATGCACCCGCTATAGTTCTTGCAAAATCTCTTAAAATAACCTCAGTTCGGGATAAGTTGAAGTGCCCATTTTGGTGTGCGCTTTGCGCGGCACTCGAAAATACCCTTAACCCGAACTCAGGCTAAAATAATTGGTTTGTCCTGCTACAAGTGCAAGAGAAATCAATTTCCTTCAGACAGGTATATAGAAATTAGGACTTAAGTATTTTTGTTATGGGGGATGTGTCTCACACACCATCCATAACAAAAATACTCCAGACATGGCAGGCTTGTATAAGCCCGGAATATGTGAAAAGAGTTTGAAGGGATTAATTCCTATACCCTTGTTTATGTTTGAAGGGAGGGTACTTCTTACTCCCTTTTCAAAACATGGGTGATTTTTTCTTTTAGTGGGTAGGTAGTTCCACGCTCAAGACTGAGCTGTACCTATTCTGCTGCTTTACGATGGCAAAATTGGTGTTTTGAGTTGCGATGCTGGATCAGAGGAGTTGTAGTCTTGAATAAGATGTGAGGGTAGATATGTTTATTTGGGCAAAATGCCAGAATAGGGAATGAGTCAGAACAAAGCCCGCCTCCAGACTCAAATATTTCATGATTAGTACCCGTCAAAACAATGTTAGTTATGCCGTTGCGATAGCCCTGGGAGCGATCGCCTTTCTCCTCACCTTTACCGGAGGCTGGAAATCTCTCCTATCCGTAAGTGGGTTTATCCCTCATGGGCACTGCTACTTGTGGAGGCCGGGTCTGGTATGGATGCACGTCATTTCAGATTCGCTGATTGCAATCGCCTATGTGGCGATCTCTGCAACTCTGGCTTACTTGGTATATAAAACTCGCCGAGAAATCCCCTTCCACTGGATGTTTCTGGCTTTTGGCTCATTTATTGTGGCCTGCGCCAGCACCCACTTTATGGATGTGTGGACGCTGTGGCACCCAACCTACTGGTTGTCAGGGGCACTGAAAGTAGTGACAGCGATCGCCTCTGTAACAACGGCGGTCATCCTGCCGATGCTGGTGCCTCAGGCCTTAGCCCTGGTCGAGGCCGCTAAGCTATCGGAGGAGCGGCGATCGCATTTAGAAACCGCTAATCTCAAACTAGAAGCTTTCAACGAACGTCTGAAAGAACTAGACGTTCTAAAAACTCAGTTTTTTACCAACGTCAGCCATGAATTGCGCACACCCCTGGCTCTTATTCTGGGGCCACTGGAAACCTTACTCAGCCGTTCCGACCTACCCTCGGAGCAACGCCAGTCGTTAGATATTGTGGAGCGTAATGCGCGCCTTCTTCTCAAGCAAGTCAACGATTTGCTGGATGTGTCTAAACTAGAAGCCAACAAAATGGCGGTAACTTATGTTCCCGTTGACTTGGCTCATCTGGTACGCCTGACGGCTGCCAACTTTGATGGGATAGCTCAGGAGAAGCAAATTACCTTTATTGTTGATGTTCCCGAGTCGCTTCCATTGCAGCTTGATGCGGCCAAAACCCAGCGGATATGTTTGAATCTGCTTTCCAATGCCTTCAAATTTACCCCCCAGGGTGGCACTATTCGTTGTCGCTTACGGGTGCAGTCTGTGGAGGCTGACAACTCCGAGCCACTTCCACGGGCAGTCCTGTCAGTTCAGGATAGCGGTTGTGGGGTTCCCGTGGAGTTGAGAGAAACTATTTTTGAGCGGTTTAGCCAGGGGGAAGGCGGCACAACACGGCGGTTCGGTGGCACCGGCCTCGGTCTCGCCATTACCCGTGAGTTTGTCACGTTGCAGGGTGGCACGATTACGGTTGGGGATGCACCCGATGGCGGCGCACAGTTCACTGTAGAACTTCCCATTCATGCTCTTTCCGGAGAAGAAACAACATCTCCTTACGTTGTTTCTAGCTCTGATGATATTGCCAATCTCATTGTTGAAGAGCTTCGCACGATTAATCCCGCTGGTCAATCTGGCCCCGTACAACCTGAAGGTAAACCTCTGGTACTGGTGGTCGAAGACAATCCCGAAATGAATCAGTTCATCACCTCAACTCTAGCTTCTGATTACCGCACCGCTACTGCCTCCAATGGAAAGGACGGGTTGGAGCAGGCGATCGCCCTTCAGCCTGACCTGATTCTGAGTGATGTCATGATGCCCTACCTGAGCGGCGATCAATTTATCCACCAGCTTCGCACGTACCCAGAGCTGGACACCATTCCCGTTGTTATGTTGACGGCAAAATCGGATGTGGATTTGCGGATTGAGTTACTGCGCTGGGGGGCACAGGATTACTTAATGAAACCCTTTTCCGTAGAAGAGTTGCGAGTTCGCATTGGCAATTTAATTGCTATTAATCGAGTGCGCGATCGGCTGCAACGCGAATTAGCAAGCCAGAGCCATGATTTGGAAGCCCTGGTCGAAGAGGTTAGCCAGCGACGACAAGAGTTGCAAATCGCTGTTAATACCCTCCAGGTGCAAACTCAAAAGTTGGAGCAGGCTAACCGCCTGAAGGAAGAGTTTTTAGGTCTGGTTTCTCACGAATTACGGACTCCTCTTAATTCCATTCTGGGCTGGTCGCAAGCGCTACGAAGTCGTAAGTTTGATGCCACGGTCACAGAACGCGCTTTAGAAACAATTGAGCGCAATGCTCGCCTGCAAACCCAGCTCATCGATAATTTGCTTGATATTTCTCGTCTGCTACGGGGAGAAATCGCTCTAAATTGTAGTCCGGTGAGTTTGCCAGTGGTGCTAACTCAAGTGCTAGAAACCATACAGCCAGTAGCAGCAAGTAAGTCTATTCATCTGGAAAGCCAAATTCCTGACGCGATCGCCCCTATTCCTGGCGATCCTGACCGATTACGGGAGGTGTTTGAACACCTATTAGCCAATGCCGTCAAATTTACGCCTCAAGACGGGTCTGTCAAAGTTGCTTTGAAGCAGAATAGTAGTAACATCTGCCTGCAAATTAGCGATACCGGATTGGGCATCAGGCCGGAGGCACTACCTTATATTTTTGAATGCTTCCGTCAGGCTGATGCTTCTAATACCAGGTCACACGGGGGCCTGGGCTTAGGTCTGGCGATCGCCCGCCAACTGGTTGAGCTACACGGCGGCAGCATTCAGGCCGAAAGCCCAGGAGAAGGCAAGGGCGCAATCTTTACAGTGACCTTGCCTACCCATTCATAACCTCTGAAGAAGCTCAAGATCGGGGCACTGTTACAGAATTATGGGGTGTGAAACCCAGCATGAAAGGCTATTCATGTACACCTTAAGGGATACTGCTTATTTTTTCTAGTAGACCTGGCCCCTCCCTTTAGAAGGAGGGCAAAGGATGTTACATTAACGACAATGAGCACATCCCTTCCCTGTTGAAAATTTGCTCTCACGGTAAAATGAACACTCCGTATCCCCCCCCAAGCATCGAAATGGATCGGATTTTGGTTGTTGATGATATCCCTGATAACACCTTCTTCCTGCAAACTCTTTTGGAGTCAGAGGGATATCAGGTAGATGTAGTTGATAGCGGTCCGGCAGCTTTAGAAAAAATCGCCGCTGAGCCTCCCGATCTGGTTTTGTTGGATGTGATGATGCCTGACATGAACGGCTATGAGGTCACTCAGCAGATTCGTGCAAATCCGAATCTCCCCTTTATTCCTATTGTGCTGGTAACCGGACACGACCAGCCTACAGCCGCTGACGGCTTTAATGTAGGAGCTGATGGATTTATTCGGAAGCCTGTAGACATCACTCAATTACTCAACCAGGTTCGTGCCATTCTCCCCCCTAGTAGCTAGTTCTTGTACGACAAAATTTATATTTTGCACATTGCATAAAAATTCAGAGCCTCTATTTTGGGCATTAGGCGAAAACAGAGGCTCTGAATTTTGATGTAATAACAAATAAGGTTAAATGCACACAACAAAAAGCAATGTGACGCTTTGCGTCACATTGCTTTTTGTTGTGTGCATTTAACACGACATGATATAGGCTTTAAGGGTTTTAGCCTGTGCTGGGCAATACTCTATATAAATAAAAATTCTTCGATTAGAGCCCATGGGCCTCCCTCGTAAGACCATAACAGAAGCCCTTCACCACATCCCGTAAACGGCTGCCAGGTCTGGTTTAACTGGTTGTATAGCGATCGCGCCACTGCCGCATCAACTTTATTCTGCACAGTAATGTGAGGTCGATAGGATTGTTGATCTTGTCGCGTTAACCAGTCTTGCCACACAGCGGCGAGGCGTTTGTGAACGTGCAACAAGTCTGGAGCTTCCACCTGAATCGCAACACCTTTACCCAGAAAGCGTACCGTTGGAAACGAGAGAGATAAAGGTGCTGTTTCTGCGCAAACTTCACGCAGGGTTGAGCAAACAGCTTCAAGGTGTTGACCCGGAAGGGCATGAAATAGTGTAACGTGGGCCGGTAAAAAATTCCGCTCCGACGGAAAGTGCTGCTGCCGCATGGTGTTGAATACCTCAAAGGCGGGTGTATCCAGTTTGAGGGTTAGAATCAGAGGCCGTGGATCGTTTGCCATACCATTTCTTTCACAGATGGTGAAGATCTCTCATGCAACGACTGGGTTCATCATCCGTGTTTAAGGCGCAGCCTGGGGTTCAATTTGATAGCGTTGGCGAGTTGCGATCGCCAATACCAAGACAATGAAGGTCAAGACCCCTGCTAAATATAACGGATGTGAATAGGTCGCTGGATTCGATTGACGAATTAGTAACCCGGCAATAACAGGACCAAAGGCGTTAGAAATCCCAAGATAAGACGAATTTAGACCCAATGCAAATCCCTGTTCCTCTGGTTTTGCGTTTAACGAAATCAACGCGTTGATCATCGGTTGTACCAGGGAATTAAATAGGGAAAATACAACACTAACCACAACAAAATAGACAACGTTGGGCCAAACTGGCATCAAAATAAAGGAAACACTACGAATGGCTAAACCTAAGAATAGAATTGAAACTAAGCTAAAACGCTTGGTTAATATTGTTACCCCCCAGGCCTGCATCAAAACTCCTAAAACACCAAATGTAAAGAACATTAACGTTAGTTCTTTGTTTGTCTGGTTTAATACCTGAATGAAATAGGGCTGAAATGCAAAGGTAAAGATCGTGAAGGTTGTACCAATTAGAAAATTGAGAATCAACAAAATCCCGATTCGTGGCAACGTTAACCCCCGAATGAGTGAAGCCAAACCTAAGTCAAACAGATTACCGGCTTGAGTTCGTGTTGGTAAGCTTTCGGGAAGAAAGAACAGGGTGATTACGAAGGCGACGGCTGCGATCGCCCCTGACACCAGAAACGCCGCTCCCAGAGAGATTTGCTGCGCCAACAAGCTAATGGCAGGCCCCAACACAAACCCCAGCCCAAAGGCTGCGCCATTGATGCCAAATCCTCGTGCCCGTGTTGCCGGGGTCGTCACATCAGAAATTACAGCCTGGGCAACAGAGGCATTTCCACCTGTGATGCCATCTAAAAATCGCGCTAGAAATAGAATCCAGGCAGCAGAGGCGAATCCGGCAATCAGGTTGGCAATTACAGTGCCGAATAGGCAAATCATCAACAACGGCTTCCGCCCAAACCGATCGGATAATCTGCCAATAATAGGAGTCGCAAAAAATTGAGCGATGGAGTAAGCTGCGAAAAGCAGGCTGGTCTGTAGCTCATTGAGGCCAAATTGCTTACCGTACAAGTAAATGACGGGAATCAGAATGGTGAGGCTCAGAGAGTTGATCAGCGAAATGAGAGCAATAATCCAAAAATTGCGATTCATGAAGGCGAGGACAGCATTATCAAAATAGGACAATACAGTACGATTGCTTATTCAGGCTACTGCCCAAAGTATTTATTCATGAGTTTCCATCGTTCACACTCTGCTAGACATATTTTTTTCGTGCGCGTCGCGCACGAAAAAAATATGTCTAAAACGAGCTTAGGATCGTGTATTTATTAACCTGTAATTCTTGTTGTGAGAGGGGCGGCAAAGCCGCCCCTCTCACAACAAGAATTACAGGTTATTTTGTTCGTGATCCTTAACGATGCAACGTCTCCAGCTTCAGAGTGCCAAACTTGGGTGACCAGAACCCATCACGCCCCTCAAAAAATGCCACCTCTTTACACTTATCACGCCGATGATCTGGCAGGGAGCAGCGCAACATCGCCTTTTCTTTTCCCTCTTTGGTGTAGACGTAGCGTTCTAGCAAAGCACCGCAAACCGGGCATGGATGATCTACAAAACGATCGGGGCTGAGCGATCGCTCTGCATAGGGCAACTCATAACGCTTATTTTTAGGGTTCCAGAACATCACCGTGCCACAGGCTGGAGTAATACATTTCAGGAAATGATCCGCCTTCATCTTTTTGGAGTGGGACGAAATCTTATGCATTGGGTTCTGGCACTTGGGGCAAGGAGTTTGAGTCGGGATCCCATGCGATCGATGCTGTCCCTCTGAAATTTCCTCTATTGCACCACCAGCTTTGGCAGAAGCCATTTCCGGAGGCGAAGCGGTCTTGGAAGACCTTTTCTTAGTCTTCGTAGATGCTGGCTTTGCTTTTGATGCTGAGAAATTTTCAGTTCGTAGCCCAGGAGAGGCACTTGAGCCCAGAATTTGACGGGCTTTCTCTAGAGCAGGGGCAAAGTAAGTTTGATGCCAGGTTGTCAAATAAGCCTGCCAATCCTGCTGCCCCTGGGCAATCGTATCCAGAGCAGACTCCATCTGAGCTGTAAATTCTGGTTGGAGCAGGTCAGGTAACAACTCCTCCAGTGCCCCATCCAACGATAACCCCAGAGCTGTTGGGTGGAGTTTGCCCTTGTTTACCTGCACATAGTCCCGTTCCTTCAGAGTTTTGATGGTGGGGGCATAGGTACTGGGTCGTCCAATCCCTTTACGTTCCATGAGTTGCACCAGCTTTGGCTCCGTATAGCGGGGTGGCGGCTGAGTTTGCTTTTTCTCCGAGCCTGCTTGCTTCAATGTCAGGGGTTGCCCCTGCTGAACAGTGGGTAGTTGCGTGTCAGCACTCAGGTTATTCCAGTAGCGGGTGTAGCCTGCAAACTCGACTATCTGCCCTCGGGCTTCCCAATGGGCATTCTCAGATCGCGATAGGATGCGGCTTTTGCGCAGACGAGCGGGGCAGCACTGAGAGGCGATCGCCCGGTTCCAAATCAGCTCATATAGCCTACCGTCATCTCCACTCAACTGGGCTGGGAGCCGATTCACATCCGTCGGACGAATCGCTTCGTGAGCTTCCTGGGCACCCTTCACGGCCCGATGGCGTGTTGTTGTACTGGGCACATTGTCTGGATCGTTGCGCTCCAAATACTCTCGCACCGCATCGCAGAAGGGGGCTGCCAGCATCACTGAGTCCGTTCGCATGTAGGTAATGAAGCCCGCCTCGTAAAGGGATTGGGCTACCTTCATAGTCTTATCCGGGCTAAACTTGAGCTTGGCTCCGGCGGCCTGTTGCAAGCTGGAGGTAATGAAGGGTGGGGGTGGTGACTGGGTTGTCACTTTGCCGTCTACCTTGACGACTTGATGAGGATGGTTGCGGGCGATCGCCACTAACCGATCTGCCTCTTCCTGGCTCGTCACCCGGTCCGATTCTGGCCCCTTCTTTTCTGCTGCCGCATCATCCAGTTCCTCCTCCGACGCTGGCTTGAGCGCTTTCAAGTTGGCCCGATAAAACGCCTTGAATCCTTCTGCATACTCCACCCAGACACTCCAATAATCCTGAGGCTGGAATGCCTGAATCTCCTTCTCGCGCAGGCACAGCAGGTGCAACGTTGCACTTTGCACCCGTCCCATGGATTTTGCTCCAATGTTGAGCTTCCAAACCACATGCTTGCTGCCTTTATAACCTACCAACTTGTCCAGGCAATCGCGCGCGCGCCCTGCTGCAATGAGCGATTGATCCAGAGAACGGGGATGGGCGATCGCGGCCCGTACTGCCTGAGGCGTGATTTCGCTATAGACTACGCGGCGAGGGTTCTTGATCCGCAATTCCTGTTGCAAATGCCAGCCGATGGTTTCCCCTTCTCGATCTGGATCAGTGGCGATGTAGACGGCCTCGGCTTGTTTCACGGCCTGCCGTAAGTCGGCGATTACCTTTTTGCCGCGATCGCCCCGTGGAATATAGCGACAGTCGATGGTGTTGCCCAGGTCAAATCCGAGGGCATCTTCTCCGTCGTTTGCCAGTTCCCGAATGTGCCCCATGCTGGCTTTGACAATCCATCCTGGACCCAGAATCTGGCTTAGCTTTTTAGATTTACCTGGACTCTCAATCAACAACAGATTTGCCATCGCCCAACCGCAGCTCACTGCTTTAATAGTACACGCGAACTGCCTTGGTGGCACAAATGTAAAAGCCTGGATACTTAGTGCTTTGGTGATATTTCAAATGTGTGGTTAGGTGGAATGGAACGGGCGCATGTTCTCCCCCCAGATGGCGAATGAGTCCTTCGGCAATTGAGGAGGGTTTATAACTTTGCTTGAGCTATGCCCACTTAACTTAACCTGAGTTCGGGTTAAGGGCGTTTTCGAGTGCCGCGTAACGCGCGGCACTCGAAAACGCTCATTTTGGCGTGCGCTTTGCGCACGCCAAAATGGGCACTTCAGCTTATCCCGAACTGAGGTTAACTTAATTATTGTATTCATGCTGTTGTAAACACGTCATTAATTCTTCTCGAACAAATCAATGAAATGAAAGTTGTAATTCTGTACTAATTAACTCCTTCTTTTTTTCCATTTTCCGCATCGGATTGGTGTGTGTTTAAACGGTTCTATCCAATCGATCTGAGATGACGTTTGCATCATAATTTTAAAGCTGCCTAAGTATTTGAGAGGATCTCATTACTTCACAATATTTTCTGCTTTGAAAAAACAACAGATAACCCTAAATCCTAAAAGTTCTTCTATTACAGTGCTTTCAAGCATTCAAAATCTGGTTGTTTTTGTGAGAGCCGCGCGAAGAGCGGCTCTCACAAAAACAACCGTGGTTGATTCAAACGCAAAGTGCTGTAGGTTCTACTGGCAGAACTAACTGATGTGGCGAAAGTATCCAGTGGTAGCGAATGTGGAATTAGTGAAGTCGCTCGTCCGCTGTAAATCCTGCTAAGGGTAGATAAGATCCGCTCTCTTTGGACTGAGAATTAAGCTTGTGTTCGATGTTCCAGCATCATCACTTGCTACCAAAGAATTGCTGAATAGTACCTTGAAACTAGCTATTTGCCAAATAAAATCCTTTTTGAGGGCTGCGGAGATCTGCTGCTGCACTAAATTGCCTATATTTCCTTGTGGAAGCAGAGAATGAAACAGCCCATCAGAATTGACACTTTACAGTGGTTCATCGGGATTTACATTGTCGTCCGAGGGATGTTGATGCTGATGCTGCCTCATACCCTCAAGACTCATGTATTTGTTGCGATTCAAGCCCAATTGCCCTGGTTAGGGGCCTGGCAAGTCATTGCCGGGGTAACCCTGATTATGGCGATCACCCTGCTACCGCGTCGTCTGTTTCTGATGGCTGCCCACCTCATGGTGGCTTTTGCACTGTTTCAGGTTGCTCGTGGGCATTTTTTGGCAAACACCTGGACAGCACTGGTAGACTTCAGCCTTTTAGGGATTGGGATTGCGATCGCCCCCCTGATTCCTAGCTCCTGGCGGCTATCCCTCCCCCGGCAAATTGATCTGTTTGCCTTCATCATGGCCACTCGAAGCCTGTTAGATGGCTTGATTGTGCTGGCCCCCTTCAACCCTCAATTTGAGGCTCACCTCTATGATCCGGTTCGCCCCTATCTGCTCTGGTACGGTATTGGTTACCTGGTAGGCGGGTTAGCCTTATTCGCTGCCTATTTTTATCCAAAGACTCCACCCTGGTGCTTTCGATGTGCTCATCTAATAGCCGGTGGGGTCATGTGGGCGTGGACGATTGGATTGGGAGCTCCCACCTGGAACTCTGTTCTCTACTATGGTGGACTGGGTAGCCTATTGGCCCTTTTGCCATGGCTCTCCCCCTGGCTGCGACGGGTCGATCCGGGCTCTCTGCAAACTCAACTAGCTGTCACTCTGGTCAGTGTAGTCGTGTTGCCCCTCCTGACGGCAGTGACCCTCGTGACCCTCCCTCAGGAGCAGACCGTCATTCAGCAAGCGCTGGCGCTGCAACAAACGCTTGCCAAAGCTTTATCCCAAGATATTGCCAGTTATGTGAGCTTACATCGGGCAGCTGTCCATGCACTCGCGCAACAACCTAATTTGGCCAGCATGTCTCCAACGGAGCAGCGAAACTTTTTACGGTTGATTAACCAGACCTATACCGATTTCGTCGTTCTGGCCACCTACGATGCAGGAGGCAATGCGATCGCCCGCAGTGACAATCGCCCTTTAGGGCCTTCTATTGCCGATCGCTCCTCCTTTCAGACTGCGCGCCGGACGGGAGAACCAACGCTCAGCATTCGTGTCGGACGCGTTATCGGCAAACCTGTTTTCGTCTTTTTAAGCCCCTTGTATACCCGTAATCGAGAGTTTGCTGGGGTGGTGTCGGGGGCCATTGAGGCTACAGAGGTGACGAAACAGTTAGTAGAAACCTCCGGTACAGCGAACTTGAAAGCGTATTTAGTGGATGACCTGGGACGGGTTGTTGCCCATCCGAATACAGCCCTGGTAAATGAGTTCGCCGATTATTCAGCATCGCCTCCGGTAGCAGCAGTACTTAATCCAACCACGGGCTATGGGGGGATACATTACTGGGATTCGTCATCCTGGCAATTGGCTGGGTATGCCCATGTGCCAAAGCTAGGGTGGGGAGTGATCGTAGAACGTCCGGTAGCGGATGTTTTACGGGCACTGAATACACGGCGTAACCGTGACTTTGTCACCCTGATTATTATTGCAACGATCGCCCTACTCATTGGCTTATTAATTGCTCGCAGGCTCACAAAACCGCTCAGTACCCTGGCCTATGCTACCGAGCAACTGGCATTGGGCGATCGCCAGGCTCCCCTTCCACGCAGTCGTATTACAGAAGTAGCGCACCTTTCTCACGCCTTTGGGACTATGCGCGATCGCCTCATAGCCCGTACCGCAGAGCGCGATCAGGCCGAAGTTGAATTACGCCAGAGCGAAGCTAAAATGCGTCGTCTAGTGGAATCAAATGTGATCGGTGTGATTCTGGCGGATCTAAACGGCTCAGTTTTGGAAGCAAATGACGCATTTCTACAAATCATTGGCTATACCCGTGAGGATTTGCGTTGCAATCGCATCGGATGGAAGACAATGACGCCTCCGGAGTTTAGAGCTATCAGTCAGCACTCTGTGCATGAACTCAAAACTCAGGGCGTGTGTACTCCCTTTGAGAAGGAATACATCCGTAAAGACGGTAGCCGTGTACCTGTGCTAATGGGTTGTGCATTGATTGAAGAAGCGTCAAACCAGGTGATTGGCTTTGTACTCGATCTGACAGAACGCAAGCAAATGGAACAGGAACGCGAGCAACTGTTGACTCGGGAGCGTCTGGCCCGTGAGCAAGCTGAATCTGCCAATCGTATTAAAGATGAATTCCTAGCGGTGTTGTCCCATGAGTTGCGATCGCCCCTCAACCCCATTCTGGGATGGGCCAAACTGCTACAAACCCGTGAATTTGACAAACCTACCTTACAAAAAGCATTCGCCACCATCGAACGCAATGCCAACTTACAGTCGCAACTGATTGAAGACTTGTTGGATGTCTCGCGCATTTTACGGGGCAAACTTAGCCTCACGATGGTGCGTATAGATTTGGCCTCTGTCATTCAGGCATCCATTGAAACGGTACAAGCTGCCGCCTTTGCAAAAAACATCACAATCCAAACCCAGTTAGATACTCAGGCTGGGCACGTGCTGGGTGACAAAACCCGGCTCCAACAAATTGTCTGGAATTTGCTATCCAATGCGGTTAAGTTTACTGATCCGGCAGGGCGAATTGAAGTGTGCTTAACTCAGGTGGGTTCTGATGCACTCATTACTGTGCAAGATACAGGCCGAGGTATTTCTCAGGAGTTTCTGCCCTATGTGTTTGATTATTTTCGGCAAGCTGATAGCACGACGACCCGCAGATTTGGAGGATTGGGCTTAGGTTTGGCGATCGTTCGGCATTTGGTGGAGTTACATGGAGGAACGGTATGGGCTGAGAGTGCAGGTGAAGGCCAGGGTGCAACATTTACCGTTAAACTACCCGTGTTATGTGAATTAAAACAAGAGTTCGATGGGCCTTCCGATATAACCTCATTTGCTGCCGATTTGGCTTTGCACGGGATTCATGCGCTTGTGGTGGATGACGAAGACGACAGCCGCGATTTTGTTTGCTATGTTCTGGAACAGGCGGGAGCAACGGTTACAACAGCCTCCTCTGCGGTATTTGCACTGCAATTGCTGGAACATACCAAGGCAGATGTCCTTCTAAGCGATATCGGTATGCCCGAGGTGAATGGGTATATGCTCATGCAACAGGTGCGATCGCAAGAAGCCCAACAGGCAAAAACTCCTTTACCTGCACTTGCCCTCACCGCCTACGCGGGGGAATATGACCAGAAGCAAGCCCTTGAAGCAGGATTTCAGCTGCATCTCTCGAAACCTGTGGACCCGGAAGCATTGGTAAGGGCGATCGCTAAGCTTGTCATGATACCAACGCCATCATCTATAGGCGCGTCTCGCTGAGCTATTGCAATACCTGTTTTAGAATGACGTTTCAATAGGTGGATGGAAGGGGAACCTGCAACCGATTAAACTAGTACGCTGAGGCGGAAATCCATCACCTATGTTTTGTGTGGGGTGCTTCGCACCCCACACAAAACATAGGTTGTGAACTTAGGCCGCAGCCTACTAGTGCTGAGCCAGAAATGTGTTGAGCTCCTCGCGCGTTGGCAGCGAGGGCTGAGCACCTGCTTTTGTAACAGAGAGCGCTGCAACTGCGGTGGCCTGAGTCACTGCTTGCGCTAGCGGAAGACCTTCTGCTAAACCTGCGGCTAGCCCCCCATTAAAAGCATCACCCGCAGCAACAGTGTCAACGGCTTGTACTGGAAAGATGGGAACTTGCAAGGTTTCAGACCCTGTTAAGCACAGTGCCCCTAGCTTACCCAATTTTGTGATCACGGTTTGTACACCTCGTTGCTGTAAAACCAGTGCAGCCTGATGCGCAGTTTCTAAGTCTTTAACTGGAAAGCTAACCAGTTGACTGGTTTCAACCTGATTGGGAGTAATGATATCAATGAGAGGATACAGTTCGGCAGGTAAATTAGATTGGGCTGGAGCGGGGTCGAGAATGACGGTTACGCCAGCTTCTTTGGCAGCTTGAGCTGCCGATATGACAGCAGGTAACGGAATTTCAAGCTGAAGTAACAAAACTTGAAACTGAGGAAGTAGCGATCGCAACCGATCAACATCTGAAGTTTCAATATTGCCGTTAGCTCCTGGAATCACAATAATGTTGTTCTCGCTGGCGTCATCAACAGCAATAACAGCAACACCCGAATGGGTTGAATGATCGACTAAAACAGGGTCACATGCAATTCTGTCAGTTTTTAACCCTTGTAGTAGTGTTTGGCCGAAGCTATCATTTCCTACACGCCCAACCAGAGTTGTAGGGATTCCCAAGCGCGCTACAGCAACCGCTTGATTTGCTCCTTTACCTCCCGGAATCATTTCAAATGTATGTCCAGTTAACGTTTCACCGGGAGCTGGTAGCCGTGGCGTGCGGGCGACCAAATCCATGTTAATACTGCCAAAAATAATCACACTCATGATAGAGGAGAATTAAATAGGAATACTTTAATTATTAGTTATTCGGTGTTGATTTTACACTTTTCGCCTCAAATTTCCTGCTTTATTTCTCATATCTAATCTTCAGGTTGCTGTTTCTATAATCTTAGAGATCGCAATATTGAATTGTGTGAACGAATCCATAACATACGGTTAAAAGTAGATGGAACGCTTTATCTCTTTGATTGGCATCCTGGTATTTTTTGGGCTTGCCTATCTATTATCCGTTGACCGTAGAGCTATTCAGTGGCGTACTGTTGTATGGGGCTTTGCGCTGCAATTTCTGTTTGGCGTGTTTGTGTTAAGAACAGGAGTTGGTTTTCACCTATTTAATGGAATTGGTAATTTAGTGACCGCCTTTCTGAATTTTTCAGATGCAGGGGCGGAGTTTGTCTTTGGTGAAAATTTTAGAGACATATTCTTTGCCTTTAAGGTAATGCCTACGGTCATATTCTTTTCTGCCTTTATTAGCCTGCTCTACTATTACGGCATCTTGCAGCGGCTTGTGAGTGGCATCGCCTGGGTTATGCAGCGAACTATGAAAACTTCAGGTCCTGAAACAACATCCTGTGCGGCCAATATTTTTGTCGGGCAGACAGAGGCTCCCTTATTGATTAAGCCGTTTATCAACCATCTAACGGAATCAGAACTTCATGCCGTTATGGTGGGTGGATTTGCAACGGTTGCTGGAAGTGTGCTAGCCGCCTTCATTGGGTTTGGGCTTTCTGCACAAGCCTTGATTTCAGCAACTGTAATGAATGCGCCGGGTGCGTTAGCTATATCAAAAATTGTGTATCCAGAGCTAGAAAGGTCTCGCTATCGATCAAACAGAAAGGAAAGAAGTGCGGTATTGCCTGTGAATCGTAGAGAGCATACCAAATCATTAGGAGATGAGATTGCTGGCCCGAATCCTGGTGCTCCTGCAGCAACGATGGCCCGGTATCCGAATGACGATGTCGGCAGAGATATTGATCCAGACGCTAATACAGAAGATGTAATTGAAGAACGTTTACAGGAAGACGAAGAAATCAAATCAGAACAATCTATTGATAACCCGATCGCTGCCATCGCAGATGGCGCTATTCAAGGGATGAAGCTGGTTCTCAATATCATTGCCATTTTGATTGCATTCCTGGCACTTATCGCATTTTTGAATGCTATTCTGGGCTGGTTAGGTGGATTGGTTGGATTTCCCCAACTCTCCCTGGAATGGCTACTATCTTTGCTGCTCGCTCCGCTCGCTTTCCTCATGGGAGTTCCCTGGCAAGATGCCGGGCAAGTTGGGGTTCTGCTCGGTAAAAGAACGATTATTAATGAGTTCGTTGCCTATGTTGATTTGAGAGGCATGGTAGAAGCCAGGGCAATTTCTGAACGATCAATCCTGATCGCGACCTTTGCGCTCTGTGGTTTTGCAAATATTTCGTCAATTGGTCAGCAAATCGGTGGTATTGGCGGAATTGCACCCAAACGAATTCCAGACCTTGCCAAGCTGGGCTTCCGAGCCATGCTGACTGGAACGTTATGCAACTTTATCACCGCTGCGATCGCTGGGTTATTGCTCTAATTCTTCTTCAAAGAGCTATTCCGTATGCGATACGAGCACAAAAAAGTTATCCCTCAAGGAACTCCAATTCACAATCATGCAACTCGATAAACCCAAAATTATCTTAGATACTGATCCGGGTGGTGATGATTCGTTTGCGCTGCTGTGGTTGCAGAGTTTAGCGAAACAGGGATTAGCGGATATTGTTGCAGTCACCGCTTCAGCCGGCAATGTGAATGCACGCAACACCTTTTTGGGGGCCAGCAAGCTGCTTGTTGCAGGCGGCTTTGATGCTGTAGAAGTCGGTCGAGGCGTGGGGCAACCGGGAGCCGAGATTGAAGATGCGGCTCACATCCATGGAGCAGATGGGATGGGGAATTTGTCCCATACGCTACCTGAGGTGAGCCAATCCTTTGAGACAGCCCGTCCATCTGATGAGGTTTTGATTGAGAAACTCAATCAGATGCCGGGGGAAATTACGATCGTTGCGATCGCCCCCCTCACCAATCTGGCAGCCGCAGAACAAAAGTCACCCGGCATTCTCAAAAATGCCAAAGAAATTGTGATCATGGGGGGAGCCTTTCAAACGTGGGGAAATGTGACACCTGAAGCCGAGTTTAATATTGCGTTTGATCCAGAAGCGGCGAACGTCGTGTTGAACAGCCGGGATGACTTAGTTGTCATTCCGCTTGATGTGACGCATCACCTGATCTTTACGCCAGAGATGGCCAGACAAGTCAGCCAGGTAAACCCACAAAATAAAATTTCTCAATTCATCGTGCCGCTCTGTGAATTTATGACGAGCACGGCCTTGGCCTACCGTGAAACAAAGGGAGTTTCTGGGTTTCTGGTGCATGATGCCGCAACATTGGCTTATTTGTTCTACCCTGAAATGCTGCACTTTCAGCGAGCAAAGGTAGAAATTGAAATGCAGGGAACCTGGACACGAGGGAAAACATTATTCGATCGCCGTCATAGTGCAAAGCAATCGGCCAATGCCTGGGTTGCGCTTCAAACCAGAAGTGTTGATTTACTAGCCGTGATGGTTGAGGATCTGAAAAAGTTGGTCCAGGATTAATACTCAACCAGCTTTTCCACGTAACGGTAGTGTTCTGCGGGTGTGGTGAAAAGGACACTTTGTGCCTCTTTCACCACACCCCATCCATGTATTTGAAACATGACCCAAATAACAGAGTAAGTGGTTGCACTTAAACGTACAGCGCTTTTCAAGCGCTTAAATCTGGTTGTTTTTGTGAGAGCCACGCAGAGCGCGGCTTTCACAAAAACAACGTGGTTGATTCAAGGGCACAGCCTTTTAAGTCCTATATTTAATGGGGCTGAGTACGCCAATCGTACCAAAGTGGTTTGCTACAACAGGTAGAAATTGGCCCTTGCAAAGACTCAATCCATCTCGCTAAGCTCAAGCAGTTATACACTGTCATGTTCTAAAAAATAAAGAAACACATTGTAGGTTTCTCAATTTTGAGCTGGTAACAGCGCATCACACTGCCAACAACCATGGGAAATCGATTCGTTGCTTACCGACATACCCTGAAGGACATTCATCCCGAAACTCTGGGGCTGTTCTATGGTTTTTTAGGGGTGTTAACGTTTAGCCTGACGTTGCCAGCGACTCGTGTGGCCGTAGCAGAGTTGGAGGCCACCGTCGTTGGCTTGGGGCGGGCTGTCGTGGCAGCAATGCTCGCGGCTGTGTTGCTAAAAGTAACTCGGCAACCGCTTCCCGCTCGTCGTTATATAGCCAGCCTGGGAATTATCGGACTGGGAGTCATTGTCGGTTTTCCTCTGCTCTCTGCCTGGGCCATGCAATTCTTACCAGCTTCCCACGGTGCAATTGTATTGGGCATTTTACCCCTGGCGACAGCGTTAGCCGGAGCATTACGGACAGGCGATCGCCCCTCTCCAGCTTTCTGGGTATGCAGCAGTCTAGGTAGTGCGATCGTCGTTGGGTTTGCCATCCTATCGGGTGGGGGGCACCTGCAACTGGCAGATCTGGCATTGTTGGGTGCGGTGATCGCAGCGGCTATTGGCTATGGCGAAGGTGGCCGCCTATCCCGCGAATTAGGAGGATGGCAAGTAATTTGTTGGGCATTGGTGTTATCTGCCCCGTTTCTGGCAGTGCCGGTTGCCTTCAGCGTAATCAATCATGGGATACAGGGTTCGCTTCAAGCCTGGTTGGGCTTTGGCTATGTCAGTGTGTTTAGTATGTTTTTGGGCTTTTTTGCCTGGTACCATGGGTTGGCGATCGGCGGTGTTGCCCGTGTTAGTCAGGTGCAGCTGTTGCAACCTTTTTTGACCCTCTTTGCCTCTGCGTTCTTGCTCCATGAGACAGTCACACCGATGACGATTGGTACAGCTCTCATTGTGGTAGTCATGGTTGCTCTGGGGAAAAAAGCGCCGATCGCCCGTTCCAGCTGATAATTCGTTAAGGGATTGATGTGGCGTGCTTCGCACACACCATCAATCCCTTAAGAGCGTGAATTTAATAGGACCCTGATTTTTGAGGAAGGCTCGACTATGTCGAGCTTTCCTCAAAAATCAGGGTCTTATTTTGTACGAGATCCTTAAGGTTTGTTTGGCCAGCTATTGTGGGCGTGACGCTCTGGGCCATGCCCACAATACTGGTGAGGTATAACTTGTGCTCCTACCAACAGCGAAGCCGCTGATTTACCCGATCGCGATTTGCCTGATCCTGAATCAGTGCCGTCACCTGGAGCGCTTGAGGTCGTCGCCCCATCAACACATAACGCAGGGCAATTTTTTCCAGTAAACTGGCCCGATCAAAATCATCCTCTACTACCGTTGCTCCTTCTGTTCCAAACACCAAAACACGGGTTTCTGGATCTGCCACGGTACGTGTTACCTCTAGAGCTTGTGTCAGTGCTCCTAAAGCTTCCACGGCTTGATCCGTTTGGCGATAGCGATCGCTCAGTACCAACAACCATCGTGCCCGTGTCTCCGGCAACTCCAGCCCATCCAACATAGGTGGAATC
Source organism: Leptolyngbya sp. FACHB-8 (assembly GCF_014695575.1). GTDB lineage: Bacteria > Cyanobacteriota > Cyanobacteriia > Elainellales > Elainellaceae > Vacuolonema. Next base: position 3,143 of record NZ_JACJOO010000089.1, on the reverse strand, counting down.
AACCCATACTGCTCAGCATCAATTGCTTGCTCAATCGCCGCCTCAAGCGTATAACTACGCGGGCTAGTTTCCGGTATCAACTGAGCCAGTTGCAGAGCAATGACATGCTGGTCAGTCGCGCTAAACTTTTCCACCAGAGGCTTTAAAGCCGCTGTTGCTAAATACGGTTCCGTAAAGCTTGGCACGATGGGTTTCATCTGATCGATCAATTCCTGTGCCTGGCTGATCTGACCGGTGCGGCTGTAGGCCAGGGCGATCGCCCCCAATGCTATCACCTTATCCTCGGGCCGAGACAAGGCCCGCGTTTGTTGAAGTGCCTGATCAAACAACGGTGTAGCTGGATCGATACCACCGATGCGGTACACTTCCCCGGCGATCGCTGCCACAACCCGAATCCGGTAAGCCGTATAGGCTGCTTCGATCTGCTCGGCCAAGCTTAATGCCCGATCCACTTGATTGGCTCGCACATAAACCTGTGCTACAGATTCCAAGGCAAGAGTACGGATCTCCACCTCTGCTGGATTGATCGCCGCGAGTGCCTGGCTTACGCTGGCATCATTCCCCGCCTCCGCAGCACGATAGGCAATGTCAGCCAGCACCTGCCCTCGCGAGTAGTAGGGGAGCGCCGGATCGGGAACTAGGGCCAGACGAATCGCCTGGTCATACGCCTGGATTGCGATTGCCCGTTCCACCTCACGGCTAATGTTGAAACCTTGCCAATCCTCTGGAAGTTGCTGGGCAGCCGCTACCATTTCTTCAACGACGGCATCTGCCCGCTCTGCGTTTCCAGCCTGTCGGTAGGCTAGTGAAACAGTCGATAGAGCAGAGAATCGTTGTTCTGGCCTTGACAAAGCACGAGCCACCCTCAAGGCTGTCTCAGGTTGGAGCTGAGCATAGCCCTCGATAAATGGATTTAAAATCCCAATCTCTTCTGGAGACATTTCCCCAACCTGGGCATATAACGCCGCAGCCTGCTCAGAATTACCCTGACTGGCTTCATACTCGGCAATTTTGAGCAATGTTGCGGCTCGTACCGCAGGGGATGCAATCGTACCGGTCAGGTTCATGGCGGTCGTTCGATCTCCCGCCCGGAGGTAAGCTTCCGCGACTGCTTGCAGCACGTAACCCTGATTTTCGGGATCATTTTTAATCTGCTCAGCCAAGTCCAGCGCTGTTCCAACTTGATCGGCCTTGGCGTAGACAACTGCCACCTGCCCTAAAGCCCGTCCCCGCCGACTTGGGTAAGCTGGATCATTGACCTGATCTGCAATGGCTCGTGTCTGATCAAGAACGGTCATTGCTCGCACGGGTTCCTGAATCTTTAAGTAGGCTTCTGCCAGAGGGGCCAGAGCATTGGTCTGAAATTCCGCTCCACGAATTGTCTGGCTGGCCTGTAGAGCCTGGTTCAAAAGTGTTAACGCGGATTCTGGATAGCCCAGTTCTGTATAAATACCCGCCAGAACTGTAAAGAGGCGAGTTTTAGAAAAACTATGCCCACTACTCAGGGTTTGGGTCGCCTCGACTGCCGCAGTGAGAGCAGGAGCGATCGCCGTTGTGTCTTTTGTTTTAACCGAGTAATCAACTAATTGCCGCCATTGAGCATATTGCTGATTTGATTCCTCTAACAAAAACAAAGTTAGATAACCTGCCCGCGTTTGCTCATCTAACTGACGAGTTGCCTCAAAAAAATCGCCCAGGGTTTGCCCAGCCTGAGGATAATTCTGTTTCCGTAGTTCACGCTCAAATTCGTTTTGAATATCGAGCAAGGCTCCCTGTATCACTTGCTGCCGCTCTGTTGCACAGACTACAGGTTGCGCCTGGATAGGACCCTGTGCCTGTACAGGCACCCAAGCCGAAGCAAGCGGTCCCATCAGACAAAGGGCCATCACCCCACTCAACCAGCGGGGCTGTATTTGCACGCTCACCATAAAATTTCTCGTTGTAATGAACCGTGTATGTCTAAAGATTTGGATACACTACATCACCAGACGATTCCTAACTCCAAAAGTGCCAGAACAACCATTCACACAGTTTTCTAGCATCTCTAGTTTTGTATCTGTATCGCTCAGTGCAGGACAAAACCCTTAAACCCCAGCTTTTCCGTTATGGCAGCTTTGCCCTCATAGCGAAAAATTTGGGTTTTAGAGATAGTTTATTTTTTGTCTCATACTGACAGGACTTACGCAAGTCCGCTATCTGTAGCGCATTTGTGTTGTGGGTGGGGTGCGAAGCACCCCACCCACAACACAAATGCGTAAGTCCTGACTGAGCTGCATTGCATACGTAGGCTTACAACGCTTTTCAAGCGCTTAAACCTGGTTGTTTTTGTGAGAGCTAGAGCCGCGCAGCTCTCACAAAAACAAGCGTGGCTGATTCAAGCGCAAAGCGCTGTAATTCAATTGAACAAAAAGCCAGAACCTGTGTTGCTCGTGAAACGGGTGGTACAGTCTTTTAGATTTTATGTTTAATTTTGCCCATTTTCTTTACCAAGTGCGATGGGCAGGATCATAAACATGGTGAAAAGCGGCCATCCGTGGATTCGAAACCTTTAAACAGGAATTGGAATTTAGATGAGACAACTGATCTTCAACAACTTCAAGGCGAGATTCTAGACGCTCTAACTCATCCTTTACGGTAGTAGAGGATTCTTCAAGTTCCTCACTCATGTTCTCCTGAAGCTCATCGGGGGATGGGCTTTGTGTAGACTGCGGCTCCGTTTCTATTGAATTAAGGGGGCTGTTCATAGTATTGCCTCTCATCTGTGGCGATCGTGGAAGCATTCCTCATCTCAATTCTGACGTTTTTCTAGAAGAGCAAAGAAAACCGTATAGATACTTAAAACTTAGGAAGAAAGACTTTACCTTTCTTTGCAAATTTCCCAAGATTTAACCTCTTAACAAGCCGCTGAGAAGCACAAACAAAATAACCTGTCATTCTTTTTGTGGGAGTCGCAGCATCGCCATCATTCTCGCAAAAAGAATGATAGGTGATTGAAGGCACATCCTAAATAACTCAACTCTATTAAATGTACTAGTACTCAGCGGCTTAAGTTTGCCTATGATTAGAGGGTTGCACTGCTCCCTAAGATTATGCCTGGACTCCGCCCTCCAGTTTTGACCCTTAGCCCCAGCGACCAAGCAGCT
>NZ_JACJOO010000088.1 GCF_014695575.1 Leptolyngbya sp. FACHB-8 | reverse complement strand
AACACCGTTTGAGTGGGGTGGCAAGCGAGCGGCACGACGACAACGAGCGCGATCTAAACGACCTAAGCATCGATTAGGAGGGTCTGGGGCTGTAACCCAGTCCTTGGTGGCCTGAAATGCTCCACCTGAAATGGCAATACTCACGCCAGATGACCCACTAGCAAGATAGGTACTCGACCCAGAGGTGAAATTTTCAGGAACCAATCGGGCTTGTTTGACAGATCAATATATTCCCGTTCATGGGGAATTTGCTTCTCAAGCAGGGTGATGATCGAGCGTTGAACGTAGGGGCAAAGCGTGTGGCTGATGACCTTGAGAGTGGGCAGATCGACAGGCATAAGTGGCTCCAAATGATGAAGGACTGAATTTTGCGTGAGGTGAACTCACGCAAAATTCAACAGGGCTAGATTTTCTATGCACCGTAGTAGAAGCGTTCATGAACCACTTTTCCGTCTTGCCATACCTGGACGGAAACCTGGTCGTAGGTGCGATCGCCCCAATCTGCATGGGTATAGTCTAGTGACCATTCCGAGATGATGACATTGTCACCAAAGGCCACTTGCTTTAGGGCAATACCTCGAAATTCGGTCACTTTGCTAAAGAAGTCCAATTCCCGCTGGCGGTTTGCATCTTTACCAACGGTGGCAGGCTGTTCGTTTTCCTGCATCACCACATCGTCACCGTAGTAAGTTTCGAAGGCTTCCATGGCTTTGCCTTGAAACACGAGTTGCTTGATGTCTTCGAAAGCGGTTTTGAGGTCGAAATTAGTGGCAACTTGCGTAGTCATAGTCATAAGTCTCCAGATGAAATGGTTGAGGTTGGTGGACGGCTAAGCCCGAAAGCACTTACTGTCCTTAGGGTTGGGTTCACTGCATTGATAGTTGCAGGTGGTTTAGTTGCGCTTGCATTAATTGCATTTGCAACTAAAATGAAGTTAACATCCTTTAGTTGAAAATGCAACTAATTTTCAGAGATACTAGAGCTATGAAAACTTCAACTTCCCTGGAACCCCGGTACAACACCCTCTGGCGGCAGTATTTAACCGCCCACACCCGTGTTTTGGAACGAATTCAACAACGAATGGATGAGGCGGGCTTACCGTCGTTGGAATGGTACGACGTTCTTTACACCCTTAAAGAAGCGCCTGAGCACCGTATGCGCCTGAGTGAGTTAGCTGAAGAAGTGCTCCTGACTCGCAGCAATCTTACGCGCCTGGTCGATCGCCTGGAGCGAGCGGGGCTTCTCATCCGAAAAGCGTGTCCCAACGATCGCCGTGGCATCTACGCCGTTCTTACGGAGGAGGGGATTGCCATGCAAGAGCGTATGTGGGAGATCTACGCCGAGGGCATCGCAACCTATTTTGCTACGGCCATCCCTCCTGAAGATGTGGAATGCTTTGCCGCTATCTTGATGAAATTGAGGGCGATCGCTGAACAACCTGATTCATGAGTTCGACCTTTCACCATCAGACTTTAAATTTGAAGATCAGTGATGCATGTTGTAGTAGACGCCCGGTGTTTCTAAAAACACCGGGCGTCTAGTCTTTTTGAGCGCAACACAATGATTTAGGTACGCTATTCAAACCGTTCCAGTTTGACAGCAACGGTAGAGCTAGCTCTTGGTGATCACCCTTTCCAGAATCACCTATCCCTAGCCCTGAAATCACCCAGTAGCACGACGCTAAGTAATCGGATCTTAAGCTGTTTACCTTGATCCTTAAATGCGTTTTGTCAATTTTTATGATGAGTTCCCTCTTCCCTGCGGCATAGAGGGCTGGCCTGGAAAGGGTTTGCTACTTACCGCATTTGTGGCAGGGAGAAAAACGATCGTTAGCATAGAAATAGGAACGCGATTCGCAACAAAATCGCGAAGCTTAACGCACTTTAAAACCACACTTTTTACCGGCCATATTTTGGAGGGTACTTTATGCCAGATACAGACCGACCCACTCTGTCGATTAATCGGGAACAGGCTTTGGTGCTTTGGTTCCATGAAGTGGGGATGGGAGATGTCGCCCTGGTAGGAGGAAAAAATGCATCACTGGGAGAAATGATTAGTCGGTTGGCATCCCGAGGCGTTAAAGTGACCAATGGATTTGCCATTACTGCAGCGGCCTATCGTCACTTCCTTAAATCTGCCGGCGTGGAACCTCAACTGAGGGGAATGCTCGATGGTATGGACGTGGATAATGTTGAGGTGCTCCAGCGGCAGGGGCAAAAGATGCGATCGCTCATCCTCGAAACCCCCTTTCCCGACGATTTGCGGCAGGCCATCATTCAGTCTTACGAACGCCTTTGCGCTGAAGCCGGGGAAGCAATTTCGGTAGCTGTACGCTCCAGTGCCACCGCAGAAGACTTACCCGATGCCAGCTTTGCAGGGCAACAGGACACCTATCTAAATGTGAATGGTGTCGATGCAGTGCTGGAAACCTGCCATCAGTGTTTTGCTTCGCTATTTAATGATCGGGCGATCGCCTATCGCACCCACAAAGGTTTCGATCACTTTGATGTATCTATTTCCGTTGGTGTGCAGCGCATGGTGCGCTCAGACCTGGCTTCGGCGGGGGTAATGTTCTCCATTGATACGGAAACAGGATTTCAAAATGCCGTGTTGCTCACCGCAGCCTACGGGTTAGGAGAATCCGTTGTTCAAGGTTCTGTCAACCCCGATGAATATATTGTTTTCAAACCTACGTTGAAAGAAGGATTTGACCCCATCCTGTCGAAGCGCCTGGGTAGCAAAGCTAAGAGGATGGTCTATGCAACCTCTGCGGAAGAGGGCCGGACTCGAACGGAGGAAGTATCTGATGAGGATCGCGATCGCTTCGCCCTGAATCGTGACGAAATCATCCAACTGGCGCGTTGGGCCTGCACCCTTGAAGATTACTACTCCGAAATTATGGGTCGTCCCACCCCAATGGATGTGGAGTGGGCCAAGGATGGGCAAACCGGCGAACTGTTTGTAGTACAAGCACGCCCCGAAACGGTGCAATCGCAGAAGCAGGCGAACGTTCTGCGCAGCTACCACCTGAAGCCCGAGGCGGAGGGGCCGAAGAAGGCGGCATCCCACGGGCTGAAACCGTTGGCAACCGGGCGGGCTGTAGGCGATCGCATCGGACAGGGCACGGTTCGCGTCATTCGCAACTTGAGCGAACTTGACACCTTCCAAGCCGGTGAAGTGTTGGTAACAGAGCGCACTGACCCAGATTGGGAACCCATTTTGAAGAAGGCGGGGGCGATCGTTACTGACCAGGGAGGTCGTACCTGTCACGCTGCAATTATTGCCAGAGAGTTGGGAATTCCAGCGATCGTTGGTTGCAACACAGCAACAGATGTTCTTAGCACAGGTCAAGCCATCACCGTTTCCTGCGCTGAGGGGGATGAAGGTCGAATCTATGAGGGCACCATTCCCTTTGAGGTGGATGAGCTAGCCCTCGACAATTTGCCACAAACGCGCACCAAAATTCTGATGAATGTGGGGAAACCCAAAGAGGCATTTCGCCTGGCATCCATCCCTAGTGACGGGGTTGGCCTGGCTCGTACCGAATTCATCATCACAAATCAACTCCAGGTACATCCCCTCGCGCTCCTCCATTTTGATGATCTGAAAGATGCCGAAGCGAAGGAAAAAATTGCCCAGTTAACGCATCTCTATCCCAACAAACCGGACTACTTTGTTGATGGCTTGGTTCAAGGCATCGCAACCTTAGCCGCTGCGTTCTATCCCAATCCAGTTATTGTGCGTACCTCTGACTTCAAGAGCAACGAGTACGCTAACTTACTCGGCGGTCGCGAGTTCGAACCCGAAGAAGAAAACCCGATGATTGGATGGCGCGGTGCATCTCGGTACTACGACCCCAATTACCGCGAAGCCTTTGGGCTAGAATGCCGCGCCCTGAAGCGGGTCCGGGATGAAATGGGCCTGCGCAACGTCATTCCCATGATTCCCTTCTGCCGCACCCCAGAGGAAGGGCGGAAAGTGCTTGAGGAAATGGCCGTTCACGGTTTGCAGCGGGGCGAAAACGGCTTGCAGATCTATGTCATGGCAGAGCTGCCTAGCAACATCATGCTGGCCGATGAGTTTAGTGAAATCTTTGACGGCTTCTCTATCGGTTCGAATGACTTGACTCAACTAACCCTCGGTTTGGATCGCGACTCTGGCCTGGTCGCCCACCTATTTGATGAGCGCAATCCAGCCGTGAAGCGTATGGTCAAGCACCTGATTGAACGAGCCAAAGCCAATGGCCGTAAGGTCGGTATCTGTGGACAGGGGCCGAGTGACTATCCTGATTTCGCCAAATTCCTGGTGGAATTGGGCATCGATTCCATCAGCTTGAACCCGGATTCTGTGCTGAAGACGCGGATGGCGATCGCCGAAGTGGAAGCCAGCTAATCAGAACCTCAAAATAGCTAAAGTGCCGCCTATCGCACGGCACTTTAGCTGCTATAGAAAAGATCAGCAGCTGATTAATTGGAGTGCCTCATAAAAAACCTTTCCAAGGGAAGAATTCTTTGGAAAAGGCTCAGAATGTCAGGTATATAGCTGGGTTTCTTGAAAAACATTCAGTAGACTGAATCCTGGATTGGCCTTTCACGGTGTTTGAAAGTCAATTTTTTATGGGTGTATCCATGAAAAGTTCTCCTTCCAGGAGCTTTCATCCATCTCCTGAAAATTCATTGGCTATTCCCGGCTTCCTGTTGCTTACGGAGACCAAACATGTTGGAACTCTATCAATTTGAACTGTCGCACTATTGCGAAAAAATCCGCTTGATCCTGGATTACAAGGGTCTGCCCTATCGCAAAGTAGAAGTGACACCGGGCATCGGGCAACTGGAGGTATTTCGGATGTCAGGGCAGCGGCAGGTGCCCGTGCTGAAAGATGGGTCCGAAGTAATTGCAGATTCGACGGCGATCGCCGAGTACCTGGAACGTAAGTATCCCGATCGCCCGATCATCCCCACCGAGCCTAAACTTCGGGGGCTGACCATCTTGATGGAACAGTGGGCCGACGAATCTGTCGGTCTCAACGCCCGCAAATGCATGTTGGGCGCTATGGGTAAGGATGTCAGTTTTCGGCAAGCGTTCCTACCCAAGGAAACTCCTGATCTTCTGAAAACTGTACTGGGTTCTGTGCCCAATGAAGTATTTGGGGTGCTCGGATTAGGTGCTGGCCTGTCGCCCGATGCCTCAAAAACGGCGTTGGATGCTATGAAGCGCGACTTAACAGCCCTCTGTTTCATCCTGGATCAGCAACCCTTCCTGGTCACAGACCATCCCACCCTGGCAGACTTCGCCGTAGCGGCTCTCACGATGTACGTCAAATTTCCCAGCGGCGACTATTTAGATTTACCCGATGGCTTAAAAGGGAAAGGCGTTCCTGGAATTGCAGATGTAGGTACTTTTGAACCTTTCTTTAAATGGCGAGATTCTCTGTACGCCAGTGTTCGAAAAGCATCCGCGACACCCGCTGCGGGCAGCGGTAGCGGCCCTACTTCTATCAACATTGAGTAACGTTTCTTCACTCATATTCTGGGCTAGAAGTCGCAGTTCTTCAAGAACTGCGACTTCTGGTATTGACCATGTTGAGCAAGCTTTGGCTGCCCATAAATAACCTCAGTTCGGGATAAGCTGAAGTGCTCATTTTGGCGTACGCTTTGCGCACGCCAAAATGAGCGTTTTCGAGTGCCGCGCAACGCGCGGCACTCGAAAACGCCCTTAACCCGAACTCAGGTTAAATAATCTTCAAGGTCATCCAGCTTCAGCAATTCTCGGCTTTGATGCTCGAAAACCGCGCGCCTCTGGCGCGCGGTTTTCGGGCCTAATTTCAAAATGAGAATTGCTGATCCAGCATACCAATTGCACCGAATGCGTCCAATCTGTGGCACTCTGGAACATGAGTAACGAAAGTTACGGTAGTTGTCCTCCATCTCCTGAAATAGCCCAGGGTATGCAAACGCTTTCTAACCCGCCTGCTAACGCCACCCCCGAAACGACGGGAGTTGACACCTCAATTGTTCGCCGTAAGACTCGCGCCGTCCCTGTAGGGGATCTCTTCATCGGCGGCGGGTATCCTGTGGCGGTACAGTCCATGATTAATGAAGACACGCTGGATATTGAGGGGTCGGTAGCGGCCATCCGACGGCTGCATGAGATTGGCTGTGAAATCGTGCGGGTAACGGTACCCAGCATGGCTCACGCTAAGGCCATGGAAGAAATTCGCGATCGCCTCATCAAAACCTACAAACCCGTGCCTCTAGTGGCCGACGTGCACCACAACGGCATGAAGATCGCCCTGGAAGTGGCAAACTATGTCGATAACGTGCGGATCAACCCCGGTCTGTATGTGTTTGAGAAGCCGAAGAGCGATCGCACCGAATACACCGAAGCCGAATTTAACGAAATCGGCGAAAAAATTCGCGAAACCCTCGAACCCCTGGTCGTCAAACTACGTGACCAAAACAAATCCATGCGGATTGGGGTGAACCACGGCTCTTTGGCTGAGCGGATGCTCTTCACCTACGGCGACACACCCGAAGGCATGGTGGAATCAGCCCTGGAATTTATTCGCATCTGCGAATCTCTCAACTTCTACAACATTGAACTTTCCCTCAAGGCTTCCCGCGTACCCGTCATGATCGCGGCAAACCGCCTGATGGTGAAGCGGATGGATGAACTGGGGATGGACTATCCCCTTCACCTTGGGGTAACGGAAGCTGGAGATGGTGAATATGGCCGGATCAAATCCACGGCTGGCATTGGAACCCTGCTAGCTGAGGGCATTGGCGACACTATTCGCGTTTCTTTGACAGAAGCTCCTGAAAAAGAGATTCCTGTTTGCTATAGCATTCTGCAAGCGCTGGGCCTGCGGCGTACCATGGTTGAGTATGTTGCCTGCCCTTCCTGCGGACGTACCCTCTTCAACCTTGAAGAAGTCCTCCACAAAGTACGAGAAGCCACCAATCACCTGACTGGGCTGAACATTGCCGTCATGGGCTGCATTGTGAATGGTCCTGGTGAAATGGCCGACGCTGACTATGGATATGTGGGCAAACAACTTGGCTACATTTCCCTGTATCGTGGCCGCGAAGAAATCAAGCGCGTTCCAGAAACAGAAGGCGTGCAGGAGTTGATTAATTTGATTAAAGCTGACGGTCGTTGGGTAGAGCCTTAAGGTACAAGAAGAAAAGGTAGAAAAGGTAAGAAACGGAGGGCAGAAAGCAGAAGGAACTTCCTGATGTATGACTGCCCTTGTTGTTTATAAAAACAGCATTAGGGAGGCTCTAATTTTTTCTTCCTTGACCCTGTTTTCCCTTCTGCCTTCTGCCTTCTATCCTTCTGCCCTATCCCCCCTCACCCCTAGCCAAGGTCTGTGCTAGATTGGGCGTACCTCCTAGCAACATCATCATTTAGGAACACTATGGCAATCACCAAGCGCGGACTTGTCTTAGGCGCAACGGCAGTCGCCGTCACCGCAGTGACCGTCACCAATGCGGGGCTGCACTTGTCACGGGGGCAAGCATTTTTTCAAGAAAGCCCGAAAGAGCTGATTGACGAAGTCTGGCAGCTGATTGATCGCACCTATGTCGATGCCACTTTTAACCAGGTAGACTGGGTTTCGATTCGGGAGGAGTATTTAGGCCGTGAATACACGGATCGGGAAGAGGCTTACACTGCCATCCGTGAGATGCTGGAGAAGCTGGAAGACCCCTACACTCGCTTCATGGATCCTGGGGAATTCCGGGATATGCAAATCGATACTTCCGGTGAGCTGACTGGGGTTGGTATCCAAATCAGCCAGGACGAAGAAACGAAGAATATTGTTGTTGTATCCCCCATCGAGGGAACCCCTGCTGCAGAAGCCGGTATTCTCTCTCAGGACGTTATTACAGCCATCGATGGCGAAAGCACGGAGGGCATGGATGTTAATGATGCGGTTTCTCGGATTCGGGGGCCTGTAGGGTCTAGCGTTACCCTCAGCGTCCGTCGAGGCGAAGAGGAACTCAACTACGAGCTGCGTCGAACCCGGATTGAAATCCACCCGGTGCGCTACAACGTCCAAAATTCTCCCTCTGGCCCCGTTGGTTACATTCGTCTGAATCAGTTCAGCGCCAACTCCGATGAGGAAATGGAAACAGCAATTCGTGATCTGGAAGGCAAAAATGTTTCAGGTTACGTTCTGGATCTGCGCTCCAACCCTGGTGGTCTCCTAGATGCCAGTATCTCCATTGCTCGGATGTGGCTGAATGAGGGTGTCATTGTCTCAACTGTGAATCGCCAGGGAATTTCCGATTCTCAGCAAGCGAACGGCACAGCTATAACCGATAAACCTCTCGTAATCTTGGTGGATGGTGGTTCTGCAAGTGCCAGTGAAATTCTCTCCGGAGCCCTACAGGACAACGATCGAGCTATTTTGGTGGGGACTCAAACCTTCGGTAAAGGGCTAGTGCAATCAGTACGGGGTTTGGGAGACGGTTCTGGAATTGCTATTACCGTGGCGAAGTACCTCACTCCCAGTGGTCGTGATATTAACCATGAAGGCATTGCCCCCGATGTCACTATTGAGTTGACAGAGGAGCAGCGAGAGGCTTTGAGCCGTAATCAGAACCAGATTGGAACGCCTGATGATCCTCAGTACTCCCGAGCCCTGGAAATTTTGGAGCAAGACATTGCAGGGACATTTCAACGTCCCACGGCTTCAGCACAACCTTAATCCTTCTTAAAAAGAGGGGGCAACGGCCCCCTCTCTTTTTTGTCCTCACAGACGGCTCTGAGTTCGGGTTAAGGGCTTTTTCGAGGGGCACGCAAAGCGCCCCTCGAAAAAGCCCATTTTGTAGTGCGTGAAGCGCACTACAAAATGGGCTTTTGAGCTTATCCCGAATTGAGGTTATACAACATGCGAAGTTCGTATCACATATCGAAGTTTTGAAATACCCTGAAAACTAGACACGGCGAGTTACAGGGAGCTGAGCCATGACATTGCCAACCTGGTGGGCGGTGCTCATTCTTTTGGTGGGATGTCCGATTGTGGGCGGGCTACCGCTGATTGCCTGGATAACCCGAGTGGTTGCCCGTAAGCAGTTGCGAGAATTGGGTACGGGCAATGTAACGGTATCGGCAGCTTTTTACCATGGCGGCAAGGTGGCGGGCATTCTGGCGGTATTGTCAGAGGCCATTAAGGGGCTTGCGGTGGTTGCCTACGCCCGGTGGCAATTTCCCACAGAGCCATCTCTGGAAATCGTGGCTCTGATTTTGCTGGTACTTGGACGCTACTTCTTTGGCCGAGGAGCAGGAACCACGAATGTAACCTGGGGCTTTATTGCTCATGATTGGGTAACTGCAGCACTAACGGCTCTGATTGGTGGAGTGAGCTTTACAATTTTGCGAGAACGGCAAACCGGAAAATATAGCATTCTGGTGCTCTTGCCCATTTTGACCGCTTTACGGCATCCTCATGATGGCGTAAGGGTTATGGCAGTAACGAGTCTGAGCCTGGTCATGGCTCTGATTTATCGAACCATTCCGGACGATCTGGATCTATCGGCAAGTGCAGCGGAGTCGGAGTCTAAGCGGATGTTCAAATTTTTTCGGGGCGATCGCGCGCTCATTTCCCTCGATTATCGTCTGGAGGCGGCTAAAGTCGGAGCTAAAGCCGCTACTCTTTCTACCCTAAAAGCCTGGGGTTATCCTGTGCCACCGGGATGGGTGCTACCCCCAGGCGATGACCCTGCACCACTTCTACAAACAGCCCACCCTTCCCCTGAAGCGCCTTTAGTGGTGCGATCCTCTGCCCTGGGTGAAGACTCGATCGCAGCGTCTGCTGCTGGACAGTACGAATCGTTTTTGGATATTACCAGTCAACCCGCCTTGGAGCAGGCCATCCTTCGTTGCCAGGGCTCCTATAACCTACCCGCTGCGGTGCAATATCGACAGCGACAGGGAGTTCTTGAGGAAGGGATGGCGGTTTTAGTGCAACAGCAGGTTCAGGGCGTTTTTTCGGGGGTAGCCTTTAGTCGGGATCCCATTGCTCGTCAGGGGGATGCGGTGGTAATTGAGGCGCTTCCGGGAGGAGCCAGCCAGGTAGTATCTGGCCGCGTGACCCCTGAACAGTACAAAGTTTGGCTGACGGATGACGTTTTACAGGGAGATTGGCAGCTACCCGATACCCTCACTCTGGATATTGAGGGCCAGGGCAACATCCCGCCCCGATTAATTCAACAGGTGGCTTACCTGGCGCGGCATTTGGAGCGGCGCTTTTATGGGATTCCTCAGGACATTGAATGGAGCTATGACGGGCAGATTTTGTGGTTGTTGCAGTCTCGCCCCATCACCACACTCCTCCCGATCTGGACTCGGAAAATTGCGGCTGAGGTTATCCCCGGCTTCATTCACCCGCTGACCTGGTCGATTAATCGACCGCTCACCTGTGGTGTGTGGGGGCAAATTTTTACCATAGTGTTGGGCGATCGCACCCACAACCTCGATTTCACCGAAACAGCCACGCTTCACAACTCTGCGGCCTACTTCAATGCCACGCTATTGGGCGATATTTTCTTACGCATGGGTTTGCCCCCGGAAAGCCTGGAATCTCTCACCCGAGGCGCGAAGTTTAGCAAACCTCCGATCCGCTCAACGTTGGGCAATATACCGGGTTTACTCCGGCTGGTAGGCCGTGAGAATGGGCTGGTGAAGGCGTTTGAGAAAGACGATCGCACCACCTTCCAACCTACTCTGGACACCCTGACTACGCAGATGCCCCAGCGGCTTGATCCGGAAGCTTTACTGGCCCGGATCGAAACCATTCTCACGGTGCTGGAACGCGTGACCTACTACAACATCCTGGCTCCTTTAGGGGTAGCAGTACGGCAGGCTATCGGTAAAACGGACCCATCCCATCTCGATAATTCCCGGCAGCCGGATGTCGCAGCTACCCGAACACTGCGGGCGATCGCCGCTAAAGCTCGCCATATCCTTCCAGCGGATGCCTTGCTACAGGATCCAAGCCAACTGCTGGAGTATTTGCGTCAGGCCCCCGAAGCCGAAGCCATTAGGCAAGAATTTAATGCTTTTCTCGTCCAGTATGGTTACTTGGGCTCGGTCGCAACAGATATAGCCATTCCTCGATGGCGCGAAGATCCTCAGGCCGTTCAGTCGTTGTTGTTACAGTTTTTGCAAAATCCGTCTGAGGAGTTAGATAGCCCCTCTGCCCATCGGAAGAGTAGCGAATTGCAGCGTCGCCTGGATTTGAAGGGCCGTGTTGCAGAAGTTTACAATCGTCTGCTGGCCGAACTGCGCTGGAGCTTTTTAGCCTTGGAAGAACAATGGGTGAAGTCAGGCTTGTTAACGCAAGCAGGAGACCTATTTTTTCTGGAATTGAGTGAAATTCGCCAGTTAATTGCTGAAAATCCGGTAGGTTTGAAAACCTCTATTTCTCAACGGATTGAAACCCGACGAGAACGGTGGGAGCGCGATCGCGCACAACCTCACGTGCCCACTCTGGTCTACGGCAATGACCCACCTGAGTTCTTCCCGACACTCATTACCCAACTTCCCCCTTCTGGGCAACTGCGTGGTATTGGAGCCAGTCCTGGCCAGATGGAGGGCACTGTGGTCATTCTTAAAAACCTGGAACAAATCCCGCCCCTCGATGCCCAAACGGTATTGGTAGTGCCCTTCACGGATGCTGGCTGGTCTCCCGTACTCGCACGGGTGGGTGGATTGATCGCGGATGTAGGCGGGCAACTCTCCCATGGGGCGATCGTGGCTCGGGAGTATCGTATCCCGGCCGTGATGAATGTCGAACAAGCTACCCAGCGGCTGCGTAATGGTCAGCAAGTGCGGATCGATGGCACTACGGGGCAGATAACCTTGCTTTCCTAATCACTGGTTTAAGGTTTTGTGCAACAACATCCGGCCTAATTTGAACCCCACGGATGCGTAGTGATCTAACGCCTCCCTTGCAAAATCTCTTTGCTGGGGAACTTGGAAACAAGGCCCGTCCTTCACTCAGAGATTTAGAGGGCTATGCGCCTTCAATTAGTCCTTTCTGACCACGAATGGCTGAATTGATAGCACCATAGTGCTATGAGGGCAGAATAGTTCATTTATAAAAAGCTGCGCTTCGCGCAGCTTTTTATAAATGAACTATTCTGCCAGATTGCCCAAGGCAATCAATGTTTAGAAGAACTGGTGGCTTTCAGGCTGAATGTTAATTTCTGCAGGAATCGCCTGAGGCTCTTGGGATAGGGCAAAGAGAATTGCATTGGCGGCAGTTTCGGGTCGCAACAGCTTGCTGCGATCGACCTTTAAGCCAGCTGTGTCCCAGAAAGGAGAATCAATACCGCCGAAGTAGAACAAGGTGAACTTAATGCCATACCGTTTCACCTCCTCAGCCATACATTTGCTGAAGCCAACAACCCCAAATTTCGAGGCACAGTAGGCCGCTCCAGTAATCATGGAGTGTTTTCCTAAAATACCTACCACATTGCAGATGTGCCCAGATTTTTGCTCCTTCATGACCTCTACAGCTGCTTGTGACGTATAAAAACACCCCTTTAGATTGAGATCCAACATGGCATCCCAATCAGACGGCCCAAGCTTGCTGTATTGCTTCAAAATAGCGGCTCCGGCGGTATTTACCAGGGCATCTACCCGACCGAACTGATCCACAGCTTTTTTCATGAGTGCGTTAGGCTGAAGAGGATCGGTGATATCAGTGGGAAGCACCTGAACGTCTTGCGCTCCCATGGCTGTCAAGGTCTGGGAAAGGGACGTCAGTCGATCGCTCTGCCTTGCCGCCAGCACTAATTTTGCTCCCGTCGGAACTAGTTTCTGACACAGAGCTGTACCAATGCCCCCCGTCGCGCCTACAACGACGACAACTTTTTCTTGCAAGGTTAACGAGCCGTGCATGATTTACAAAACTTTACGACCCTCTCATCATAAAAGTTTTTGATGAGATTTAGTCCTACGTGCGTAATAAAGGCTGTGTCTGGTGAACTTTCACTATAGAGCGGCCCATACGACTTAATCCCCACATTGCTTTATAGGAGGCTCCCCCTTATGCGACCCCAATGGGTTCAATATAAGAAACTAGAACTTATCCCGGAATGGCTTTGGGAACAGGATGATTCCGATCTCCCTCCTGTCCAGCAATGGATACGTCGAGTTCGGCGATCGCTCACCTGCCGCCTTTTGCAGGGTGACAAGCCGGCAATCTGGCAAACGTACGATCGCAACGGCCAACCCTGCTGTATGATTTACGACCCCAGCACAGGCCATACCGTCCGATTACGTTCTGATGAAGAGTTTCTAACCTGGTTTAATCGGCGGTTTTGTGAACGCCCCCAGCGCCGCAGCTGGAACCCGTTCTAGTAGCTGCATTAATAACGATAAAGAAGTTGCTCAGTATGTAAAGCAGGGTGTGTGTTGGGAAGATAGCGCTCCACAAGGCTCTTCGAAAACACATCCTGCTTTACATACTGAGCAACTTTAGCGACAGCTATTACTCTTTCAACCTGGCAAGGTATGTGAGAGGGTTGAAGTGCATTTTTAAATGCTGCGTGACGTACGGCATTTGAAAATGCTCCTAACCTAACCTCAGGCTTAGTAGAGTGCAAATATGCTCAAAAATAGAGAGGAAAGTGGCGCAAAGCGCCACTTTCCTCTCTATTTTTAGGCGTTTTGGGTGTGCAAAGTACACCCAAAACACTCGTTTTCGATCGACTGGGGTTGCTCGATATGGCGAGAGTTGCCGCTGGATTTAAATCCTGAGCGAAAGTGACATTCAAAAATGTTAACGTTTGTAATGATGTCATCCCCGTTCGTTCACACCATTATGGGTTTACTTCGCATTTTCTTTGGAATCTTCATGGCTCTGATGGTGAGCCTTAGTGGGTTTGTAGCTCCAGCAGATGCTGCCAGTTCTGCAGCAATTCGCGCTTATGACGACGTACAGCCCACCACGCAGAACTACTCGGGCCAGAACCTGGTACGGGCCGAATTTAGTGATGCCAAATTACAAGGGGTTGATTTCAGCAATGCTGATTTGACAGGCGCTGTATTCAACGGGGCCAATTTGCGAGGGGCCAATCTGCATGGTATTAACTTTAGCGATGGCATTGCCTACATTACGAACCTGGCCGAGGCCGATTTAACAGACGCCATTTTCACCTCTGCCATGATGTTGAAATCAAATTTCAAGGATGCCAACGTTACCGGGGCCGATTTTAGCTTCGCCGTAATCGATCGTGAGCAGGTTTCCCATCTTTGTAAAACGGCCAGCGGTACAAATCCCACTACAGGTGTTGATACTCGGGAGTCTTTAGGCTGTTAGAGAGATTAACTCAAACCTTTGTAGAATGAGCGTCTTACCTATTTGGAAGAGTGCAGGCGATCGCTCCATAATTTATTGTTAGCAACAACTAGAGAAGGTGGATGTTTTGCATCCGCCTTCTCTTCTTCTGGGAGTGGGCTATCAAGCTATAAATTTTTCGGGTTTCTTGAGCTAAGAACCTGGCTTGTCAGCTCCTCAGCTTACAGAATTTCAATTCAGTCTAAGATCCTAAGAGGTTGTTTGAAAGGTTAATCCGTCTGCATAGACGGATCAACCTTTCAAACAACCTTTAAACACAGCCATCTGCTGAAAGGAGCTAGCCAATGTCCCTCATTTCAGTTCAAGCTCAGGGGCTGTATTGCGAGAAGGGCGGCTTCTATATTGATCCCTGGCGTCCGGTGGAACGGGCTCTCATTACCCACGCCCACTCCGACCATGCTCGCTCAGGTTCGCAGCAGTACTTTGCCACCCATATATCTGAGGGGATTTTGCGCAAGCGGTTGGGCGATCGCACCAACCTTCAGGGGGTCGAATATGGAGAAAAACTAAAATTGGGAGATGTCTGGGTATCGTTCCACTCTGCCGGGCATGTACTGGGATCAGCCCAGCTCCGAGTGGAATCGAAGGAGGAAGTTTGGGTCATTTCAGGTGACTATAAACGTTGCGCCGATCCAACCTGTGACCCGTTTGAAGTGGTTCCCTGTGACACCTTTATTACGGAGGCTACCTTTGGTTTACCCATCTACCATTGGCAAACGGGAGCAGAGGTTGCCCAGCAAATTTATGATTGGTGGCAAGGGGATAGCGATCGCCCCTCAATTCTTTTCTGTTACGCCTTTGGTAAGGCTCAGCGGGTGCTGGGAGAGTTGCAGAGATTGAGCAACTTTCAGACGGACAGCGGAGACAATCGCCCTATCTACGTCCACGGCGCAATTCACGCCTTAACTGAAATCTATCGTGAAGTTGGCGTTGAAATGGCCCCAACCACTCCCGTTTCAGCGATGCCTCGCGACTATCGCTTTAAGGGGGATTTAATTCTGGCTCCTCCTTCAGCCCATCGTTCAGCTTGGATGAAACGCTTTCAACACCCTCAAACCGCTTTTGCATCAGGCTGGATGGCCGTACGGGGTGCCCGTCGCCGTCGCGGTTACGAGCGCGGCTTTGTTCTATCCGATCACGCCGATTGGCCCAGTCTCATTGCGACGGTTCAGCAAACAGAAGCCAAAACTGTTTACGTCACCCACGGTCAATCAGATATTTTGTCGCGCTACCTGAGCGAAACCTGCCAGATTAACGCCCAACCCCTGCGCACGCTTTTTGAAGGAGAAGGTGATATTTAAAGCAATCGAGCGGGAAGAATTCAGCTCCCCGCTCGATATAGCAATGTGCAAGTGCGTTAAGTACAGAAGCGGTGGTGTGGGGCACGAAGTGCCCCACACCACCGTACTTAATCAACCTGCACAGCGCTTTAATTGTTTGAAGTTTAACGGGCTGTATTGGGCTCGTATAGCTTCGACAACTTCAGTAAGGTATCAGCCTCTTCCATCATTCGAGGGTTGCGAATGACTTCGGTGTCATGGCAATGGGGAGAATCTTGACGCACGATCACCGAAAAGCAATCGATCAGTGCTTTCTTTGTACCCCAGTTCACGATTTCCTGGCTGATGCACCGCAAGCCGTTAGCATCTGCATGAGCCGCAACGTCTGCTGCGGTTACGCCCCCTTCACGCCAATGGATGTTTTCTTCCATCACCCCCAGCTTGGCCAGAATTTTATGGGTTTTGGAGAAGGGAGTAATGCGGCTATAAATTGGATATTCACCCAGGTTCGAGTGGTGGATAAAGGCAATCCCTGTAGGCTTCAGGATACGCTTCAACTGAGTAACGTAACCCTTGAGAATGGGAGCCTCGGCATGCACGAGGGAGTCGAAGCTGAAAATAAAATCCATCGACTCATCAGGAATCATGTCGAGGGATTTACCGTTATTAACGAAATACTTAATGTGGGTCTCATCCGCAAATCGCTCTTTGCACGCTTTGACGCAGCTTGCCGAGAGATCAACGACTGTTAACTCTTTGCAGAGATCCTTTAAAAACTGAGTCCAGCGTCCATAGCCACAGGCAATTTCCAGGATAGAGTCCGCAGGAACAAAGTCATGAATCCGGGGTAGAAGTGTTCCATACCATTGCATCCGAGCACCACCCCAGGCTGCTGACCATTCGTCTCCGCCCTGAGGCCATTTGTATTTACCATCCCAGACGCGCTTATTTTCTTCGAGTGTGGCCATGATCTGTTTTTAGGGAATTTGCTTGAGCTACAACGACTGGATTGCTAATCGAGACGTAAGCAACCGTTCGATTTTCACGAGTCGCGAGTACATTATTGCACTATATGAAGAGAACGCATCTAACCTTTTATGCTGTCACTCCTTGTAGAAAGCATTGCAAGTTGTTCGGTACGAAATTGTTGAATGACTAGACATAACCTAACGCTTTGACGAGCCAGACCCAGGGGTTTTAGGGGCTCTGGAGTTGGCGATCGCCTGACAAATCTTTATGCAATAGACTTCCTGCATGAATCGTTGCGGGGTGAAGCTGCCTAACGATTTACCCCCTCAAAACCCGAATTTATGAAGGTGTAAGGGGATTTCTGCCTAGGAATTTACCTGTGAGGTGGGTGGTTTGCTTACAGAGCAAGCAAACCACCTGCGTCAAGAGGTAATTTCATTCCTGAAAGCATCCTAATTTTGGAAGATGAGTGGCACTTTCCGGGAAAAAATTCGTCAATGTTTGAGGTGGATTTTTTGAATTGAGACGCTTCGTGCGGATAACCCGATTACCGAAGCGAAAACTAGAATTAACTGGAATACGACATAGCTACTAAAATGAGTTCGCATACTTTGATTGGGACCCCAGATTGCGATAGAGTCTGCGAGGGACGTTTGGGAGGACATGGGTTGTGAATATTGCCGAGGCATTTTCCAGAGGCGGGGTTGTAATGTACCCGCTACTGATACTGTCCTTTTTGTCGCTTTCGGTAGCGATTGAGCGAGCTTGGTTCTGGTGGAAGATGCTAACCCGCGAGCGGGAAATCGCCGGACGTGTGTTAGAAGCAGCTCGCCGGGATTGGGGTGCTGCTGCAGATATTGCCCGCCGCTCCACGGATCAGCCCATTGGTCGTTTCCTCAACTCAGCCCTCGAGCTGTATGACCCGGAGCCAGATGTTTTGAAGTTGGCTTTAGAAGCTTCTGCCGATGAGGAATTAGCTGCTATGCAACGGGGGGACAAGATCCTCGAATCGACTATTGCGATCGCTCCCCTACTCGGTCTGCTAGGTACGGTGCTAGGTCTAATCAGCTCCCTGGGAAATATTCGCCTTGGGGATATTGGTACCAGTGCGACTGAAGGTGTATCCTTTGGGATCGCCGAAGCCCTCTACTCTACTGCCACTGGTTTGATCGTCGCCTTGCTTAGCCTCGCCTTCTATCGAGTTTTCCAGGGTTTAGCTTCTGGACAGGTCAAGCTCTTTCAGAAAGCGGGCAACGAACTTGAGTTGCTTTACCGGCAAAATTGGGCCAAACGAGGCAGCGCACAAAATAATAGTGGTCACTTGCGAGTGACTTCACCTGATAGTGCCTCAGATACCCCGACTGAGGTTCAGGAGTCTATCGAACCCTGAAGCCTATTACTCCATTTACCTGCGCTGTTTATTTGGGCTCTCTTCTATGAAGGTCAAGTATCAACCGAGTGCGACGGAAGTTCGGATTGAGTTAATTCCGCTAATTGACGTTATCTTCTGCATCCTGACATTTTTTCTATTGGCGTCGGTAACACTCACCCGGCAGGCAGGGATTAATGTTGATTTACCCCGCGCGACCAGTGGCATTACTCAGATGCGGGAGATGTTACTGGTTAGCGTAGATCCTGTCGGCTTGATCTATATCGACAAAGAAGCGGTCAGTGCAGAGGAACTGCAACGGCGATTGGTGGAGTTTCGAGACGCAAATCCCGACGGGATTATGGTGCTTTACGCGTCGCGGCTAGCCAGTTACAACGATGTGGTTCAGGTGCTCGATATTCTACGTTCGGTGGGAGGCGATCGCGTTGCCTTAGCCACGCTGCCAGAAGCTCCCGGTAGTCAGGGGGGCACTGAGGGTAATCAAACTACACCTGTAGCTCCGGGTACGCTGCCTCCGGGAACAACCTTCACTCCTTTGCCAGGTGATCCCCTCGCACCCAGTGCGGCTCCATCACCCCGGTCCCAAGCTGAGCCTTCGGCTCCTCCCCAACCTCAACCTCAAGCTCAGCCTCAAAGGACACAGCCCTCTCCTCAAGGAGAGTTACCACCTGATCCACTCGATGCCGATCCCTTTGCTTTGCCCCGATAATCATGTGTCCTAAAGCCTACCGCTTTATGTAGCAGGGCTTACGCATTTGTGTTGTGGGTGGGGTGCTTCGCACCCCACCCACAACACAAATGCGCTACGGATAGCGGGCTTGCGTAAGTCCTGTGTAGGTTGATTAAGTACAAGAGGGAGTGTGTGCTGCCACACACTCCCTCTTGTACTTACAGCGCTTTGCGCTTGAATCAGCCACGGTTGTTTTTGTGAGAGCCGCGCTCAGCGCGGCTCTCACAAAAACAACCAGATTTGAAGCGTTTGAAAAGCGCTGTAATCAATTTGAATACTGTAAAAAGGGGTGGGATTAGCCCACCCCTTTTTGCTATAGGCCTTGTGACTACTGCGATATTCACCACAAGTATGGAAATTCTTATAAGCCACTTAATTTTTCGTGGATGGCTATAGGCAGCCGCTTTCCACTCGTTTCCTGAAGTTCGTTAATTTTGATGTTTTGCTCACGGATACGACGGGAAAGGAGGCGAATGATGTTGACAGCGATACCAGGAGTTTCCTCGATCGCCTCGTAGAGCTGCTGTTGAGTGAGCATCAAACACTCGCAAGCTTCAATGGTGGTAATGGAGGCAGAACGTGGTTCTGCATCGAATACTGACATTTCTCCGAAGCAGGCTCCCTTATCAAGACGAGCCAGCTCGCGATCGCCCACATGCACATGCACCCGCCCTGAAACGAGAATATAGAGCGATCGCCCCTCTTGCCCCTCGGTAAAAATGGTGTGCCGGGCTGGGAAGGACAACTCATCCATAATGGATGCCAGCCTTACCAAAAAGTCATCCCGCAATTCCTGAAAGATGGGGACGGCTCGAACAAATAGTAATCGATCAACGCTGGTCAGTAGCATAACGGCTCATTATAGTTCCCCTGATGCATAAATTCCCTCTAGATCAAGCGTTACAGACTAAATCGGGTTTAGTCCGGTCGTGTCTGTCATAGAGGGCGCAGGTTTAGCATGCCCATTTGAGGAATTGCTTCGATCAACCGCCAGCCTCAGCTTTGCCATCAGATAATTTACCTGAGCCATGACCAGGCGATCGGGGTCTTGCTGCAACAACGGGAGGAACTCTTGAAGGGAGCGAGGGGAAGCCACACTTAAGTAAGCCAGCACGGCCTCTCGAACATACCCTGTGGGATGTCGCAACCCGGCGACGGTTTGCTCTGCCGTCAGGCTCCAGCGCTGTTGCCGAGCCAGGTGGAAGCAGCAGGCCGTCACCCAGTCTGACAGGAAGTAGCGTAAATCCAACAAATGCCGCAGTCGTTGGCTAGGGGACAAGGGCTGATACTCCATGAAATCGGAGAGGCTGTCCAATTTTTCGCGATCGCTGCGCCGATCCAACACATTAAGCAAGGCCCCCTTACTCTCGATATCTAGAGTGTTGTCCAAGATCTCCAGACCTCGGGCGTTGCTTTCCCAGGAGTTGGATTGCAGGTTGAACAGAGCGGCCTGAATCGTGCTGGAAGAATAAAGAAAACGCATTAACAAGAAAATGCGCTGACGAGAATCCTCCTGGGCATCTCGCATCGCGCGCCGCCATAGTTCGGCATCATCGCCAGCAATGCGATCGGGAGCTAGATCCAGCAGGCCAGCGTAGGTATGCCCAATGAATTGCAATTCCTGGTTGATTAGAGTTTCAACCCCCTGGCGACCCAGAATGTCAGCCACCGCATCAATGCCCCGTTCTTGAGGTAGCTTCAGCAAGATGCGGAGGATCGAACGGCGGGTATGCCCCCAAGCAGCCATCAGGTGGGAGACTAGAGCTTCAATGGCCTGGGGTGTGCCAATTCGCCCCAGAGTAAGCCAGGCTTGAGAGCGCACCAGCTCTGGTTTATAGATGTCTTCGCCTAGCTTTACAAGCATGGGGATGGCATCATCTCCCAGCTTGACCAGGGCCAGCGTAGCGGCCTCACGCGTGGATTTGTAATACAGTCCCCGCAATAGAGAGGGGTAATATTCCTCCAGGCGTGTGGCAGCGATCGCCTCTAACAGCGCACAGCGCACTCGCAGCGACTCATCCTGCAACAGCGGTCGGATGTAGAGCCGCAGGGCTTGCATGTAAACCGCTTCTCCCAAGGCTCGACAACCCATCACCCGCTCCCGCTCCCGCTTATGGGTGAGCATTCGGCGTAAGGTATCGGTAGCCTCGGCCTTCTGCTGAGGATTACCCCGACGCAGCATTAATGACGCGGCGGTGCCTCGCACTTCGGGGTCAATGTCAGAGTTGAGGTAGGGGCGGAGCTGGCCGATTTCGGGGTTAGGGTCTGTCAGCCAGATGTAGCGCAGAGCCAGGGCCAGCACATCGGGTTTTAGGTCTTCAAAGAGAAGCGATCGCACCCCAGCCAAATAGATCTCGCTGGGATACTCGGCCATCGCCTCCAGGCTTTGCCGTTGCAAAGCTGGGGAGAGTTGAGGCAACATTGGGCTGAGCACATCCCCGACATTTTTGGGATCGATGTGGGTGAGCAACTCAATACAGGATTTCTTGTCAGCATCAGTCCCCCGGCCCAAGGCTTCCACAATGGCCCGTTTGAAGGTTCGCAGGTCTACATCGGAAAGACTGAGATCCCCACGGTCAGCACTTTTGACCAGCAGTTCGACGTAGCGCGATCGCAACCGCCAGACCGTAAATAACCAGATCAGGCTAAAGATCGCAATCATGCCAACAAACGCCTTGCTGACAACATCCCCATAGGCAGCTTCATCAAGACTGCCGAAGTAGCGTTTACACATCGCCAACACACCCAACATCAGCACCCCCATCAACCCTGTGGCGACGGGTTCTGCAATTCCGCGCACAAAAGATTGAATACGGCTCCGTACGGTATCGGGAACTGGCTGGAAGAGAATAGGCCCCGTGGTCGCCAATACGGTATATCGCAGCAATTCATCCAGAAACCGTAGAAGGATCACGCCGATAAACAGTTTGACGGCTCCCCCGAGGGCCAGCCCACTGACGGCAAACAGCAGGGCCGGAGACGACATGGTGACAATGAACACCCCCAAACGCTCAATCATGCGGCTTGAGGCAAACCATTGCAGCAAGAGCTCGAAGGTGCCCAGAATGGCGCTGAAGATGGCGAGAAAATCAACTAGATTATCCAGGTTTAGATTTTGTTCTAGCTGTGCCAAATATTGGTAATCCAGCAGCAGCCAGAGCACCTGAGCCATCACAAAGAACGCAATGACCAGAATGACATATCGCTGCAATGGTCCTCGAAGGCGTCGTGTTGTAAAGTCAGGCTGACGTTCCTGGAGCCGCCGTCGTGAAGAATCGGGGAAAAACTGGCGATAGGTCTGGCTCAGGTAAAACAGGATGAGAGCGCCAATTAATAGGAGTAAACAAGCTCCAAGAATAATGTTATCCAGACCAATCAGGTTGCGAAGCGGAGGCAATGAAAGACCACTGAGGACGTCGGCCACCAACACTCCACTGCTAATGAGAGGATAGGTGCGTTTAATTTCTCGAATATTAAAAAGCTGGTTGGCGGTAATGGAGGTGTTCAGCTCATTTAGTACATAGATGGCTTCCATCCATAGCCGCATGAGAAACACCGTGTAGCCCACCATCAAGGGCAAACTCAGGCCTACCCGGAACACCAGCAATGGCAGAGCCATCAATACAGCAATAATGACAATCACTCGGCGCAGGGGCAAAAACTTTTGGAGGAATGAGTAGAAGAACCCCAAAATCGTGCCAATGCCCGCACTGACGATGTAAATCCAGGGCAACGCCTCGGCCCCGTACGCATCCAGAAACTTAGCGGCAATGCTCACTTCCAGCCACAGGACCCCAATCGAGGTAGCGGTGTAGAAGGCGAACATCCAGAAGGTTCGGGCACTCTCTTCGGCCCGCAGGTTAAGCCAGCGCAGGAGGGTGCGCTCAAGCAAGGATTTTTTGTAAGTATGGGTCGGCGACCCGGTGTTGGTGTCCATGCAGTCTGGGTAATGTCCCTGCAGATGCTCTAACCCCTAATGGTGCCTCAACCTGACGATGATGGTACAAGTTTTGACTGGGTGAGCGGTAGATGTTGGCATAGAGGAAAACGAAGCAAACCCAGAGGTCAGCTCAGACCTTTAGGGTACTTTCCTCCACGTAAAGTAGGTGGGCCGGATTATACGGGTCGATTAAGTGAAAGACACCAGCGGTCAGGATGAGTTGTGGAGCAGGCTGTCATAACCATAAAAAGGGTGATAGCGATCGCCCTTTTTTGATGTTTACTATTCTTCTAACCTCATCATTCCCTTTTTACTGGCCTAAACCGACCTCAAGAAACCTGGTGTATGCCAAACCTGTATCTTTTGTGGGGTAGACTCCACAAGCATACACAGGACTTGTAAATTTTTGTTGAAGTACTGCTCAGTACAGGGCAAAAAATAAAACTACCTCTAGGACTTAGATTTTTCCGTTGGGAGGCAAAGTTCCCCAACGGAAAAATCTAAGTCCTAGGAGATTTCTGAGAAACAATATCCCCATTATTTGGAAAAAAGGCGCGGCGAAGCCGCGCCTTTTTTCCAAATAATGGGGAAGTTCTTATCTGGAAATCTCCTGAGAGGTTTTGTCTGTAGCTACGCCAGATTCTCAGCTCAAAAACAAACAACAGCGAACTGCAAAACTCCATAGCGAACGTTTTCCAGAAGGTTAGATTTGCTTTTGCAGACGTAGAGCAGAGCAAAACAAACCGCTCAATACAGCGGCTATGGTCTACCGGGTAAAGGTGAGTCAGCCCACCCTTACAGGGAACGAAGATTAGGGCATGCTTTAGAGCTGCCTGAAGGTTGTTTTTTCATGCGCGAAACGCATGAAAAAACAACTTTTAAGGCAGACTCTAACGTTTTGGAGCCAGCATCATAATCATATTTTTGCCTTCTTGCTTGGGATCTTGCTGCACTTCAGCAACAGGCTCTAAATCCGATGCCAACTTTTTTAGCAGGGTTTCGGCCAAATCCTTATGTTGGATTTCTCGGCCTCTAAAGATGACTGTCGCCTTTACCTTATCGCCCGATTTGATAAAGCGTTCAGCCCGGTTTACACAGACGTTGTAGTCGTGCTCCTCAATCTTGTAGCGCATCTTCACCTCTTTGATTTCAGAGGTATGCTGCTTCTTGCGTGCTTCCCGCGCTCGTTTTTCCTGCTCAAATTTATATTTGCCGTAGTCCATAATGCGGCAAACCGGCGGGTCGGCTTTTTCACCGCTTACAAGAACCAGGTCGAGCTCTTTCTCCTCTGCCACTCTTTGAGCATCCCTCGGGTGCATCACGCCGAGATTGGTACCGTCAACATCAATAACTCTGACTTGTGGAAAACGAATACGTTCGTTAATAGCCGGTAAATCGCGAGCTGCTTTTGTGGGTAGTGGTAATGCCATGGGAAATGTAAAACGCGTCAATCGTTTCGGTTGGGTTTGTGACCTCGGTACAGAACGTCAACAGGGCGGCCCCTGGGAAGGTAGCCCAAAGCAATAACTAAGTAAAACTATGTTAGTTCTAACCGATTCAAGCGGAACTATAGATTTGTTAAATGCCAAATCCATTAAACATCACAGGGCTGAGCCCGGTGAGTTCAAGGCAAACGTTTGGAGATTGCTGTTGATTCTGGCACTCTTCTGTCATAGCTACATCTTCCTAACGGTTGGGCTCGATTAACCGAGTTAGACCGTTACTTGGAAATCTACTATATCAATGAGACCTCCTCCATGCCGAGTTTTTCAGGGTGGACACGCTACTTCGAACCACTTGTAAATTTAGTACTCGCGAAGGACTGCCCTCTCTGCGAACGGCCAACCCAACAGGAGTTGTGCCCCAGCTGTATCAGACAGGTACAGCACTGCCAGCTCCCTACCCTCACCAGCTTCAAACAGGAAACGCCGCCTGTGTTTGCCTGGGGGCAGTATGGAGGTGCATTGAAACGGGCGATCGCCAGCCTCAAATACGAAAACCATCCCCAGCTAGCTCAACCCCTGGGGCACTGGATGGGCCGCTCCTGGAAATCCATCCAACACCCCCCCAAACTCCTGGTCGTTCCCATCCCCATGCATCCTGACAAACACCAGCAACGGGGCTTCAACCAGGCCGAACTTTTGGCTGACAGCTTTTGCCAGATCACCCGCCTCCCCCTCGAACGACGTGCCTTACTCCGCGTTCGCTCCACCCATGCGCAATTCGGCCTCTCTACAGACCAACGGAGCAAAAACTTGATGGGAGCGATGCAAGTCAATCCGCCGTGGCACTGCCCATCCAACTCAAGCGTTCTACTCCTGGACGACATCTATACCACTGGAGCTACAGCCCAAGCGGCTATCCATGCCTTCAAACAGCAAGGAATCCGAGTTTACGGCGTCATGGCTCTGGCGAGAGCCATGAAAGAAGGAACCTAGAACCTACTGTCTCTCCATGTCCTAACCATCCAAGCGATAACAATATCCAAAAACCCAAAACTGATTTTTCGAGTACTCAGTCGGTAGGCATCAATAAACATTAAAAATGATGTGCCACTCACGAACCGGATAGCACATCATATTCAGTGAGCCGAGGAACCTAAGAATAAGAACTGATCTGCATAAAGCGTACCTAAGCAGACTTATTTCCTACAGCGCATAAACCTGATCCTCTCCCACCGATGCGAAGCGCCACATTCAAGCCAATTATGGCAGGAGAGCCACGCCATAACACACCACTTTGTCCCCCAGACCCTAAGCCAAACCCTTAGAAATCGTTAATATTTCTGCGAATCCAGACGATCGCCCTTAAACCTGGGGAGAACCTCAAACCTCCGATTACCAATCCACACTCGAGGCCCTGAGGCACACCATTCCACTTTCCGGAGAAATGCTATGGATTCCGCTAAGCCCCGCCAAGTCGAAGTGTTTCCCGATCGCGAAGCCCTCGTCGCGCGATCGCTTGAATTAGTGCTACAAAGCGTCCAAGAAGCCATCGCCCGCAATGGACGCTACACTATTGCCCTGGCCGGAGGCAGCACCCCCAAACCGCTGTATGAAGCGATCGCCCAACAATCCCTCCCCTGGGAGCAGATTTATGTCTTTTGGGGCGACGAACGCTACGTTCCTCACGATCACCCCGATAGCAACGCTGGGATGGCACGCCGCGCCTGGCTCGACCACGTCCCCATTCCTGCCGAAAACATCCACCCCATGCCCACCGATGACGCCGACCCTGCTGTCGCAGCGGATCGCTATGAGCAGGAACTCAAAGCCTTTTTGGGCAACACTTCCGGCACCGTCCCAACCCTGGACATGATCCTCCTGGGTATGGGAGACGATGGACACACAGCCTCCCTCTTTCCCCATACAGAAGCGCTGGGAGTCCGCGATCGCCTGATCACAGTTGGCAACAAAGACGGTCAACCCCGCATCAGCTTCACTGTGCCTTTGATTAACCAGAGCGATCGCGTTGTATTCATGGTTTCTGGAGCTAGCAAGCATCCTGCCCTAATCCAGGTGTTTGCCCCTGAAGGAGATGCTGATCAGTACCCCTCCCGGCTCATTCAACCACAGGGTATGCTGTATTGGTTACTGGATGCAGCGGCCTGGCCCCAAGCCTAGTGCTTTGTCAATTTTTAATGTCACGTACCGGCATTAAAAACGAAATAAAAGAGAATTGTTGGTTTTTGGGGGGTATAGCCCCCCAAAAATCAGCCAATTCTAAGATGAGGGTGCCGATAGCTCAGATTTCAGCCAAAATGCATAACAGGACATTAAAAAATTGTTTCCAACACATCGGCTCGCTTAGGATGTCGTTGATGGGAACACAGCCGAGAGATTGCAACGATGATTGTCTGCCCAAACTGCAACCACCAAAACCCCGACGGAGCTATTCAGTGTGAAGCCTGCTACACACCTCTACCCACCATGATGAATTGCCCGAGTTGCGGGGCAAAGGTGCAGGCTGACGCAAGCTTTTGTGGTCAGTGTGGGTCTAATCTAAAGGGAAGCCCGGCTGTTGCACCCGATGCCAGTGCTACCATACCCCCTGCTCCCACTCCGGGTCTGGATATCCCCGATCTACCGCCTCTAGATCCCCTTGCCATGCCTGACCCGTTAGTGGCTGAAGTTGGGGTTCCTGCTGTACCTCCTGCGGCAGGAGAGGAAGTAGCGCTTCCCTCAATGCCGCCCCTATCAGGGCAAGAAGTTGTCGTACCCCCACCGCCGCCGCCACCACCACAAGTACCGGCTCCCATTACAGCGACCCAACTGCAACTTCAGACCGCTCGCCTGTTGCATGTGCAGACAGATACTTTACTTGAAATTCCAGGGCATCTTACCGTTGTTCATCTGGGCAAGCCGAACGATCGCATTCCCCCTAACATCGACGTATCAGGTTTCCCAAATTCTGAGATCGTCTCGCGCATCCATGCTGATATCCGAGTAGAGGGTGACGCCTATTACCTGGAGGACGTGGGTAGTTCCAATGGCACTTACGTCAACAACATGCCCTTGCCCATGGGGAACCGTCATCGGTTGCGTCCGGGCGATCGCCTTTCCCTCGGTAAGGGGGACAAGGTGACCTTCATTTTCCAACTATCTTAAGCTCATTTGGCCTTTACCGCCCTGGCCATCGCCCGGTCTTCTACGGTTCCTCTAGAATTGCCTTTATAAGTGAGGACGTTTCCCCTTACGCTGACCTTACCGCCCTTACCGGAGTTCTGCCCACCTCGACACTTCGATCAACCCGTTATCACCCATCTCCCCATCAGTGTGATTACCCTATCCCTCCTGCACCCGATCAAGCAAATCCCAGTACAGCTCTGGACGTTTGAAAATGAGTCTGTGATTCGTATTGGGCGATCCACCGATAATCATGTCATTCTCTACAGTGCCGTTGTTTCTCGCCATCACGTTGAGTTGCGACGAGTGGGCGCAAACTGGGAAGCTGTTAACCTCGGTACGAATGGCACCTATCTAGATGGGAAACGTATTACCCAGGTGCCCGTCTCTGACGGGTCGATCATTCGCCTGGCTCGCTCAGGGCCGAATATCAAAATTCGGTTGGGGCCTGAGGCTCTGAAGGAAGACACAGCTGCCATGCGGGCTAACCGCACTGAGACTCAACCTCGGGGTGAAAACATACTGATACCGACCGAAGTCACAGATCGTAAGACCGGTTTTCCCGGTCTGGAGCGAGGTGTGCCGCATGAGGGGGCTTCCTACTCATCGATTAGTGGCATCATTCCCGTTCCGGCGCATCTTCAAATTGACCCTGAAGCCGATTCTGATGAGCCGGCCGATCCAATTTCCATGATCCCTTCTATGGATTCTGGGGAAAGGCCTAGCTCATTCCCTGGTTTTTTTGACCAGGATTGCCCCCACTTACGGGGGGGAGACCTGTTTTGTGTTGATTGTGGTCAACCCCTGAAGGTGCTCGATACTCTGGGTAAGTATCAGTTGCTTACGGTGCTCGGTCAGAGCGACCTGAGTATTACTTATCAAGCCTGGCGTGCAGGTCGGACTGTGGCCCTTAAAACCTTAAACGAGGAGTGGCTCAAAGACCCTCAAGTGCTCGCCAGCCTGGAGCATGAAGCCGAAACCCTGCGCCATCTTCATCACGCACATCTTCCCCACCTGATTGAGTTTTTCTCCGAAGGGAAAAAGCCTGCCCTTGTGATGCAGATGATGCCCGGTCAAAATTTGCGGGATTATATTGCTGCCCATGGGCCTGTCACGGTGGAGCGGGCGATCGCCTGGATTTTCGAACTCTGCCAGATCCTTGGCTATCTCCATGACTTCACGCCTCCCGTTGCCCACCGTGATCTACGGCCTCAAAACATCATTTATAACCCTGAGCAAGACACCCTGGCTCTGGTCGACTTTGGGGTTATTAAACGGGTTATTTTGGGACGGCCCATGCTTCCCGGTTCACGCGGCTACTTTGCTCCCGAGCAAATGCAGCTCCATGCTTCCCCCGGTACTGACCTCTTCGCCCTGGCTCCGCTGCTGGCCTTCCTGATCACCGGCCATAACCCCGTTGTATTTTACGGTGATCAGGAAGGCCAACTCCGGTTCCGAGCTAGCCTGATTCCTAAACTGCCGAAGGAGATGGTGCCCATTTTGCATCGGCTGACGGAACCGACTTTAGAAAACCGTTATGGATCAGTCGAAGCTCTGGAGGCAGATTTGAAGACGGTGCCGATTAAGGTGAGATATTAAGGCAGCTCAAGTTTTGAGAAATGGTCAATTTGTTGAAGGAATCGCTAGAGTGGAAGCGATCCCTTCATTTTGGTGCGGCCTCTATGAGCGATCGCTGGAATGATTCGATGATAGGTATGGACAAAGCTCCTGATCGCGTTGGGTTGACCTGGTTGGTGTCTGCGGCGATCGTGACCGTCTTGCTCTGGCAGTTTCCCTTTGGCAACTACATTCTTTATCCCTTCAGTATTCTTGCCACCTGGTTTCATGAAATGGGGCATGGTCTGATGGCTATGCTGTTGGGGGGCAACTTTAAGCGATTGCTGATTTTTCCGAATAGCTCCGGGGTAGCTTTTCACAGTGATGTGCGAGTTTTGGGGCCTCTGGGGCGAGCGTTGGTGTCTGCGGCTGGGCCAATGGGGCCTCCGTTGGCCGGTGCGGCTTTAATCCTGGCTTCTCGCAGTCGGGCTTCGGCTCGTACGGCTCTGCTGCTGTTGGGAGGAACGTTGGTACTGTCGGCGTTGATCTGGGTGCGATCGCTCTTTGGCCTCGTGGCTATTCCTTTGATGGGGTTAGCAATTCTGGCGATCGCTCTGAGGGGTTCTCGTTGGTTGCAAGTTTTCTCCATCCAATTCTTGGGGGTACAAGCCTGTATCAGCACGTATCACCAGTTGGATTATCTCTTCACTCGTCAGGCTTTAATCGGCGGACGTTTTATGTTGTCAGATTCGGGGCAGATCGCCCAGAGTTTGCTGTTACCCTACTGGTTTTGGGGTGGACTGATGGCGATCGCCTCCTTCTTCCTGCTCTATCAAAGCTTGCGTCTTGCCTATCGCACTTAATTCTTCCCCGCAGGAAGTAAGCAGTCCAAAGTAGCTAAATGCTGCGGGTGCATCCCACTTTTGTAAGTGAGGCGGGCTAAGCCCGCCTCACTTACAAAAGTGGGTTTCCAAATCTGCAAAAGTGGGATGCACCCAATGCTGCTTGCTTAACAGGCAGCATCTGGGCTTTATAGTTATGAGTCAGCAAAAAACGCTTGGAACTGTGGACATTAGGACTTACGAATTGTGTTGTGGGTAGGGATGCGAAGCATCCCCACCCACAACACAAATTCCTGGACATAAATGAATGCGAAGTTTGTCGGATTTCCGATGAGGGGAATGGAATAGTGGGAAGAATAAGACCGTTCGGGTCGCTAGCTGAGGAATGCGTCCATGCCCCGCTCCCAACATCGCGGAATCATTCGTCCCAAGATTTCTACTATGCCCCGCCAGAAGTCGGAAGCGGCGGCTTTTCTTGATATTTATAAGTTGGTAGTTGAGAAGAAGCGGCTCCAGCAAGAGTTGGAAAGTCTAGATCAACGACGACAGCAGATTTGCGATCGCATTACCGTTCTCGATCGCCATGTTGCCCACATGGAGAACTCGGTGGATCAGATGCGGGCGGCTGAAGGTAATCCTGTCCAACCGCCCCCTGTGGTGCTTCCACCCGATCATGTGGATACCTTCGATATGCTATTTCTAGACTACTAGGGCACGTTTTACAGCTATCTGGAAGGGTTGTTTTTTCCTGCGCTTCGCGCAGGAAAAAACAACCCTTAAAACAATGCCGAGTTGATTAAGCTGTTGGCGAAAACCTATGGAGTTTCTAAGTCTAGAGTCACGATTAAGTTGGGGCAATTATCACGGCAAAAACTGGTAGAAATTGAGCAGGACTTATAACCTGCTTCACATTCTGCAGCAGACTCCAGAACCGTTGTTTTTTATCGCGAAGTGGCGAAAAAAATAATGGTTCTGGAGTCTGCTGCTAAAGCGGTACTAGATGTAATACCAAACAAATATGAAGCTGCGCCAAACTAGAAGAGTCCTCTTTGAGGTGATGGGCGATGACAGGACGTCCTTTTCAAGTCACGGTGACGGAGAGCCTGGAGCAGTTAGAG